>JADGOY010000335.1 GCA_017882715.1 Nakamurella sp. | reverse complement strand
GCGCAAGATCTGGAGTCCCACCGATCGGGTGCCGTTCGCCTACTCGCGCACGAGCCTGAGGAACTGCGGGTGCGTCGCATTTGCGAGGACGTACACGTCACCGCTCTTCGAGCCCGCCTCGAAGTCCGAGCCGGCGGTGCAACGGTTTCAGGGACCTATTGCTACACGCGCGTGTGGGCGCGAGAGCGGGGCGGACCGCTTCGGGTCGTCGCCGGGCACTTGAGCGTCGTTGCTGACCCGGACTCAGGAACAGTCACCGACGAGGGTCCAGTGGGTAGGTGATCGTTCGCTGCCGGGAGTGCGGCCCACGTGCCCGGCATCGCTGGTCCGACACAGGTCTACGTTTCTACGTCCCTTCTGCGCCGGGATGCTGGGGGCATTCGGTGAGGTCCAGGTCGACGCACTGACCAGGGTCGGATCGCCCCGGCGGCGCGGCACGGTGGTGGACTGCTACCTGGCCCAGCAGTCCAGGGAGGGGATAGGTGCGAACGGCGTTCCCGGCAGTCGCCGATCGTGCATCTGGTCGCGCAGTGCCTGTTCATCGAGCACGGTATCGAAGGCAGGGGCACCTTCTTGCGCTTGGCGCTGCTGCTGGAACGGCGGCCGAAATTTCCGGACGCTCGGACCGTGCCACGATCGGGGTCGGCTCACCAGTTCTTGAGATGCGAAATTGGGCGATGCGGACGACCACGCGCGCCGCGCCGAAACCTGGGCACACGAGATCTGGCGAACATGGGCGCACGAGCAGCCCAGAATCCGGAACCTCGACATCAAGTTGCGGTAACCAGACTCGATGTTCACCACACCGTGGGTGGATCCCATACGGAACGACCGATCAAGGGAAGCGACCGCTCTCGATCGGCCCGTCAACGTCCCGCGGAAGGCGACAGCGCCGTGACGACTACGAACACCCTGGAAGCCGCTCCGTCGACATCGTCTACGACGTGGACGGCCCACGGCCCACGGCCCACGGTCGCTCGCCGCTGTTCATGATCGGCCAACCCAAGGACGCCAGCGGCTTCCGGATCCTTCCCGAGACCGCGGAATTCGGCAGGCCGCCTCGACTCGCCGCCAGGGCGTTTCACGCCTCGGGGATCAGGTTGAGGTCGCCAGGGTCCGTGTTGCCGCCGCACACGATCACAGCGACGCGTTCTCGTGCCGCGGGCCGGTAAGCCCCGCTGATCAGCGCGGCCAACGCGGTCGCGCCGCCGGCCTCGGCCGCCACCCGCAGTTCGTCCCACAGAACCTGTCGTGCGGTGAGGATCGCCTCCTCAGTCACCAGAACCGATTTGACGCCCGCCGCAACAGCGGCCGCGAAACCGACGCGACCGATGCGCCGTGCTCCGAGGGAGTCCGCGGCCACCCCACCGACATCCACATCCACCGGCCCGCCAGCAGAGAGCGCGGCAGCGAATGTAGGGATGCGTGCAGGCTCAACCGCAACGACCCGCGCGCGACCCAGGTACCACGATGCGACACCACCCATCAAGCCGCCGCCGCCGACAGCCACCAGCACGGTGTCAATGGCGGAGGTTTGATCGTCAAGCTCACGGGCGAGCGTGCCCTGACCGGCGACCGTAGCGAACCCGTCGTAAGCGTGCACGACCAGCGCCCTGGACTCCGCGGCGCGCTGCTGACATGCCGCGTACGCGTCAGCATAGAAATCCCCGCCCACGGTGACAGTGGCGCCATAGCTGCGCAGCCGGTTGATTTTGACCGGTGACGCCGAGGCCGGAACAAACACCTCGGCGGGCACCCCCAATGTTCGCGCCACGTACGCGACGGCCAGGCCGTGGTTGCCACCGGAAGCAGCGAGCAAACCATCGCCGGACACACCGGCGGACAGCACGCTATTGAAGGCACCGCGCGGTTTGAAGGAGCCCGAATGCTGCAGCAACTCCAACTTCAGCGATACCCGGCCAGCGACACCGAAGGCTTCCGGTTCCAGTTCAACGACCGGCGTCCGACGGACTCGCAACCCCACCCGCTCCGCCGCCGACTCGATGTCAACGCGGTCCGGATGTTCATCCCTCTGCACCCGACCATCATCGCCGCAGCAGGATCCGCTTGCGGACAGCCGGCCATGTGCATCAGGTCGTCGGCGTCGGCGGCACCGCGTCGTCGACGGTCACCCCGCTCGAAGAGGAACTTCGTCATGCGCTCTTCCTTCCGCCCCTCCTTCGGCTACTGGTGGGCCGCAGGCGTCTTCTGGGTGGACGCCGTCATCTGCAGTGGCCTGATCCGCGGGGGCACCCGACTCCACCACGAGGCCGGCCAACCCGAACCCTCGACGAGATCGTCAGCGCACTGATCTGACACAGCACGTGGTGGCGGCGCCCCTACGCTCGGACGGATCGCGGCGCCACCCATCAAAACACGAACCACCAGTTCGATCCCCGATTCCATCCCACCGGAGGCACTCATGCGTTTCAGATTCATCAGACCCGGCAACATGGCCCAAGCCATCGCCAGCCAGCTCCAGCCGGTCGCCAGCGAGCTCGTCCCGGCGCTGCGGGAGATTTCCGCCGTAGAGCGGGGCCGCAGTAGGTCTGGAGAGCGCTCATGACACTGCTCGACCACGTCGTTCTCCAAGTCGAGGACCTGAACGCCATCGGCGACTGGTACGACCAGATCGTCAGCCTGGCCGGGGGTGCGCGAACCTTCGATATGCCGAACCTGATCGGGTACGCCCTACCTGGCCAGCCAGCCCAGCTGTTCTTCTCCCTGGCGACCGACCCCGGTGGTCGCCAGACCCACCTTGCGCTCAGGGTCGAGGACGAGGCGACTGTCCGACTCGGCTACGAGTTCGCCACAGCAGTCGGCGCCGAGATCCTGCATGAGCCTCGGCTGTGGCCGGAGTACGCGCCGGACTACTACGCGGTGTTCATCCGCGACCCGGCCGGAAACAACCTCGAACTCAAGTGCCAAGCCTCAACGGGACGGCCAACGCTCTCGACGCAACCCATCACGCCGGCAAGACCATCACAGCCAACTGACCCTGACACGACGGAGGAACACGCATCATGACCACCATCAGCATCATCGGCTCGGGCAACAAGGCCACCGCCGTCGGCACCCGGGCGGCCAAGCACGGTCACACCATCGAGCTCATGAGCCGCAACACCGCCAAGGCTCAGGCACTCGCCGACCAGATCGGCAACGGAGCCACCGCCGGAGAGCGACCGCAGCCTGCTGCTCTGCAAGGACTGCGTTTAGGTCAGGCCACATGTTCGCGAATCCCGGTTCGGGATCCCCACTGGGACGATAACGATCATGGACGTCGAGGCCATCGGATCAGCCGCCTGCGTGTCGATTGCCGTTGTGCATGCGAAACACCAACGACCGGCGCCAGCGCGCACTGCCCGCGGGCCCTCGCCTGAACCTTTCGGCC
>JADGOY010000334.1 GCA_017882715.1 Nakamurella sp. | reverse complement strand
ACCACGAGAGTTGCTGTCATGTCGGGCTTCTCCTCGGATCGGGAACCGCGGCTTCCTGCCGCAGTCCGGACGGTAACAGTCGTTTACCTCCGAAACAAGCAATTCGGAGCCGAACTATCGGAAGTCGTCGGAACGTGGTCGGGCAGGCTCCCTTCGCCTGCCTGAGCCGGTAGGAGCAGCCGTGCGTTCTGACAGACCGCTACCCGAACTCGACCTCGGCAGTGTCGGAAGCAGGCTGCGACGATGGCCGGCAGTCGAATCACTGCGGGAGGGTGACGCAATGGATGTGCAGTTCATCACGAGCGTCGCAGTGATCACCCCCAACCCCGCGGTCAGCCGAAGGTTGTACCTCGACGCACTGGGGTTGTCGCTCACGGCGGAAGCTGACGGGTACCTGCACAGCGAAGACATCGACGGCAGCAAGAGCTTCGGCGTCTGGCCCCTGGCTCAGGCTGCCCAGGCCTGCTTCGGAACCCCTGACTGGCCAGCTGATCGACCGCTGCCGCAGGTGAGCATCGAGTTCGAGGTCACCGATGTTGACGCCGTCCAGATCGCTGCGGACAACTTGAAAGAGAAGGGGTTCGCGCTGCTGCACCAGGCCCGCACCGAACCTTGGGGGACAGACTGTCGCTCGGCTTCAGTCGCCCGAGGGCGCGATCATCGGCCTCTCGTACGCGCTGTCGATGCATTTGTAACGACTAGATCCGGCGGCGGACGCCAACGCCAACCCCCGCTTCGCCTTCGAACCCGGGGCCGTGCGCTTGTTGAAGGTCGGGCCGGACGGATCGAGCGCGCGGGAGCGGGCAGGTCCCGGATCCTGGGAGTGACCAGGCGCGCGGCGTCGAGAACGGCGCTGCGCAGCGCGGCTTGAGACCGGTGCGGCGGAGCCATTCAAAATGGGGTTGATGCCCGTCGGGCTTAGTCGTGCGATTGATGGATTCGTGCCCATCGGTGTGGCCGGGGTCTTGTTTGGTGGTTTTCGGGTGTTTTCTGGTGGTGACGGATACTCGATGACGTGACCGAGGACCCATCTCCGTCGTCCGAAGCGTCCGAGGATTCCGCGCGAGAGCCGGCGGGCTCGTCGCGCGCCGATGATCTTGCCGGTGGTGGGGACTGGTTGGCGCAGGTGGCCGGTGATTTGCGCCGGTTGCAGCGGCGGTTGGGTCCGGACTTCGAGTCGGTGAGCGAGGCCGGTCAACGCGCGGTCGGCGACGTGGCCCGCGCGGCGGTGCCGGCGTGGCGGCGGTTGACCCGCGGGGAGCCGCGGTGGCCGGTCAGCGTCGCGGTGCTGATCATGATCGTCTTGCAGTTGGGGCTGCCCGGTGACCTCACCCCGATTGGGCGGTGGCTGCTACCGGTGATGGAGCTGGTGGTGCTGGCGGTGCTGGTGGTGGCGAACCCACGCCGGATCGACCGCGGCTCACCAGTGCTGCGCGGGCTGGGATTAGGTTTGATCGCAGTGGCCAGCCTGGCCAACGCCTGGTCTGTGGCCCTGCTGATCGACGACCTGCTGCACGGCAACAACGGGGACGACCCGGTACCGCTGCTGGCCACCGGGGCGAACATCTGGATCACCAACGTGATCATCTTCGCGCTCTGGTACTGGGAATTGGATCGCGGTGGCCCGGCCGCGCGGGCCGCGGGCACCGACCCGCACCCGGATTTCCTGTTCCCGCAAATGTCTGACAACGCGGGCATCTACCGGGAGTGGGAGCCGCAGTTCACCGATTACGCGTACGTGTCGTTCACCAACGCCACCGCGTTCAGCCCCACCGACACGATGCCGATGTCCCGGTGGGCGAAGCTGGCGATGATGCTTCAAGCGTCCGTGTCGCTGGTCACCGCCGCGCTGGTGATCGCCCGGGCGGTGAACATCCTGAAATGAACACAGCAGCCAGGGGCACTTCCTCGGCATCCGCCGGGACACGCCATAACCCGCGAAGTTCGGCGTCGATGGCCGACGGGCGGGCCGTCTGACCCGCCCCGACCACGCGCAGCATCCGCCCAGCAGTACCGGGTTACCGAACCCCGGGGGTGGTTTGCGCATCGCGGCCTGCAAGGGTGCCCCGCGACCGTGGCGGCGCCGCCACTACCCGCAGCGTCACACTGTCCCTGGTGACCTGCGCCGAACCCCTCCGTGACGGCACCATGAAGGGTCGCCGGCTGTGCACGGGGTGTCGTCGGGTGCTGCGGGCAGGAGGTCGGACGGATGCGTCGGTGGGTTCTGCTGGCCGCCGCGGCAGCGGCGGTGACACTGGCCGTCGCCGGTTGCGGTGCTACCGATAGCGCTGTCACCTCGCCGCCGCCCGGTACGTCGCCGGTGTCCCAGGCGCCGGGCGCGATAGGACCGGCACCCACCTCCGCGGTACCGACCCCGACCGTCACCTCGAATCCGCCGGCCGCGGCGTCAGCGGTGGTGGTGGGTGGTGGTGGTGCTCCGGTGAAGGCGTTGGTGGTGGTGGAGGAGAACCACTCCCAGTCTTCCGTGTCGAGCGGGATGCCGTATTTGGCGTCGCTGGCCGACACGTACGGTCAGACCAGCGCGTACCAAGCGGTCGCGCACCCCTCGCTGCCGAACTACCTGGCCATTATCGGCGGATCCACCTTCGGGGTCACCGACGACCGGCCACCCGCCGACCACCCCGTTCCGGGGGCCAGCGTGCTGGACGCGGCGATCGCCGAGTCCGCGACGGCCAAGGCCTACATCGAGGACATGCCCGGCCCGTGCACGCTGGTCTCCGGCGGTGACTACGCCGTCAAACACAACCCGTGGGCGTACTTCGCCGACCAGACCGACCGCGGCAACTGCCGGAACTTCGACGTACCGGCCGGCACCCCGACCGGCGGCGCCCTGCACGACGACGTGCGGGCCGGCACCCTGCCCACCGTCGGGTTGCTGATCCCGAACCTGTGCCACGACGCGCACAACTGCCCCCTTGGCACCGCCGATGCCTGGTTGCAGCAATGGCTGCCCGTCTTGATGCAGGGCCCCGACTACCTGGCCGGGCGGTTGGCGATCGTGATCACCTTCGACGAAGACGACAACTCCGGCGACAACACGGTGCTGACCACGGTCATCGCCCGCACCGTGCACCACGTCAGCGCCGCGGCACCGCTGACCCATTACTCGCTGACCAGATACCTCGCCGACCTGGCGGGGACCCCACCGCCCGGCGAGGCAGCCACCGCCCTGTCGCTGGGCAGCGCCTTCGGCCTATGAATCACCAGCGCAGGTCGAGACGCGGTCCCGGAGCCGGCGCGGTCGCCTTTATCGGCGCGAGGCCCGCGGCGATCTGTGTGGTGGCCGCCGTCAGCGGCATCGCCTGGGTGTGGAGTTGGTACACCATGTACCTGGAGATCCACCGGTGGAAACATGTCAGCCGATCGTTCCGCTTCAACCCCGG
>JADGOY010000151.1 GCA_017882715.1 Nakamurella sp. | reverse complement strand
CAGGCACCCTCGGCGTCACCAGCATCGGTCAGCGAGTGGATCGTCGCCAGTTGGGTGGCCGAATTGATGGCCCCGACATCGGTGTTCTTGTCCATCGGGTCGCCGAGGCGGAGGGTCGCGACCCGCGTCCGCAGCTTGTCGATGACCTCGTCGGCAACCGATTCCTGAACCAACAGGCGGGATCCCGCGCAGCACACGTGCCCCTGGTTGAAGAAGATGCCGTTGACGATGCCTTCGACCGCCTGGTCGATCGGCGCGTCGTCGAAGATGATGTTCGCCGCCTTGCCGCCGAGCTCGAGCGTGATCTTCCGTCCGGTGCCCGCCAGCGACGCCTGGATCTGCTTGCCGACGTCGGTGGATCCGGTGAACGCGACCTTGTCGATGCCGGGATGGTTCACCAGCGCCGCACCGATGTCACCCGCACCGGTGATGATGTTCACCACACCAGGCGGCAGACCGGCGTCGGCAATGATCTCGGCCAGCACCAGGATCGACAACGGCGTGGTCTCGGCGGGTTTGATGACGACGGTGTTCCCGGCGGCCAGCGCCGGAGCGATCTTCCAGGCCGCCATCATCAGCGGGAAGTTCCACGGGATCACCTGGCCGGCCACGCCGAGCGGCCGGGGGGAGGATCCGAAGCCGGCGTGCCGGAGCTTGTCGGCCCACCCGGCGTGGTAGAAGAAATGCGCTGAGGCGGTGGGGATGTCGACGTCGCGCGATTCCTTGATCGGCTTGCCGTTGTCCAGCGTCTCGACGACAGCGAGCTCGCGGGCTCGGTCGGTGATGCCCCGGGCGATCCGGAAGAGGTACTTGCCGCGCTCGGCTCCGGAGATTCGCGACCAGGTCTGCTGGTACGCCGCCCGGGCGGCGGCCACCGCGTCGTCGACGTCAGCGGTGCTCGCAGTGGAGACGGAGGCCAAGGCTTCTTCGGTGGCCGGATTGATCGTCTTGACGTCCTCGCCCCGGCCGTCGACGAAACGGCCGCCGACGTACATCTGGTAGCGATCCCGGATCCGGCCGATGGCGGCCGATTCCGGGGCGGGGGAGTACTCCCACTCCATCGTGGGTGACGGAATGCTCTGCGCGGGAAAGGGTGTGGTCATCAGCTGGTCAGTCCACAGTGACGTAGTCGGGGCCGGAGTAATGGCCGTCGGTCTGGGTGCGCCGCTGCATCAACAGGTCGTTGAGCAACGACGATGCCCCGAAACGGAAATAGCAGGGGTCCAACCATTCCGGTCCGGCCACTTCTTTGACCGCCACCAGGTAGCGAATCGCGCCTTTCGTGTTCCTGATGCCGCCGGCCGGTTTGACCGCCCGGCGCTGCCCGGTCTGGTCGAACCAGTCACGGACCGCCTGCAGCATCACGTGTGTCACCGGGAGGGTGGCGGCCGGTGAGATCTTGCCGGTAGAGGTCTTGATGAAGTCGCCGCCGGCAAGCAGTGCCAGCCACGACGCGCGCCGGACGTTGTCGTAGGTGGCCAGCTCGCCGGTTTCCAGGATGACCTTCAGCCGGGCACCGCCACACGCCCCCTTGACCGCGACGATGTCGTCGTACACCTTGCCGTACCGGCCGGCCAGGAATGCGCCGCGGTCGATCACCATGTCGATCTCGGTGGCGCCGGCCTTCACCGCTACCTCGGTGTCCGCCAGCCGCACCGCCAGATCGGTCCTGCCGGTGGGGAAGGCGGTCGCCACCGAGGCGATCCCGACGCCGCTGCCGGTCAGCGCATCGACCGCGATCGCGACCATGTCGGGGTAGATGCACAACGCCGCGACGTGCGGCGTGTCGGGGCGGTCCGGATCGGGCCGGCGCGCCTTGGCCGCCAGTGTGCGGATCTTGCCGGGAGTGTCGGAGCCCTCCAGGGTGGTCAGGTCGACCATCGAGATGGCCATATCGATCGCCTGCAGTTTGGCCGACTTCTTGATCGAGCGGGTGGCCAGGCACGCGGCGCGCTGCTCGACACCGACCGGATCGACGCCCGGAAGTCCGTGCAGGAAACGCCGCAGCACGGACTCGTCGTCGGCGACGTCCCGCAGGTGGGGTGGCAGCGCGGCCGTCGTGTGCCGGTAGGGAGCCGCTGTGCTCATCCGGCCATCCTAGGTCCGCTCCGGTGACCCCGGCGGTGGCGCGATCACCCCCCCGGCCGGATACGGTGCCATCACCGTCCGCGCGTCGACCACACCGGGAAAGCGAGTCCAGCCCGTGAGCCCCGTCATCCCAGCACCGCACGAGATACCGGACTACCTGGACGTCATGGTCGTCGATCACCCGTTGGCGGCCGCGCGGTTGTCGACCATGCGTGACGCGCGGACGGACAATTCGGCGTTCCGTGCGGCCCTGCGCGACCTGACGTTGATGTTGATCTACGAGGCGTCCCGCACGCTGGCCGTCGAGCAGGTTCCCATCCACACCCCGGTGGCGCGGACCGCGGCGACGCTGCTGTCGAACCCGCCGCTGTTGGTGCCGGTGCTGCGGGCCGGTCTGGGGATGGCCGACCAGGCGCACGCGCTGATTCCCGAAGCGCAGATGGGCTTCGTCGGGCTCGCCCGCAACGAGGAGACCCTGCTGCCGACGCCGTACATGGAGTCGTTGCCCGAGACGCTGGCGGGCCGGCCGGTGTACGTGCTGGACCCGATGCTGGCCACCGGCGGCTCGATGGTGCACACCATTCGGCTGCTCACCGGACGCGGCGCCGCCGACGTCACCGCCATCTGCGCGCTGGCCGCGCCGGAGGGATTGCAGGCGCTCGCGGCGGCGAATCTGCCGGTCCGGGTGGTGACCGCCGCGGTGGACGAGCGTCTGAACGACTCCGGATACATCGTGCCCGGCCTGGGCGATGCCGGCGATCGGCAATTCGGCGCGGTCTGACGGCGCCGTTGCGGGCGCCGCCACGCGGCCTGCAGGATTTGCTGCGACCATGCCATCGGTGCGGTACACGAGGCCGCATCCGCGGTGAGATGAGGGCGTGAGTTCAGGTGACCTGGAAGACCGGCATGAGTTGCCCGGTGGTGGCCGCCGCCGCGATCGCTCTGTTGGGCGCCCTGTCGGCGTGTGCCAGTAGCAGCACCCCCGCCGCGGGAAGCAGTTCCGGTGCCGCATCCTCCGGGAGCTCCTCCGCGACGAGCAGTGCCTCCGTCAGGTCCGGGTCGGCGTCGAGCGCGGCCACCGGCTCCGGCACCTCGGGTGCCGCGTCCGAGTTGATCGGAAAGACCCTCGTGGCCAAGGAGGTCACCGGGAGCTACACCATCGTTCCCGGCTCGGCGATTTCGTTGACGTTCGAGAACGGCACACTGGCCGCCAAGGGCGGATGCAACAACATGTTCGGCCAGTACACCGTCGCCGGGAACGTCTTGAGCGCGCCGCAGCTGGCCTCGACCATGATGGCGTGCGACGGGGCGTTGATGAACCAGGACACCTGGCTGTCGGCGTTCCTGGCGTCCGCACCCACCTGGACCTACAGCGGCGGAACGCTGACGCTGGCCAACGGCACCGACACCGTCGCGCTGACCGAGGCGCCCACCGGTGCGGGGGTGCTGGAGGACACCGGCTGGAAGCTGGTCGGGCTGATCACCCAATCCGGCAGCACCGTGACCGCGGTCGACCCCAGCCTGACACCGTGGATCCGCTTCTCCGGTGATCGGGTCGTGCTCAGCCCGTCGTGCAACACCGGCAGCGGAACGGTGCAGATCACCGACACCACACTGACTTTCGGCCCGATCGCGATGACCACGCGGGCGTGCCTGGCACCCAGCTCCGACGTGGAGCAGGCCGTGCTGACCGTGCTGCAGGGCACCACGACGTACACGGTCAACGACGGCCCGGCCGGCGCGATCCTGACCATCATGGCCACCGACGGCACGACCGGCCTGCAGCTCGTGGCCGACCCCGCGGTCGGCGCGGACGCGATGAGCAGCATGACGGCAACCCCGACCAGCTGAGGCTCGCCTGCCCGGCTGGTTCCCGGCCCGGCTGGGGCTGCCCCCTGGCGTGACCGTCCGCGCCGGCCCTCAGCCTCAGCCGGACAGGCCGACCAGCTCTGATACTTCCGACCGCAACCGCGTCATTGCGGCGCCGGCGGATGCCCGCGTGGACTCGAGTTCCGCGCGGGCCGTCGGCGGCGTGACGATCTGCAGGTAGCACTTGAGTTTCGGCTCGGTGCCGGACGGGCGGACGACCACCCGGGCGCGGGATGTCCGCCAGCGGATACCGTCGGTGCGGGGCAGCAGGTCGACCGCCTCGGTGACCGGCTCGTCGAGCAATGTGCCCGGCACCGAGCTGCGGAGCCTGGACATCGCCGACGAGATCAGCGTCAGATCGTCGACCCGCAGAGACAGCTGGCCGGTCACCACCAGCCCGTGATCGACGGCCAGCTCGGTCAACCGATCGGCAACCGACCGGCCTTGCGCCTTCAACCCGGCGGCGAGATCGCACGCCAGCACGGCCGCGGTGATGCCGTCCTTGTCGCGCACCCGATCCGGGTCGACACACACGCCCAGCGCCTCCTCGTACCCGAAAACCAACCCGGTACCCCGGCCATCACCGGCGCGGACGATCCACTTGAACCCGGTCAACGTCTCGTCGTACCGCGCGCCGTGGGCGGCGGCGATGGACTCGAGCAGCTCACCGGACACGATGGTGGTAGCCACCAGCGGATCGGGATGGGCGGCGCGATCGAGATGGCGCAGCAGGTGATCTCCGAGCAGTGCGCCGGTCTCGTCACCGGTGAGCATCCGCCAGTGGCCGCCATCCGGCACGCCGATCGCGCACCGGTCGGCGTCCGGATCCAGCGCGACGGCCAGGTCGGCGGACACCTTCTCGGCGAGTCCGAGCAGGAGATCCGTTGCCCCTGGCTCTTCCGGGTTGGGAAACGACACGGTCGGGAAATCGGCATCCGGCCGGGCCTGCTCGGACACCACGTGGACATCGGTGACGCCGGCCAGATGCAGTGCCTTGACGGCGGTTTCGCCGCCGACGCCATGCAGCGGGGTGATCGCGACCCGCAGCGCGGCAGCGCTCGCGGGGGTGATCGACCCGGCCAGCGACCCGGCACGATCCAGGTAGGACTGCAGCAGGTCGGCCGGCCACGGCCGGAGATCGGCTGTACGGGGGGCCGTGTCGATGGACACCGCCGGCCGGGTGGTGGCGATGGCGGCCTCGATCTGCTCGTCCTGCGGCCCGACGATTTGCGCACCCTGCTCCAGGTAGACCTTGATCCCGTTGTCCCGTGGCGGGTTGTGGGACGCGGTGATCTGCACGCCGGCCGCCGCGTCCAGTTCCCGCACCGCGAAGGCGGTCAGCGGGGTGGGCAGCGGTCCGGGCGCAAGCAACACCGAGAATCCAGCCGCGGCAAGCACTCCGGCCACGTCGGCGGCGAATTCCGCGGAACGGTGACGGCAGTCGAACCCGACGACCACCGGCCGGCCGCGGTGCCCCCCGGCGGTCAGGAACGCCGCGAGCCCGGCGGCGGCGCGGCGTACCACGGCGAGGTTCATGCCGGCCGGACCGGCGCGCAGCGGCCCCCGCAGACCCGCGGTGCCGAACGTCAATGGCGCAGCCATGCGTTCGGCAAGGTCGTCGACCGCGCCTGGCCGCCCGCCCATCGCGTCGGCGAGAACCTGTTGCAGCTCTTGGCGATCGGACGGGGAGGGGTCGTCGGCGATCCAGCGCATCGCGGCGTCCCGCAGCGCCGGGTTGAGGGTGCCGCTCATCGATTCTCGGGCCCGCTCAGGCCTGCACGATCAGTTCCGCGAGCAGGTCACCCATCGCCGCCGCGGCCGTGCGCCCGGTGTCCAGTACCTCGGCATGGTTCAACGGTTCACCCGTCATTCCCGCGGCCAGGTTCGTCACCAGCGACAGCCCGAACACCTCCGCGCCGGCCTCCCGCGCGGCGATGGCCTCGAGCACGGTGGACATCCCGACCAGATCGGCCCCGAGGGTGCGGAGCATCCGGATCTCGGCGGGTGTCTCGAAATGCGGGCCGGGAAGTTGGGCATAGACCCCTTCGGTGAGCGCCGGGTCGATCTGCCTGGCCAGTGCCCGAAGCCTCGCCGAGTACAGGTCGGTGAGATCCACGAAGTTCGCGCCGGTGATCGGCGAGGTGGCTGTCAGATTCAGATGGTCCGAGATCAGCACCGGATCCCCCGGGGCCATGCCGCCGCGCAGGCCACCGGCCGCGTTGGTCAACACGACGAGCCCGGCACCGGCCGCGATCGCGGTACGGATCGCGTGCACCACCGCGCCGACGCCCCGCCCCTCGTAGAGGTGGGTGCGTCCCAGCAGCACCAGCGCGCGCTTGCCACTCACCGGGATGGAGCGGATTCGGCCGGCGTGCCCGGCCACCCCTGGTGCGGTGAACCCGGGAAGGGTCGTGACGTCGACCTCGACGGTGGGCGTGCCCAGCCGATCGGCCGCCGGGGCCCACCCCGACCCCATGACCAGGGCCACGTCGTGGTGCAGTACACCGGTGGCCCGCACCAGTGCGGAGGCGGCCTCCTCGGCTTTCGCCCGGGATTGGGTTGCAGGGTCGATCGACATGCTGCGTGAGCGTAGTCGTGCTGCCCGTGGTGGTGCCTTACCGCGGCAGCAGCAAGGCCTGGTCGGCGGCGGACCCGACAACCGCCGAACCCTGGATCGACGGTGCGCCGGCGGTGCCCGAACCTGCCGCGTCGGCGATCAGCCGGACACCGAAAAAGCCTGCGGCAGCTGCGATCAGTGCCACCACAATGGCGATCAGGATCCGGCCCCGATGCGATTGCGGTGGCGCGCTGGCCGGCAGCGGAGCGAGCGAGGCCGCCGCCTCCTGCGCCCACGGCGGTGGTGGGAGCGGCGGGGCCTGGTGCACGACGTACGGCGGGATGTGTTGCGAGGCAGCCGATGCACGCGCCGGCCGGAGGTCAGCTGTGTTGCCGGCAGGCCCCGGGTATTCGGTGCCTGTCGATGGCCGGTCACGACGCATCGCCGACGCCTGCGCCGGCGAGCCCGGCTCGAACTCCGAGGAGGTGCCGGCCGGCGGGCGAGAAGCCTGGTAGGCCGGCAATTCTCCGCGAGCGTGCGGGTCCGCTGGTGGTGCCTGCAGCGGTGCCGCGGACGGAGACGGTGCGACCAGCGCGACCCCCGGCGACGTTCGCGGAATCCGGGTGATCAGCGCCAGATGAGTACCCGAGGGATCGTCGGCGATCCCGCGCATGATCGTCAACGAGCGATCGATCCGCATGCGCAGGTGCGGTGTCTTGACCAGCAGCCCCGAGATCACCGCGCCGAGCCTGCCGGAATGCGGATGCGGGGGGACGGGGTCCCTCACCACCGAGGTCAGGGTGGCGATCGCGCTGCCCTGATCGAACGGCGGACGCCCCTCGACGCAGGCGAAGAGCATGCCGCCCATGCCCCACGCGTCGGAAATCGGGCCGGCGGGCACGCCGTTGGCCACCTCCGGCGCGATGTAGGCGGGTGAACCCAGCAGCAGCCCGGTGGCCGTCATCGTCTGTTCGCCGGAACTGCGGGCGATGCCGAAGTCGGTGAGCTTGATGCGCCCGTCGTCACAGATCAGCACGTTGCCGGGCTTGACGTCTCGATGCGTGATGCCGGCGGCGTGCGCAGCCAGCAGCCCCGAGGCGACGGCGACCCCGATGGTGGCCGCCTGACCGTCCGGCAGCCGTCCGACCTGCTTGATCACCTCGGCCAGCGAACGGGCCCGGAGCAGCTCCATGACGATGACCGGGCCGGTGTTCAGGGTGAGGATGTCGAACAGCGTGATGACAAACGGGTTGGAAAGCGCGGCGATCGCCCTGGCCTCCCGCAGGGTCCGCTTCTGCAGTTGCTGGATCTCGCTCCCCGGCATCCCCGGCGGGAAGTCGATCTCCTTGATGGCGACCTGCCGATGCAGCACCTCGTCGGTGGCCGCCCACACCGTACCCATCGAGCCCTTGCCGATGACCGCATCCAGCCGGTAACGGCCGGCCAACCTGCGCTCGGCCGGCGGCGGAGACCCAGGATGGGGTGGCAGGGCTGCGGACGTCACCCCGTCATAGTGCCAAAGCTCCCTCGGTTCCGGCTCTGTTGCGTTCGCCACCCACAGGTTCGGCGAGTTGCCTGGAGACAGCGGATTCCCGGTCCCGGGTTGAACGGCACCATGGCGCGGCCGACCCCGACGAGGACCCGGACGCGCCGGCGACGTTGTCGACGTCGGTCGACCGGCAGACGCTGCGGGAGATCTTGGGCGCCGGGTTGGGGGATCGGGTCCGCTTCGGCCACGAATTGGCCCGATTCGATCAGGACGACAATCAGGTGTTCCTGCGATTCTCCGGCGGTCAACGGGCGAGCGTGGACGTGCTCGTGGCGCCGACGGGGTCAACTCCGCGGTGCGCCTGCAGTATCTGCCGCATGCCCAGGTCACGGTCATCGGATCGCGCTGCGTCCATGGCAAGACTCGGCTGGACGAGACGCCCCTGCCGTTGGTGCCGGCGCCCCTGCTCGACGGTTTCGTCGCCGTCATCGGCGGCTATGTCGGGGTGGGCCACGGGGCTGATGCAGTTCCGTCGTCGTCCGGAGCTGGAGCATGTCGCGGAGGGGCTGGTCCGCTCGTGCCACCCGGACCTACGAGCGCTGATCGGCCGCGCCGACGCCCGGCAGACGTTCTTCATCCCAGGATGCCGCCTGGCTGCGCGATGCGCTGACCGGAGCACCCCGACCAACACCGGAGTGGTCGCCGATCGGCGAGTACGAGGCCGCGATGCGCGACCACGGGTGCGCCGCCGTGCTCGCCTCACGGCAGGCCGAGACGGCGAATGCGATGCGCGGCAACAGCTTGCTGTTCCGGCTCGCTCGCCATGTACCGGTCCGCGGCCGGCCGGGCTGACCTGCCCGCGGACCAGGGTGGTGATCTGGTGGAATCACAAGTACGGGGATGACGTTCGGACTCCTCGGAGAGGAAGCGGGTGAACGTGCTCCCGGCTGATCGAGGTGTCGCCGCCACCGAGCCGCGCGACCCACCGACGCCCACCCGGTCCAGGGGTCGGCTGCGGGTGTATCTGGGTGCGGCCCCCGGTGTGGGCAAGACGGTCGACATGCTGTCCGAGGGTCGGCGGCGGGCGACCCGCGGCACCGACGTGGTGATCGGCCTGTACGAGACCCACGGTCGGGACTTCACCGCGGAACAGATCGGTGACCTGCCGGTGGTGCCGCGCCGGGTGATCAGCTACCGGGGTGTGGAATTGAGCGAGATGGATGTCGATGCGGTGCTGGCCCGGCACCCCGACGTGGCCCTGGTGGACGAGCTGGCGCACACCAACGCGCCCGGGTCGGTGCACGAGAAGCGTTGGCAGGACGTGCAACAGCTGCTGGACGCCGGCATCGACGTGATCACCACGGTGAACATCCAGCACCTGGAGTCGCTCAACGACGTGGTCGCCGCGATCACCGGGATCAAGCAGGCCGAGACGGTGCCGGACGAGGTGGTGCGGGCGGCCGAGCAGATCGAGCTGGTCGACATGACCCCGCAGGCGCTGCGCCGGCGGATGGCGCACGGGCACATCTACCCGGCCGAACGGATCGACACCGCCCTGGGCAACTACTTCCGCGAGGGCAACCTCACCGCCCTGCGGGAACTGGCGCTGCTCTGGGTCGCCGACCGGGTCGAGGAAGGCCTGGACCGGTACCGCGCGCAGCACGGCATCAAAGGAACCTGGGCGTCCCGGGACCGGATCGTCGTCGCCCTGACCGGCGGCCCGGAAGGCAAGACCCTGCTCCGCCGCGGCGCCCGGATCGCCGGCCGGGTCGCCGGGCGCACCCTGATCGCCGTGCACGTCGTCCGATCAGACGCCACCGTCGGCACCTCCGCGACCGAGATCGAACGGCAACGGCTGCTCGCCGAGAACCTCGGCGGCAGCCTGCAACTCATCGTCGGCGACGACGTTGCCGGCACCATCCTGGAATTCGCCAGATCCGTCAACGCCACGCAGATCATCGTCGGCGCCCCCCGGCACGGCCGCCTCGCGCAACTGTTCCGGCCCAGCACCGCCAATGCCATCGTCGGCGGCTCCGGCGACATCGACGTGCACGTCGTCACCCACCCGCGGGCCGCACGGGCCCGCTCCGTCCGCGCCCAGACCGGGCCACGTCCCCGGCGGATGGTGGCCTGGATCGCCGCGGTCGCCATTCCCTGTGCCCTGGCGGCCGTATTGCTGCCGTGGCGGGACGGCCTCGCGCTCAGCACCGTGCTGCTGATCTTCCTGCTCGGCGTCATCGGCAACGCACTCATCGGCGGCGTGGCCCCCGCAGCGGTCGCCGCGGTGATCGCCGGGCTGCTGGCCAACTACTTCTACACCCCGCCCATCGGCTCGCTGACCATCACCGCACCCGGCAACGTCTTCGCCCTCGTGGTGTTCATCGTCGTCGGGGTCACCGTCGCCTCGATCGTCGACCGCAGCGC
>JADGOY010000022.1 GCA_017882715.1 Nakamurella sp. | reverse complement strand
CGCATCGCCTTGCCCAGCGCCTCGGCGAAGCAGCGGCCGATCGACATGGCCTCGCCGACCGATTTCATCGTGGTGGTCAGCGTCGGGTCGGCGCCGGGGAACTTCTCGAAGGCGAACCGGGGGATCTTGACGACGACGTAATCCAGCGCGGGTTCGAACGCGGCCGGGGTGGCCTGCGTGATGTCGTTGGCGATCTCGTCGAGGGTGTACCCGATGGCCAGTTTCGCGGCGATCTTGGCGATCGGGAAGCCGGTGGCCTTGGAGGCCAGCGCGCTGGACCGGGACACCCGGGGGTTCATCTCGATGACGACCATCCGGCCGTCGACCGGGTTGATCGCGAACTGGATGTTGCAGCCGCCGGTGGCCACCCCGACGGCCCGCAGGATGGCCAGCCCGAGGTCGCGCATACGCTGGTATTCACGGTCGGTCAGCGTCATCGCCGGTGCGACGGTGATCGAGTCGCCGGTGTGCACGCCCATCGGGTCGAGGTTCTCGATCGAGCACACGACGACGGCATTGTCCTTGCCGTCACGCATCACCTCGAGCTCGAACTCCTTCCAGCCCAACACGCTTTCCTCGATCAGCACCTCGTGCACCGGGGACGCGGCCAGCCCGGTCCCCGCGAGACGCTCGAGATCCTGCGCCGTGTGGGCCATCCCGGAGCCCAGACCGCCCATGGTGAACGACGGCCGGATCACCACCGGCAGGCCGAGGTCGGCCACCGTCGCCCGGACCTGGTCCATGGTGTGGCACACCGCGGACCGCGGCACATCACCGCCGATCGAGCGGACCACGTCCTTGAAGACCTGGCGGTCCTCGCCGCGTTGGATCGCCGGGATGTCCGCGCCGATCAGCTCGACACCGTACTGCGCGAGGACGCCGCGCTCGTCCAACGCGATCGCAGTGTTCAGCGCCGTCTGCCCGCCCAGGGTGGCCAGCACGGCGTCTACCGGGTGGCCGCGGGCCACCTGATCGGCAAGCACCTTCTCCACGTATTCGGCGGTGATCGGCTCGATGTAGGTGGCGTCGGCGAACTCCGGGTCGGTCATGATCGTTGCGGGGTTCGAGTTGATCAGCGACACCCGGATGCCCTCGTCCCGGAGCACCCGGCAGGCCTGCGTCCCCGAGTAGTCGAACTCGCAGGCCTGGCCGATGACGATCGGACCGGACCCGATGACCAGCACGTGCTCGATGTCGGTGCGGCGTGGCATCAGGCGCTGACCTTTCGGGTCGTGGTCTCGTCAGTGCTGTCAGCGCTCTCCGGGTCAGCGCCGGCCATCAGGTCGACGAAACGCCCGAACAGGTACCCGGCGTCATGCGGGCCGGCCGCTGCCTCCGGGTGGAACTGCACCGAAAACGCCGGCCGGTCAAGGCATTCCAGACCCTCGACGACCCCGTCGTTCAGGCAGCTGAAGGCGACCCGCGCCCGGCCGTAGGGGGTGTCGACGACCTCGTCCAGTGGCGCCGCCACCGCGAACCCGTGATTGTGCGCCGTCACCAGCACCCGCCCGGTGCCGTGGTCGCGGACCGGCTGGTTGATCCCGCGATGACCGAACTTGAGCTTGAAAGTCCCGAAACCCAAGGCCCGGCCGAGGATCTGGTTGCCGAAGCAGATACCGAAAAGCGGGATCCGGCGGTCCAGGATCGCCCTGGTCAACTCGACGATGCGGTCGGCGGCGGCCGGGTCACCCGGCCCGTTGGACAGGAAAACCCCGTCAACGCCGAGACTTTCGATCTCCTCGACGGTGGTGGACGCGGGCACCACGTGGGTCCGGACGCCGTTCGCGGCGAGCAGCCGCGGGGTGTTGGCCTTGATGCCCAGGTCCAGCGCGGCCACCGAGAACCTTTGGGCGCCCTGTGCGGGGACGGTGTAGATGCTCGGCGTGCTGACATCACCGGTGAGGTCCGCGCCGGCCATCGGCGGGCTCGCCCTGACCGCGTCCAGCATGTCGACCGGCTCACCGACTGCGTCGCCGGAGAAGATGCCGCAGCGCATGGCGCCGGCGGTCCGCAGATGCCTGGTCAGCGCGCGGGTGTCGACGCCGCAGAGTCCGACGACTCCCTGACGCTCCATCTCCTGCGGCAGCGAGGTGGTGGACCGCCAGTTGGACGGGCGCACCGACACGTCACGCACCACGAACCCGGCCACCCAGATCGCGTCGGACTCGTTGTCCGACGGGTTTTCCGGGCCGTTGCCGATCGAAGGTCCCGGACCGGCCACCCAGCCGGTGTTGCCGATCTGCGGCGCCGTGGCGACGACCACCTGGCGGCGGTAGGAGGGGTCGGTCAGCGTCTCCTGATACCCGGTCATGCCTGTGGTGAACACCGCCTCACCGAACGCGAAGCCGGTGGCCCCGAAGCCGCTGCCACGATAGATCGGGCCGTCCTCGAGCACCAGGACCGCCGGCGTCTCGGGGAGTGCACTCATGCCGGCGCTCCGTTGCTGGTCGTGGCCCCGCCGTCGGGACGCTGAGGCGAGTCGGGGTGTGCGCGATCCCGGCCGATCAGCTCGTTCGCCGCGCCGATCCAGGCGGCCTGCCGCTCCGGATCGTCGGCCCGGAACCCGCTGTCCAGCTCCACGGCGCCCAGCCGCCAGGTGATGATCAACACCCCGTTCGGCAGTCCCATCACCTTGCCTGCAATGCCGGGTCCCGTACTCACCGAGGTCAGCGAACCAGCGGGCAGGAAGATGGCGTCATCCCCCGCCCGGTCGATCAGCACACCCTGGGCGGTCAGCTCCACGGTGCCGCCGGCCCGCCGGCCCAGCCCGCGGGCAACGATCCGGTCCTGCCAGTTCCCCGCGGTGGTGGTCGAGACATACAGACCGGTCAGCGGCGGTGCCAGCGCAGGGCCGACAACCTCTGGCACGGAGGGCAACTCGGGCAACCCGGTGTGCCGTTCCGCCCGATGCCGCCACCCGAGCAGCAGCCCGTAGCCGGCCAGGCCGCACACCGCGAGCACCGCAAGCGTCAACCACAGACGTTGCATCCCTCAGCCCCCGACCAGCACGGCGGCGGAGACGGTGGCCCGGCCACGCAGGTAGGTGGCGACCACCCGGCCTGGCAGCTGCATGCCCGCATACGGAGTGTTGCAGGACAACGAGGCCAGCGCGTCGGCATCGACCGTCCACACCGCCTGCGGGTCGATCAGCACGACGGTCGCCGGCTCGCCGACCGTCAACGGCCGGCCCTGATCACGCAGGCCGCCGATCCGGGCGGGGGTTTCCGACATCACCCTGGCGACCCCGCGCCAGTCCAGCAGGCCGGACCGCACCATCGTCTCGATGACGACGGACAGCGCGGTCTGCAACCCGAGCATCCCGGGACTGGCGTTGTCCCACTCGGTTTCCTTGTCCTGGCTGGCGTGCGGGGCGTGGTCGGTGGCAACGATGTCGATGACGCCGTCGGCCAATGCCCGGCGCAGCGCGCCGATATCAGAGGCGGTCCGCAACGGCGGGTTGACCTTGAACACCGGGTCGTAGCCGACCGCGCGTTCGTCGGTGAGCAGCAGGTGGTGTGGGGTCACCTCGGCCGTCACGGTGGTGCCGCGCTTCTTGGCCGCCGCCACCACATCCACCGAACCGGCGGTGGACAGGTGACACACGTGCAGCCGCGACCCGACATGATCGGTGAGCAGGCAATCGCGGGCGATGATCGCCTCCTCGGCGACCGCCGGCCAGCCGGTCATGCCCAGGCGTGCGGACACGATCCCCTCGTGCATCTGCGCGCCCTCGGTGAGCCGCGGCTCCTGCGCGTGCTGGGCGATGAGCCCGTCGAAGGCCTTGACGTACTCCAGGGCCCGGCGCATCAGCAGCGGGTCGGACACGCAGTCCCCGTCGTCGGAGAAGATCCGGACTCGCGCCGCCGAATTCGCCATCGCGGCCAGCTCGGCGAGCCGTTCGCCCTTCCGGCCGACCGTGACAGCGCCGATCGGGTGCACGTCGACCAGGCCGACCTCCCGGCCCAGCCGGTAGACCTGCTCGACGACCCCGGCGGTGTCCGCGGTCGGGTCGGTGTTGGGCATGGCGAACACCGCGGTGTACCCGCCCAACGCGGCGGCACGGGAGCCGGTCTCGACGGTTTCCGCGTCCTCTCGTCCCGGCTCGCGCAGGTGGGTGTGCAGGTCGACGAGCCCGGGCAGCACGACAAGGCCGGTGCCGTCGACGATCTCGGCGTCGACGGCGCGGGCGTCGGTGACCGTCGACGGGCCCATGTCGGCGATCACGCCGTCGGCCAGCAGCAGGTCAAGCGGATCCTCGCCGTACGGAGCGGCGCCGCGGATCAGCACCGGCCGCAGCTCGGTGCTCATCACAACCCTGCCCCCATCGCCGCGTCCGTCTCGCCGGACAGCAGCAGGTACAGCACCGCCATCCGCACGGTGACCCCGTTGGCCACCTGCTCGACGATCACCGAGCCCGGGCCGTCGGCGACCTGCGGGGTGATCTCCATGCCGCGGTTCATCGGGCCGGGGTGCAGCACGATGCCGTGCTCGGCGATCAGGTCGCGGCGCCGGCCGTCCAGCCCGTAGGACCGGCTGTATTCGCGTTCGGTGGGGAAGAACGCGCCGCTCATCCGCTCCCGTTGCACGCGAAGCATCATCACCGCATCCGCACCGACCAGCGCGGAGTCCAGGTCGTAGGACACCAGGGCCGGCCAGTTGGTCACCCCGACCGGCAGCAGCGTCGGCGGCGCGACCAACGTCACCTCCGCGCCGAGAGTGGACAGCAGCAGCACGTTGGACCGGGCGACCCGCGAGTGCAGGACGTCGCCGACCACCACGACCCGCCGGCCGTCCAGCCCACCGAGGTGCCGGCGCAGCGTGTAGGCGTCCAGCAGCGCCTGCGTGGGGTGCTCGTGGGTGCCGTCGCCGGCGTTGATCACATGCCCGTCGACCCAGGCCGAGAGTTGTTGCGGCGCACCGGAAGACGAATGACGGCAGACCACGGCGTCGGCGCCCATGGCCTGCAGCGTCCAGGCGGTGTCCTTGAGCGATTCACCCTTGGACACCGACGAACCCTTGGCCGAGAAGTTGATCACGTCGGCGGACAGCCGCTTGGCCGCCACCTCGAAGGAGATCCGGGTGCGGGTGGAGTCCTCGAAGAAGAGGTTGACGACCGTGCGCCCGCGCAGGGTGGGCAGCTTGCGCACCTCGCGGCCGGAGATGGCCTGCTCGATCCGCTGCGCCGTGGACAGCACGTGTTCGGCAGTTGCCCGGTCCAGGTCGCTCGCGGACAGCAGGTGCCTGGGCATCCGCACCCGCTGAGGTGTCGGCCCGGTCGGCGCGGTACCGGTCACGCCGGCCGGTCCGGCCGAGGCCGGACCCTCCGCGGCACGCTCCCTGGGTTGCATGGCCACCGTCATGACTGTGTCCCCCGTCCCTGCTGCGCGCCGGTCGAGACCGCCGCGCTGGTCGGCATCGCCGCACTGATCGGTTGCGCCGCGCGCGAGGTGGGCCCCGAGGCGGGCACGGCCCTGGCCACCTCGACGCTGTCGGAGCCGTCGATCTCCACCAGGCGCACCGACACGTCGTCACCGAAGGCGGTCGGGATGTTCTTGCCGACGTAGTCCGCGCGGATCGGCAACTGTCGGTGCCCGCGGTCCACCAGGACGGCGAGTTGGATGACCGCCGGCCTGCCGTGGTCCCGCAGCGCGTCCAGCGCCGCGCGGACGGTTCGCCCGGAATACAGCACGTCGTCGACCAGCACCACGATCGTGTCGTCGATTCCCCCGGTCGGCAACCGAGTCTCCTCCAACGCCCGCGGCGGGTTCCGCCGCAGGTCGTCGCGGAACAGGGTGATGTCCAGCGATCCGACCGGCGCGGACCGACCGGCGAAGGCGGTGAGTCTCTCGGCGAGTCGCTGGGCCAGGTACACGCCGCGGGTCGGGATGCCCAGCAGCACGACCTGACGCTCGCCGTTGCGTTCCAGGATCTGGTGGGCGATCCGGTCGATGGTCCGGGCGATGTCTGCCTGGGACAGGATTTCGGTGAGGAGTTCCGTCGCGGGCTCGGTCGATCCCCGAGCTCCGGCAGCAGCCGGAGCGGTCTGACCGGGCTCGGCCGCCGCTGGCGACCCACGGGCCGCGTCGCCGGCGATGCCGTCATCTGGGGCAGGTCGAACCGGGCGCGCGGTGGCCACCTCGCGACCTCCTTTCCCGCCTCACCGGACGGTCCTTAAAGGATGTCTGTGCCTGGGCCGGCCAACGCGCAGCTGTGCGGACGGGCCAAACCGATGCGAGGCCATGCTACCAACGACGGCCCGGCGCCCCGACCAGGCGACTCCGACGCGCGACAACGCACGACAACGACTGCGTCACATCGACTGCGTCATCGACGCTGTGTGCCCGCCCCGAACCGCCTCCACCCGATCGCGCCGGTCGGCGTCCCGGCATTCGGCGCGTCCAGCTGGCACTATCAAGTACAAAGCGACTACTCTGCGTATACAGTTGGGTTTCTCGTCGGGATCAAGGAGTTCCTCATGTCCGCAGACTATGCACACGCGCTGGGCGCGCGGCTGCGTTCGATCCGTGCGCAGCAGGGCTTGAGCCTGCATGGCGTCGAGGAAAAGTCCGAAGGCCGCTGGAAGGCGGTCGTCGTCGGCTCTTACGAGCGGGGTGACCGCGCCGTCACCGTCGCCAAGCTCGCCGAACTGGCCGAGTTCTACGGTGTGCCGGTCGCCGAACTACTCCCTGACGCGCGGGCCACCCGGCGCGGGTCACCGAGTCCGAAGCTGGTCATCGATCTGCAGCGGCTGGCCGAGTTGCCGACCCATCAGGCCGGCCCGCTGGCGCGGTATGCTGCGGCGATCCAGTCACAGCGCGGTGACTACAACGGCAAGATCCTGACCATTCGGTCGGAAGACCTGCGGTCACTGGCGGTTATCTATGACATGACCCCCGAGGACCTGACCGATCAGTTGGTCCATTGGGGTGTGCTGCCTGCGGGCACCGAACTCGACTGACCGTCTCTCACCCGTGTCGCAGGGTCAAGCCCCGCGCAACTGCGGGCTGATCACCATGATCTGCCCGAGCACGCCGTTCACGAAGCGCGGCGAGTCGTCGGTGGACAGCGACTTGGCCGCCTCGACGGCTTCGTTGACGGCGACGGCCGGCGGCACGTCCACCGAGTAGACCAGTTCGTACACCGCGATGCGCAGGATCGCCCGGTCCACCGCCGGCATCCGGTCCAGCGTCCAACCATGGGAGTGCTCGGCGAGCAGGGTGTCCACCCTGGCCTGGTGCTCGACGACCCCACGCACCAGCGATTCGGCGTAGTCCCCCATCGGTGAGTACGAGTACACGTCCGGGCCGGTCGGCACCTCCATCCGCTCCGCCAGGACGACCAGCGGGTCGACGCCACGCGCCTCGGCGGCGTACAGCACGTCGAGTGCGCGTTTGCGGGCCTTGCTGCGGGCGGACATGTTTTTCCTGGGTCGGTCTCAGCTGTTGACGCGGCCGAGGTAACGGCCGTCCCGGGTGTCCACCTTGATCTTGTCCCCGGTGTTCAGGAACAGTGGCACGGCGATCTCCGCGCCGGTTTCCAGGGTGGCCGGCTTGGTCCCGCCGGTCGATCGGTCACCCTGCAGCCCGGGGTCGGTGTGCGACACGACGAGCTCGACCGAGGCCGGCAGCTCGACGTACAGCACCACACCCTCGTTCTGGGCGACCAGCGCCTGCTGGTTCTCCAGCATGTAGTTCGCCGCGGTGCCGACCGTCGTAGCAGGCACGCTGATCTGGTCGAAGGTATCGCCGTCCATGAAGACGAAGTCCGACCCGTCCTTGTACAGGAACGTCATGTCGCGCTTGTCGACGGTCGCGGTGTCGACTTTCACGCCGGCGTTGAAGGTCTTGTCGACCACCTTGCCGGACAGCACGTTTTTCAGCGTCGTCCGCACGAAGGCCGGTCCCTTGCCCGGCTTGACGTGCTGGAACTCGGTGATCGTCCAGAGCTGGCCCTCGAGGTTGAGCACGAGGCCGTTCTTGAAGTCGCTGGTGGAAGCCATGGTCGCTCTCCCTGATGCCTTTCGGTGTGATGCGCTCGCGCCGGAACGCGCGGGCTGTGTGGTCGCACGGCCGGGACAGCTGCTGCCTGGCAGCGGCCTGCTACAGCACGCACAGTTCCCGAGACGTCAGCGTGAGTACCTGGTAACCGTCGCGTCGGATCACGCCGCAGTCCTCGATGCGCACTCCGCCGCGCCCCGGCAGGTAGACCCCGGGCTCCACGGTCACGCACATGTCTTGGGCCATCGTACTGGCCGATTCCCGGGCCAGGCTCGGCGCTTCGTGCACCTGCAGTCCGACCCCGTGGCCCAATCCGTGGGAGAACTCCTGTCCACGACCGGCATCGGTGATCACGTCCCGCGCAGCGGCGTCCACCGCTGCACCGGTCGCGCCGACGAGCGCCGCAGCCCGGCCGGCGGTCTGCGCGGCGTGCACCAGCCGGTAGAGGTCGCGTTGCCAGTCGGCGGGCGAGCCGAGAACGAGCGTGCGGGTCATGTCCGAGTGGTACCCGTCGACGGTCGCGCCGAAGTCGAGTTTGACGAAATCGCCGCGGGCCAGCACGGCCGCGGTGGGGCGGTGATGCGGGATGGCACTGTTCGGCCCGGCCGCGACGATCGTCTCGAACGACGGATCGCTCGCGCCGAGCACCCGCATCCGCTGGTCGAGGTCGAGGCTGACCTGCCGCTCGGTGCGGCCGATTCGGATCCCGCCGGCCTCGACCAACTCGGCGAGTGCACGGTCGGCGACCTCGCACGCCCGTCTCAGCGCGTCGATCTCGGCGGCGTCCTTGACCGCTCGCAGTTGCTCGACCAGGTCGAGCGTCGCGGTCAGCTCCAGCCCTGCGGGGGCGTCGCCCGCTGCGTGGACGAGGCCGGCGTGATCGGCGACGCTGACCGACCTGGCCTCGAATCCGATCGCCCCGCCCGGCGCGAGGGCGATCAGCGCCCGGTCGCAGGGCCGGCCGATCAGCCGCGGCAGGTCCGGTACCTCGGCGGCCGACTGGGTCGTGTAGCGGCCGTCCGTGCAGAACCGGGTCCGAGGTTCTGATGCTCCTTCGTCATGGTCCTCGCAGTCGTCCGCGACGACCAGCAGCGCGGCGTTCGATCCGGTGAACCCGGTGAGGTAACGGATGTTGACCAGGTCGGTGACCAGCAGCGCGTCCAGGCCGGCGGACTCCAGCAACGCGCGCAGCCGGGTTCGCCGGGCGCGCATCTCCGCCGCGGGCTCGGGTCCGGTCACAGGTCGACCGTTCGGCCGGCCCCGGCCGCGCGGGGCTGACCGGCGACCACCGAATACGCCGCAGCCAGCAGCGCGGGATCGGGTCCGACCAACCGGCTCGGGCGCGCCAGGGCGTCCAGCACCACGAACCGCAGAGTTCCCGACCTGGTCTTCTTGTCCGATCCCATGATCGTCACCAACTCGCCCAGCGCGTCCGGGTCGTAGGTGGTGGGCAGGCCGAGGGCGTGCAGCACGGTCAGGTGACGATCGGCGGTCTCGTCATCGAGCCGTCCGGCCGCTCGGGACAGTTCGGCGGCGAAGACCAGCCCGACCGATACCGCCGCGCCGTGCCGCCAGCGGTAGCGCTCGCGTTTCTCGATGGCATGGGCCAACGTGTGCCCGTAGTTGAGGATCTCCCGCAGGCTGGATTCGCGCAGATCGGCCGCGACCACCTCGGCCTTCACCGCGACCGCCCGGCGGACCAGCTCGGCCAGCTGCGCACCGGCCGGATCGAGCGCGGCCTGCTGGTCGGTCTCGACGACGGACAGGATCTGCGGGTCGGCGATGAACCCGCACTTGACCACCTCGGCCATCCCGGCGACCAGTTCGTGCGGCGGCAGCGAGTCCAGGGTGGCCAGATCGGCGATGACGGCATCCGGTTCGTGGAAGGCGCCGACCATGTTCTTGCCGGCGTCGGTGTTGATGCCGGTCTTGCCGCCGACCGCGGCGTCGACCATGCCCAGCAGCGTGGTCGGCACCTGCACGACGGACACGCCGCGCATCCAGGTGGCGGCCGCGAAACCGGCCAGATCGGTGACGGACCCACCACCCAACCCGATCACCACGTCCCGCCGGTCCAGCCCGATCTGCCCGAACACGTTCCAGCAGAACCCCAGCACAGTGAGGTTCTTGGCGTCCTCGGCGTCGGGCACCTGCAGCAGTTGCGCGTCGATGCCCGCGTCCCGCACCGCGTCCCGGATGACCTCGGCGGTGGCGGCCAGAGTGGCCGGGTGGATCAACGCCGCCCTGCTCGCCCCCGTCCCGCGGACCGCCTCGACCAGGTCACCGAGCAGGCCCCTGCCGATCAGCACGTCATAGGGAGAGCCGGAGGCGACGTGCACCGTCACCGGGTCCGCTGCAGTCTCCGCGCCGTTCATACGATTCCCGGTGTGGCGATGCCCAGCGAGTCGATGCCCAGCGAGTCGATGATGGTGGCGGCAACCTCGTCGACGGTCAGTTCGTCGGTGGGAACCACGATGGTGGCGACCTCCCGGTACAACGGGAGCCGCGCGTCGAGCATCGCCTTGTAGGTGGCGCGGGGGTTCACCCCGACCAGCAGCGGACGGTTCGACGCGAGCCCGGTGCGCTTCACCCCGGTCGGCATCGTCACGCTCAGAAAGACCACGCTGTGTTCGACCAGGCTGCTGCGGGTCTGTTCGGCCAGGATCGACCCGCCGCCGAGGGCGAGCACGCCGGCGTGTTCGGCCAGCGCCAGGGCAACGGCCTGCCGCTCCAGCGCGCGGAACGTCGGTTCCCCGTCCTGGACGAAAATGTCCGGGATCGGCCGGCCGGCGGTGGCCTCGATATCGGCGTCCGTGTCGCGGAAGGGATGCCCGGTGACGCGGGCCAAGGCGGTCCCGACGGAGGTCTTGCCCGAGCCGGGCGGGCCGACCAGCACCACGACCGGTCTGGGCGGCGTCATCGGAGGGCAGCCGGCGCCGAGCCGGTGACCGGATCCATCGAACCATCACCGGCGGCCGGGTTGCACAGGTTGGAGTTGCCCGGCGGCAGCGGCAACGTGCCGGCGAGCGTCGCCAGGTACGCCTCGGCGTTTCGCCGGATCTCGGCCACCGAGTCGCCGCCGAATTTCTCGGTGACCGCGTCGGCGACCACCAATGCGACCATCGCCTCGGCCACCACGCCGGCGGCCGGCACCGCGCAGACGTCGCTGCGCTGATGGATGGCGACCGCTGGCTCACTCGTCTTGACGTCCAACGTGGCCAGCGCGCGCGGCACGGTGGAGATCGGCTTCATCGCCACCCGCACCCGCAGCACCTCACCGTTGGTCATCCCGCCCTCGACGCCTCCGGCCCGATTGGATCTGCGGGTGACGCCGGGGTGCCGCGGATCGATCTCGTCGTGAGCCTTGGAGCCGCGTCGCCGGGCGGTGGTGAAGCCGTCGCCGACCTCGACGCCCTTCATCGCCTGGATACCCATCAGCGCCCCCGCCAGCCTGGCGTCGAGCCGGCGGTCCGCGTGCACGAACGATCCCAGCCCTGGTGGCAGGCCGTAGACCAGCACCTCCACCACGCCGCCCAGGGTGTCACCATCGGCCTTGGCCGCCTCGATCTCTTCGACCATCGCGGCGGTGGAGTCCGGGTGCAGCGCGCGCACCGGTGACGCGTCGATGGCGTCCCGGTCGGCCGGCGTCGGCAGCGGTCCGTCGACCGCGTCGCCCTCGCCGATCGAGACGACATGCGAGACGACCTCGGCGCCGAGTACCGCTCGCAGGAATTGCTGGGCGACCGTGCCCAGCGCGACCCTGGCGGCGGTTTCCCGGGCGGAGGCACGTTCCAGCACCGGGCGGGCGTCGTCGAACCCGTACTTCTGCATGCCGGCCAGGTCCGCGTGGCCCGGTCGGGGCCGGGTGAGCGGGGCGTTGCGCGCCAGCCCGGCGAGGATCTCGGGGTCGACCGGATCGGGCGCCATGATCTGCTCCCACTTGGGCCATTCGGTGTTGCCGATCTGCACCGCGATGGGGCCGCCCAGGGTCAGGCCGTGCCGGACGCCGCCGAGCAACGTGACCACGTCCTGCTCGAACTTCATCCGCGCGCCGCGGCCGTACCCGAGTCGCCGGCGGGCGAGCTGGACGGCGATGTCGGCGGTCGTCACCGGAACGCCGGCCGGCAGTCCCTCGAGCACGGCGACCAGGGCGGGTCCATGTGATTCACCTGCGGTGATCCAACGCAACACGGGCGCCATCCTTCCACGTCGGGTGAGTCCGCTGTTCGCCGTCTCGCGCGCACCCGGCCAAGGCCCCCGGCCGCGCACCGAGCCAGGACGCCGGCCAAGGCGCCGCACCGGGCGCCGCACTTCGCAGCTCAGTGCGCGGCCTCCCAGGCCGCGTAGGCGTCGTGCACCACCCGCACCATGTCGTCGACGTCGTCAGTGACGTGCAGCAGGCCCAGGTCGGGCGGCGAGATGTTCCCGGACGCCGCTACCGAATCCCGGATCCAGTTGACGAGCCCACCCCAATAGCCGGAGCCGAACAGCACCACCGGGAACTTGGTGACCTTCTTGGTCTGCACCAGGGTGAGCGCCTCGAACAGCTCGTCCAGCGTCCCGAACCCCCCCGGCAGACACACATAGGCCTGCGAGTACTTGACGAACATCGTCTTTCGCGCAAAGAAATATCGGAAGTTGATGCCCAGGTCCACGTACCGGTTCAGGCCCTGCTCGAAGGGCAGTTCGATGCCCAGCCCGACCGACATCCCGCCGGCCTGTTTGGCGCCCTTGTTCGCGGCTTCCATGATCCCCGGGCCGCCGCCGGTGATCACCGCGAAACCCTCCTGGGCGAGCGCGGCGCCGATCTCCTCTGCCAGCCGATATTGCTTCGAGCCGGGCCTGGTTCGCGCGCTGCCGAACACCGTGACCGCGCGCGGCAGCCCGGCCAGCGCACCGAAACCCTCGACGAACTCCGCCTGGATGCGCAGCACCCGCCAAGGATCGGTGTGCACCCAGTCGCTGGGGCCGCGGGAGTCCAGCAGCCGCTGGTCGGTGGTGCTGCTGTTCTCCTCGCGCTGATCACCCCGCAGCCGAACCGGCCCGCGGAAGCTCTCCCGCACCTGACCGTCGGTCAGCGGACTCGGCGGATCTTCGAATTCCGTCACGTGCGCCACAGTAGTGACGACGCACGCCGGCACCGCAAAGTCCGCACGCCGGCACCGCAGAGTCTTCGCGGATGCCACCCAACGTTCACCAGGCCAGCCCCGTTTGTCGCGCGGATCAACTTCGTCAACGCGGCTGAAGTCGCCGGTTTTGGGAACCGTGTGACGTGAGTCGACGAGTTCATCCGCGCGGCCGGCGAAGCCCGGGCGACGGGTGGGGCAGGCGGCGGGGCGGGCCCGGGCGAGCGGTCGGGTCTGGGCGGGCGGTAGCCCACACCGCTCAGCAACCGCCGGCTCAGGTTCTCAGCTCAGAAACCCGCGCAGCACCTGCGTCATCTCCCGGATCTGCGTCATCGAGACGTGCTCCTCGCGGGTGTGCGCCAACGATGGATCACCCGGACCGAAATTGACGGCGGGAATCCCCAGCGCCGCGAAGCGGGCCACGTCGGTCCAGCCGTACTTCGCCACCGCCTGACCGCCCGCGGCCGCCACGAATTCCGCCGCCGCGGGTGCGCGCAGGCCGGGCAGTGCTCCGCCGACGGCGTCCAGGACCTGGACCTCGAAGTCGGCGAACAACCCCTGCAGGACCGCGATCGCGTTCTGCGCGCTGCGGTCCGGGGCGAACCGGAAGTTGACCTTGATCGTGCATTCGTCGGGAATGACATTGCCGGCAACGCCACCGGAGGTGCCGACGGCGTTCATCCCCTCCCGGTACACGCAGCCGTCGATGTCAACGGTTCGCGCGTCGAACGCGGCGAGGCGGTCCAGCACCACCGCCGACCGATGAATTGCGTTGTCCCCCAACCATGATCGCGCCGAATGCGCCCGCCGACCGCGAACCGTGACGTCGACCGCGGCGGTGCCCTGGCAGCCCGCCTCGACCTGACCGTTGGTCGGCTCGGCCAGCACTGCCAGGTCTGCGGTGAGCCACTCCGGACGCTCGGCCTGCACCCGGGTCAACCCGTTCCGTTCGTACTCGACTTCCTCGCAGTCGTAGAAGATCAGCGTCAGGTCGCGTGCCGGGTCGGCCACGGTGGCCGCCAGGTGCAGCAGCATCGCGTCGCCGGATTTCATGTCCGTTGTCCCGCAGCCGTGCAGGATGTCACCGTCCCGCCGGGACGGCACGTTGTCGGCGATCGGCACGGTGTCGATGTGACCGGCCAGCAGCACCCGGGAGGGACGGCCGAGGTCGGTGCGGGCCAGCACGACGTTGCCCAGTCGCTCGACGAGGAAACGGTCCTGGGCGCGCAGCGCGGACTCGATCGCATCGGCGATCGGACCCTCCGTCCCGGATACCGAGGCGATGTCGACCAAGGCAGCGGTCAGCTCGGCGGGGTCGCGGTGCAGGTCCAGCACGGGCGCGCTTGTCGGCGCAGGGATTGACACCCCCGGCACAGTACCGTCGTTGACGTGCGAAGGCCCGTGACGATCACCCTGGCCGTGACCGGGCTGGTGCTGTTGCTGGCGGCGGCCGTCGTCGGCGGTTGGCTGGTGCTGGGGCCCGGTGGCATGACGGGCCCCGACTGCACCGTGCCCGGCGATCCGGCGAATCCGTCCGCCGCGCCCGACCTCGACCTGACGGCGATCGAGTTGCAGCACGCCTCGACCATCAACGCCGTCGGGCTGTCCAAGGGCGTGCCCGACCGGGCCCGGATCATCGCGCTGGCCGCCGCATTCCAGGAATCGGGCTTGCGGAACAGACCGGACGGCGACCGGGACTCGGTTGGCCTGTTCCAGCAGCGCCCCTCGCAGGGCTGGGGCACCGTCGAGCAGATCCTCGATCCGGTGTACGCCTCCGGAAAGTTCTACGACGCGCTGCTGGAAGTGCCTGGCTGGCAGGACATGTCGTTGACGGCGGCCGCTCAGGCCGTGCAGATTTCAGCCTTTCCGGATGCCTACGCGAAGTGGGAACCGCAGGCCACGACCCTGGCCAGGGCGCTGAGCGGGTCGGTTCCGGTGGAGTTGAGCTGCCGTGACGGGGCCGACGCAGCGACGGCGAAGACTCCGGACCGGGCGGCGGTTGCGGGCTCGTCGGCAGCCTCTCCCGCGTTGTCCGCGGTGCTGTCGGCGGCTTCGGCGGAATTGGGTGGGGTCAGCGTGATGTCGGTGTCCGACGACGGGCGGACCGCGATCGTGCGCGTCGCCGTGCCGACCCTTGGTGACGACGCTGCGGCGCGGGCGCTGGCCGCGTGGGCGGTCGGGCACGGCGCCGGGATGAACGTGACGGCGGTGGCGGCGGTCGACCAGCGCTGGACCGACCACGCCTGGGAGACCGGCGCGCCGACACCGGCGGGGCAGGTCGAGATCACCGCAGGCTGAGTCCCTCTCTCGACGTCGGCCTCGCGGCGGGTTCCCGCCCGCCCTTGCGGCGGGTTCCCGCCAGCCTTGCGGCGGGTTCCCGCCCGCCCTTGCGGCGGTCGTCACCCGACGGGCTCGGGCAGCTCCAACGCCTGCCGCATGCGACCGATCATCGCGGCGGGCCGGGCCAGGTCCCCCCAGGTCCAACGGACCACCCGCCACCCGGCGGCCAGCAGTTGCCGATGACGCACTCGTTCGGCCGCGATCACCCTGTCGCGGTGCGCCCTGTCACGGTGCGCCCTGTCGTGCGCGCTGTCGCGGTGCGCGCCGTCCCGATCCGCCGCGGGGCCGAGCAGCCGGCCGAATTCCTCCCACCCGTCGAACTCACCGAGCACCCGCGGCCCCGGATAGCCGAAGTCCGATCTACCCCGGCACGCCCCGTCGCCGTCGACGATGTCGAAGTCCACCTGCGGAGCCGGCAATCCGGCAGTGTGCAACGCAACGCGGCTGAGCGACGTGCCGACGCTCGTGCTGCGCAGGTCGGCGAACGCCACCACACCGTCCGCGAGCTTCCCCCAGGGGACCCGGGCGTGGCGCCGCACCTGCGCCTCGAGGTCCGCGCGCGTGACGACGCCCCGATGCAGCGCCGCGTCCGCAAGCACCACGGCGTTCTCGAAGGGCAGGGTGCGTGCGCAGTCGATCACCGTTCGGGCGACCGACGTCACCCGGAGACCACCGACGATGACCACTTCGCTGTCGTGCAACACGGCGCGATGTGCCTGCAGATGTGGTCCGCGCCTGGCCTTGGCCGAGCGGTCTCTGGTGACGTGCACCGCAGGCATCTCGCTGTGCCAGAAGGGCAGCCCGTGCACCACGGCTGCCGACACATGGCTGACGACGGGTTCGCCGACCAGACGGGGGACCATCGCCTCGACTTCGGCCAGATGACGCCCGGCCCCGTCCAACTCCGCGGCATCAGCCGCTGGCAGGTAGACGCCCCGAGCCACCGCGGTCAGCGCACCCCGCTGCCGCGCCCGGCGGATGTCGCTCGCGGACATTCCTTCGGCGAGCGCGGTGTCGCGCCGGATCAGTCGAGGCCCCGACGGCGTGGATGCTGCGATTCTCATCGGACGACGGTGCGCCGCCGACGCGGCCCCGGCAAGCGGGCACCGTTGGGCTGTGGACAACTCGGCGGTGAACCGCCTCTGCGCGCGGGCCCAATGCGGTTGTCCACAGCGATTGTCTGCGGCGCTTGTTTCCTTCGGCGTCACCCGTACGCCAGCACGACCTGGTTGGCCCCGTGCCGCCGCGGGATCCGGCGACCAGCCGACAGCTCCCGAGTCGGATCGGTCCCGCGCTCGCACTAGGCTCCGCGCCATGACCGAGCACACCGCGGACATCATCACCGACGGCGCCTACGGGGCCGGATTGGCCACCGTCACGCCGTCCGGAACCGTGCTGGACGTCTGGTATCCGGCGCCTGCCCTGCAGTCCGGCGGCGGCCCGGCGGAACAACCCGAATTACGGCCGGCCGAACGCACCGACGACGTCCGCCAGGTGCGTCTTCAGGTGGCCCAGACCAGGATCGCCTCCCTCGCCGACGCTCCGACCGACACCGCCGATGTCTATCTCCGGCTGCATCTGCTGTCCGCGCGGCTGGTCCGGCCGCGGTCGATCAATCTCGATGGCATCTTCGGCCTGCTGCCGAACAACGCCTGGACCTCGCTGGGGCCCGTTCCACCGGAGGACGTGGAACAGGTCCGCCTCGCTGCGGTCGTGGCCGGGATCCGGTTGTCGGTGTTCGGCGTCGACAAGTTCCCACGGATGACCGACTACGTGGTGCCCGTCGGTGTCCGGATAGCGCACGCCGACCGGGTCCGGCTGGGCGCACACCTGGCCGAGGGAACCACTGTCATGCACGAGGGTTTCTGCAATTACAACGCCGGGACGCTGGGCACCTCGATGGTCGAGGGCCGGGTCTCGCAGGGCGTCATCGTCGGTGACGGCAGCGACATCGGCGGCGGCGCGTCGATCATGGGCACGCTGTCCGGCGGTGGCAAGGAGCAGGTCAGCATCGGCCGCGGGTGCCTGCTGGGCGCGAACTCGGGGGTCGGTATCTCGCTCGGTGACGACTGCGTGGTCGAGGCCGGTCTGTACCTGACGGCGGGCACCAAGCTGACGCTCAAGGCCGACGGCGAGACGCAGGTGGTCAAGGCGCGGGAGCTGTCCGGTGCCGCCGGGCTGCTGTACCGACGCAATTCGCTCACCGGTGGTGTCGAGGCGGTCCCGCGCTCGGGATCGTGGGGCGGACTGAACGAGGTTCTGCACGCCCGGTAATCCGTCAGCCACTGGCCGCCTGGCGCAACGACCGCGACCGCAATCCGGGCAGCACGGCGGCGATGCGTTCCATGTCCACGTCCCGGTGCACCAGCTCCGCGCCGGTGCGGTGCGCGACTGCCGCGATCAGGCAGTCGACCACGGACCGGACGGTGTGGCCACTACGTCGTACCGCGCGGTAGATGTCGGCGGCGAGTTCGAAGTCCGCGTCCGGATGCAGATCGAGTTGGGGCAAACCCGACAGCGTCCGTTCGATCTTGCGGCGCGCAAGGTCGTCGCCGGTCAAGCGCAGTTCCATCACCACCGGTGCACAGGTCGTCACGGCAGCTGGGTCGCTGCCGAGCATCGCATCCAGGATCTCCGTCGCCGGGTCGGGTATGTCTCGGAGGTAGTACACCCAAACCGACGTGTCGACCAGGCTCAGTCCTTGATCCCGTCGAGCTGGTCCACCCACGTGTAGTCCTCGTTCCTGATCTCGTCGAGGTCCAGGTCGAACCCGATGCCACGGAGCGCCCTGAGGTCCTGAACGGTCGCCACCCGCCGCACGGCCTTGCGCAGGGCGAAGTCCACGGCCTCCCGCTTGGTCTTCAGACCGTTCTGCTCCATCACCGCGGCGACGAGTTCGTCATCGATGTCGATGTTGGTGCGTGTCATACACCAACTATACACATCGAGTCGGTCCTGCGTCAGGATTCGGCCGACGGCGGGTCGGTCCGTTCCGGCCTGTCGGTACGGAATACTCGTCTGGTGCCCCCGCGAACCCGACGCCGCGCCAGCCCGCGGCCGGCGCCCGTCGTGCATGAGGACCTGTACAGCGAGGCGAGCTTGCGGGCCGCGCCGGTCGAGCCGAACGGACATCGGGCTCGCCCGACGAAGCGTCGCGCACGATCCGAGCCGATTGCAGACGCCACGGCCGCACCACCGACGCACTTCCGTGAGCAACCCGCGGCCGAGGTCGCTGATCCGCAGCAGACCCCCGACCTGGAAACGGTCACCGAAGAGGAAGCCACCGACCAGCCGGCCCTCGCCCCGCCCCGCCCCGCGCCGCGACGGCCCGGGTTGATCCCGACCGACATCGCGGACACCATCGGGCCCGTCCTGGGAAAGGCCATCGCCGACATCCGAGCACACGAGGACGGCAGCCGCCGGGGTGGCGACATCGAGGACGTGCACAAGATGCGCGTCGCCACCCGCCGACTGCGCGCCTACCTGAAAGCGGCGCGTCCGGCGCTGGATCGCACGGCGACCGACCGGCTGCGGGAGGACGTCAAGGAGCTGGCGGGGACGCTCGGCGTCATCCGGGATCACGACGTGATGATCCAGCAGTTGCATCGGGAAGCCGCGAAGCTGGGCGATCCCGACACCGGGGCCCTCGAGCACCTGATCACCCGCCTGGACCGGGAGCGGATCGCCGGCCGGGACCAGTTGATCACCGAACTCGACGACCCGTCGTACGCCGCGCTGCTGACCGAACTGCAGGATGCGGCCCAGCAACCGCCGGTCGCCGATCCGTGGGCCGACCTGCACGAACTGGCCGCCGGTGAGTGGCTCACCCTGGAAAAGGCGCACCGGAAGTTGCACCGGCGGTACGGCAACGACCCGCCCGGCGACGATCTGCACGAGTTGCGGATCTACGGCAAGCGCGCCCGCTACGCCGCCGAGTTGCTGCACGAGAAGGGTTCCGTGGCAGCGTTTCTCGACGCGCTCGCCGAACTCCAGGAAGTGCTCGGCAATCACCAGGACGCCTGTGTTCTGGAGGACCGACTCCGTGAGCTGGTCGACGAGTCTCGTGACGCACACGCCGGAATTGCCGCCGGGCGGGTGATCCAGGGTTGCCACGAGCGGCGGGAGGTCGCGCGGGCGGCCTATCCAGCCGCCTGGAAGAAGGCCGCAGCAGCGGGCGCCAGAGCATTCGCGAGCTGATTGGACTGCGGCGTACTACCTGCGGCGCCCGGCACCCTGCAACCGCTTGGCGGCTGACGCGACGCGCTCGTCGCTGGCCGTCAACGCGACCCGGAAGAACTGTGCTCCGCCCGGCCCGTACACCGTGCCGGGGGCCACCAGGATTCCCTGCTCGGCGAACCAGTCGACCGATGTCATCGCCGGCTCGCCACGGGTGCACCACAGATACAGTCCGGCTTCGGACTGCACCTGCACCCGCGCCCCGTCCAGCGCCTCCATCAACACCTCGCGGCGTTTGCCGTAACGGCTACGTTGCGCCAGCACGTGGCCGTCGTCCGCCAGCGCGGCCGCTGCCGCCGCCTGGATCGGCGTGGGCACCATGGCGCCCAGGTGCCTGCGCAGCCCGATCAGTCCGGCCACCAATGCCGGATCACCGGTGACGAACCCGGCGCGGTAGCCAGCCATGTTCGACCGTTTGGAGAGCGAATGCACCGCCAGCAGCCCCATGTGATTGCCGCCGCAGACGTCCGGGTGCAGCACCGACACCGGGGTGGAGTCCCACCCGAGGTCGATGTAGCACTCGTCGGAGGCGACGATGGTGCCGCGGTTCCGGGCCCAGCCGACGACCTTGGCCAGGTGTTCGGGGGGCAGCACCCGACCCGTGGGGTTGGACGGCGAATTGAGCCAGAGCAGCGCGACCCGATCTGGACCGATCGCGGTCAGCGAGTCGGCCCGGAGCACCGTCGCGCCCGCCATCAGGGCGCCGATCTCGTACGTCGGGTAGGCCAACTCCGGGATGACGACCAGGTCGCCCCGGGTGATCCCGAGTTGAGTCGGCAGCGAGGAGACCAGCTCCTTCGAGCCGATCGTCGGGAGCACGTCTTCCGGGTCGACATAGGGAACCCCGTGCGCCCGTTGCAGCCACGCGCTGTACGCCCTGCGCAGCGCTGTGGTGCCGTGCACCGTCGGGTAACCGGGAGCCTCCGACGCATCGCCCAGCGCCGTGCGAACCGGCACCGGCACGCGATCCACCGGCGTGCCGATCGACAGGTCGACCAGACCCTCGGGATGCTGTGCGGCGACCTCCCGAGCCGGCAGCAGGCTGTCCCACGGGAACTCCGGTAGCCGGCTGATGGGGCTTCTCGATCGACCGCCGGACCCGGACGTCGCCTGGCCGCCGGGGTGGCCGGACGGTCGGCCGACGGCCGATGCGGCGGTTCCGATCGACCGATCGTCGGCGGCCCGGGTCAGTGGTCCTCCCCCATCGGCGGCAGCACGGCGACCAGCGGGTCGTCCTTGTCGATCTTGCCGACCTTCGACGCGCCACCCGGTGAGCCGAGGTCGTCGAAGAAATCGACGTTCGCCCTGGTGTAGTCGGCCCATTCGGCCGGCACGTCGTCCTCGTAAAAGATCGCTTCCACCGGACAGACCGGCTCGCAGGCGCCGCAGTCCACGCACTCGTCGGGGTGGATGTACAGCATCCGCGCACCCTCGTAGATGCAGTCGACGGGACACTCCTCGACGCAGGCCCGGTCGAGGACGTCCACACACGGAAGGGCGATCACATACGTCACGTCGGTTCTCCACGCTTGGGTCGGCACGCCAGCATCGCGACCGACAAGTAGGGACAAGTATTACCCGCGCGGCGGTATCCGCCGCACCGGGCCGGTGCTGCGGCGCGGTGGTTCTCGCCACTCGCGGGTCAACCGGGCAAGTCCGGGTCGGCCGGCCCCGCCCGGTCGGTCGCGAGCTTGCTCTTGAGCCGATCGCCCCACACGAGACCGATCGACGCGGCCGCCGCCAGCGATCCCAGCCCCAGCAGCAGCATCACCCGCCACTGACCCACCACGACGGTCAGCGGCACGCCTACCATGATCGCGTTCCGGGTGATGACCAACCACACCGACACGGCGAACCAGGCCGCGGCAGGCAAGAACGCGGCCACCATCGAGTGTGTCAGTCGATAGCAGGTCCGCGGCCCCCACCACATGGCGGCGACGCCGATCGCGGCGCTGATCGGCAACGGGACAGTCCCGAGGTACAGCGGCAGGTAGATGACTCCCAGCAGGGCTGCCCAGGCGCCGAGGGCGGTGATCCACACGACCAGCAGCCAGTCGACCGGACGGCCCAGCTCGGTGGCCGCGTTTGCGGGCGCGGCGGCGGACGAGGCGGCGGACGAGGTGTCGGTGACGGTTCGCGGCAGGTCGGGGGCGTCCGTCATGACAGTTCCGCCGACAGTCCCGTGAACAGGTCGGACGCCGGCCCGCCGGCTGGCCCGGCGGGCACCGGGTCTCCCGCGAGCGGCCGGTAGTACTCCGTGTCGACCAGCGGTTGACCGAGCCCGTTGGACAGCGCGAACCCACCGGTGAACAGTGCCACCTGAGTGGCGTGCGCGGCCAGCGCCTCGCGTCGTTGCCGATCCCAGGACGTCACCGGCACGGCCACCGCAACCGCTGCGTCGTCGATCAGCGAACCCAGCTCGCTGGCCGGAACCCGGCGGTAGGGAGCGGGAATGGCCAACGCATCCACTGCCGCGTTGATCACCAGGGCAGGACGCACGACCGCGAGCACCCGGGGCACCCGCCACACCGCTGCCGACACCGCCGCCAGGGCAACCTGGTGCACGGCAATGTGGTCGGGATGCCCGTAGCCACCGTCGGCGTCATAGGTGAGCAGCACGAGCGGCCTGATCTCCTCGATCACCTCGACCAGCGCGGCGACCGCTCGCCCATGGTCCGGGCCGCCCAGCCGGGCCCGGACAAACGCGCGGGGATGAGCGGCCGACGGTGTCCCGGCCATCCCCGAATCGCGAAACGCGCCGAGCCCGCCGAGCATCCGGCGATCGGTGACGCCCAGCGCCGCGCACGCCGTCCGCAGTTCGGTGTACCGGTACCCGCCCAGCTGGTCGGCCCGGTCTGCCACAAGTCCGGCGAGTTCGTCACCGATGACCTCGCCCTGCTCGCCCAAAGTCGCCGTGACCAGGGTGACATCAACCCCCGAGGCGACCGCGCCGGCCAGCGTGCCGGCCATGGTGAGCGACTCGTCGTCCGGGTGCGCATGCACGGCGAGCAGGCTGCGGGACACAGCGACGAGCGTAGGTCACCGGGTCCAGGCAATCACCCGCCGCCGCCCCCGACTGGTCCCTTGGCGATATCCAATGCGCTCTCTACCGATTCGACCCTTCGCAACGCCTCCTGCCGACCCTCACGGGGGTCTCCCGATGAAAAGCCCCTGGCCGCGTGCAGCGCCGCGCTGGCGGTCTCCTTGGAGATATCGGTGACCGGGAAGTGACACGCCACCAGGTGCCCGCCGCCGTGGTCGATCGGCGGTGGCTCCTCGGCGGCACAGATGTCCTGCGCCTTCCAGCAGCGGGTCCGGAACCGGCAGCCCGACGGCGGGTTCAGCGGGCTCGGCACATCGCCGGTCAGCATGATCCGCTGACGCGACCGCTCCGAGTTGGGATCGGCTTCGGGCGCGGCAGACAACAGAGCCACGGTGTATGGGTGCTTGGGCTCGTTGTACACGGCGTCCCGGGTGCCGGTCTCGACCACCTTGCCCAGGTACATCACCGCGATCCGGTCAGAGATGTGCCGGATGACCGACAGGTCGTGCGCGATGAAGAAGTATGCCAACCCGAGGGTGTCCTGCAGGTCCTCCAGCAAGTTGACCACGCCGGCCTGCACCGACACGTCGAGCGCTGAGACCGGTTCGTCGAGGATCAACACCTCGGGTTCCAGGGCGAGGGCCCGGGCGATGCCGATCCGCTGCCGCTGTCCGCCGGAGAACTCGTGCGGATACCGGTTGCCGTGCTCGGGTGACAGACCCACGAGTTTCAGCAGGTCCCCGACCCGGTCGAGACCGTCCTTCTCCCAAAGCCCGTGGATCTTGAGTGCCTCACCGATGATGTCGTTGACCGGCATCTTCGGATTCAACGAGGCATAGGGGTCCTGGAAAACGATCTGCAGGTTGCGCCGCACCCCACGCAGATCCTCGTTCGACATGGTGGTCAGCTCCTTGCCACGGAGCGTCACCGAGCCGCTGGTCGGCTTGTGCAGCTGAAGGATCGCGCGGCCGGTGGTGGACTTACCACAGCCGGATTCGCCGACGACGCCCAGGGTCTCGCCGGCGTCCAGGTACATCGTGACCCCGGAGACGGCCTGTACCTTCCCGATGACTTTCCGGAAAATCCCGCCGCCTTTGACGGGGAACTCCATCACCAGGTCATGGACGTCGAGCAGATGCTCGTAGCTCGAGGGGGTCGGTACGGCTTGGGCGCTCACCGACGCGCCTCGCTCTCGGTCCGGAAGAACGCGGTCGGATCCGGCGCAGCGGCCAGCCGATCCCAGTGGTGACAGGCGCCCAGATGGTCGGGCGCATCGGTGGGCGCGAGCTCCGGCTCCACCGTCCGGCAGATGTCGGTGGCCAGCGGGCAGCGCGGCGAGAACGGGCAGCCGTCCGGCAGGTTGATCAGCGACGGCGGCGCACCTGTGATCGGGCGCAGCCTCCCGGTTTCCCCTGCCGATGGGATCGAGCCGAGAAGCCCAGCGGTATAGGGCATTCGCGGTGAATAGAAGACGTCTTCGGTCTTACCCAGCTCGACCGGCCTGCCCGCGTACATCACCAGGGTGCGGTGCGCCATCCCGGCCACCACACCGAGGTCGTGGGTGATCAACACAATCGCCGCGTTGAAGGCGTCCTTCACTTCGATGAGCTTCTCGAGAATCTGTGCCTGCACGGTAACGTCGAGGGCTGTCGTCGGCTCGTCGGCGATGATGACGTCCGGATTGTTGATGACGGCCATGGCGATCATCGCGCGCTGCCGCATGCCCCCGGAGAATTCGTGCGGGTAGGAGTTCAGCCGCTCCTTTGGTTGCGGGATGCCGACCAGGTTCAGCATTTCCTCCGCCCTGGCCATCGCGGCCTTCTTGGACATCACTTCATGCGAGAGCACGGCCTCGGCCAGCTGAAAACCAACTGTGTAAACCGGATTCATGGCGGTCATCGGGTCCTGGAAGATCATTGCGATCTTCCGGCCTCGGAGCGAGCGTTGCTCCTGCTTGGACATCGACAAGATGTTCGTGCCGCGGAATGAGATGTCGCCGGTGATTCGGGCGCCCTTGGGGAGCAGGCCCATCACGGCCATCGACGACACCGACTTGCCCGAGCCGGACTCGCCGACGATGCCCAGCACCTCACGCTCGTGCAGCGAATATGAAACCCCGCGCACCGCGCGGACCAGGCCGTCCTCGGTCGGGAACCCGACTGTGAGGTCCTCGACCTTGAGTACCTCAACGCTGCCCACCGAGCTGATGGACTTCCCACGTGCCGCCGCCAGCTCCGCCCCGTCGGGGGGCTCGTAGATCTGGAAGAGCTCGGTGGCTTCCTCGGCAGCGGGGCCATAGACGCTCCCACCCGGAACGTCGTCCGGCGGTGTGGTCGGCGGAACCGTCATCAGGCACGCACCCGATTCTGTCGAGGATCAAAGGCATCACGAAGGCCGTCACCTATGAAGTTGACGGTCAGCGCGATAGTGATGATGAACAGGCCGGGCCACCAGAACAGCCATGGACGCGTGGCGAAGGCATTCTGATACGTCGACACCAGCAGACCGAGCGATGTGTCGGGAGCTCGAACACCGAAACCCAAGAACGACAAGGCGGTCTCCAGCAGGATTGCGTTCGCGATGAGCAGGGTGGCCGCGACCGTGATGACACCTACCGTGTTCGGCAGGATGTGCCGGAAAATGATCCGCGTCGGCTTGGCTCCCAATGCCCGCGCAGCCTCGACAAACTCCTTCTCCCGGAGCGACAGGAATTCTCCTCGGATCAATCGCGCCAGGCCGGTCCACAGCACCAGGCCGATGACAATGGCCAGCACGAGCGGGCCGGCGCCGCCGAACTTCTGGCCGAGCACCGCCGCGATCACCAAGATCGGGATGGTGATCATGACGTCGGTGAAACGCATCAGGCCGGATTCAACCCACCCACGGTAGTAACCCGCGAGCGCACCGATGATCACGCCGATCAGGGTGCCGACGATGCCGACCACGAAAGCGATCAGGATCGAGATCTGCGCGCCCCGCATGGTCAGGGCGAAATAGTCACGACCGAGATCGTCCTGGCCGAAGGGGTGCTCGCCGATCGCAAAGCCATCACCGCCCAGGAATGTCGGCCACAGGCTCAGCGTCGGCGCGCCGCGGTTGACCACCTTGCCCGGTGTGTAGTAATTCCAGATCCACCAACCCGGAATACCGGCAAAGCCGATCGAGGTGTATGCGAGCAGGATCACCAGCACCAGAATTGTCAGTGAGATCATCGCGCCGCGGTGCCGGAAAAACCGGCGGCGGACCAACTGACCCTGTGTGCGCGCAACGATGCTGAGGCCCTGGGCAGCGGTGCCGTTCCCGTTGCCGTTCCCGTTCCCGTTCGCGGCCGAGGCCGCAGCGGCGGCCTTCTCTTCAGTGCTCATGACAACCGAATCCTGGGGTCGAGGAAGCCATAGGTGATGTCGGCAATCATGTTGAACAGCACGATTGCGGTACCGGTCACCAGGAAGAAGCCCATGACCGCGTTGGGGTCGGGTATTTTCAGCGCATCATTGAAGTACTTGCCCATGCCGGACCAACCGAACACCGTCTCGGTGATGATGGCGCCACCGATCAGGCCGCCGACGTCGAGCGCGACAATGGTGGTGATCGGGATCAAGGCATTGCGGAATCCGTGCCGAACGACCACCGTCCGCTCGGTCAGACCCTTCGCCCGCGCCGTGCGGATGTAGTCCGCATTCATGACCTCGAGCATCGATGACCGGGTATATCGGGTATATGCCGCAATGGAGATGAGCACGATCGCGATGGTTGGCAGCAGCAGGTGACCCAACTGGTCGAGAGTCGTTTCCCAGAAGTTGCCCGAGAAGTTGGGAGTTGTCGCACCGATGGTGGCGACAACAACACCGTTGACCTTCGCGGAATAGGCTGGCAGCGCCGCCAGCAACTGGCTGGCAAAGATCAATCCACCGCAACCGAAGGCGGTCAGCATACATGCCTTGACCGCCTGTGACCGGTACAGCCCGCCCATCGCTGCGCCGATCCCCGCGCCGACGATCAGCGCTAGCACGAGCAGTCCCACGACCAGCAAGGTTGTCGGATCGGCAAGGATTGAATCCAAAGCGAAATAGCAGATTACTCCGACGACCGCTGTCACCAATGTTGCATACAGCACGATACGAGATCGGAAACCCGCGAACAACGCCGTCGCCGCAACCGCGGTGATCGCGGACATCGCGATCATCGCAACCGGTCCGATGCGAGGTTCGGCAAACCAGTCCGTGACAGCGAAGTAGATCATCAGCAGCGCCACGGCGACAGAGGCACCGCCGAAGGCCGCGAGTCGGCGGCGGCGGTCGCCGCCGACCACACCTGCGGCTATCAGTCCGGCGACAACTGCAGTCACGACGATGACCCACGGCGGGATGCTCGGTGCCTTCAGCCAGTCGTTGAACTTGATGGCCAGGAACTGCTTCATCAGCACCGCGATCCAGAAGACCGGGAGCGAGAAAAACAGGAATGCCAGGAATGTGACCGAGTAATCGAGCCCGGAGTACTGCCGGAGGGCGGTGATCATGCCGATCGAGACACCCACCACAATCGCGATGACCAGAGCGAAAACGACGAGCCGGAGTGTCGATCCCATCGCGACCGCCAACCCACCACTGACCGGGGCTCCGCTGGCAGTGTTGCCGAGGTCGCATTTCCCGATAAGGCAACCGAGCGCGCCGCCCAACCAGGCGAAGTACCGCGGGATGATCGGCACATCCAGGCTCAGGTTCCGGGTCATCGCCGCGATCTTGTTGGCCTTGCCCGGGTCGGTGGACTCCAGAAGCGCATTCCGCGGATCACCCGCGCTGGCCACCAACACGTACACGATGAATGTCGCGCCGAGGAGGACGAAGAACGAGATGAACAGTCGCCTGATGATGAAGGGAGCCAACATACCTCCAGCCCGTCGATGCGGTCACGGGTGATGCCCACCGGCCGTTGGCCGTGCCGACGTCCGCCCGAACGGACCGCGGGCCAGGAACTCGCGCTCCCGGCCCGCTGTCCGACGCGGCGTTCAGACCGAGTGTGGTCCGCGCGCCGGGGTGCTGCCGATCAGCCGGTGCGCACCCAATCCTGCATGTTCCAGGTGGCCTGGGTTTGCGTGGTGTTGAGCACCGGGCCGTCGATGTTGTTCTTGTAGGCGACCACTCCCGGGAAGGCGAAGATCGGGTAGCTGTAGAAGTTCTTCGCCATCGCCTGATCAACCTTGGTCAGCAGGGCCGGGACCTCGTCAGGGTTGGTGGACACGGACAGCTGGTTCAGCGCGGCGTCAATGTCCGGATCGTTCCAGCCGGCGGTGTTCGATCCACCGGTCGAAAGATAGAGCGTTGGGGTCGCCCCGTTCAGGCCCGAACCCGCCCAGGCGAACAGCGCTGCATCGTAGTCGCCGGCGCTTCGGGCAGCGCCGTACGGCCCGGTGGCCAGCGGCACGTCCTGGATGTTGAAACCGGCCTGATCGCAATTGGCCTTGATCAGCGCAACCTCGTTCGTACGCCGGGGATTCGGGTCGACATGGATGATCCGGATCGCCTTGCCGGGGGCCTCGCCGGAGGCGGCATAGGCCGCCTTGGCGCCCTCGATGTCGGGCTCGGCGTACGCCCCGAATCCGGACGCCGCGGCGGCCGCCTCATAGCCGGGCTGGAAATTCATGGTGTTCAGCGAGTTCAGCAGCTGCGCGTCCGGGTTGGAGGGAACGATGAGGTTGTCCACGATCTGCTGGCGCGGCGCGCACTTGAACATCGCCTCCCGCAACTTCTCGTTGGCAAACCCGTTCTTCACGCTCAGATCCAGGTGCTCCCAGGTGTATAGCGCTCCGAAGTCGGCCTTGACCGAGTCGCCGAGGGCTGCGAGCGCCGAGTTCGTGTCCGGGTTCGGCTGCGGCTCGATGACGTCGACCTCGCCGGACTGCAGCGCGGAGACCTGCTGGTCCTGTGAGATGTACCGGATCACAATGGTGTCCGTTTTCGCTGGCGTGCCCCACCACTTGTCGTTCTTCTTCAGGGTGACCGACTGTCCCGGATCCCAGGCCGCGACGTAGTACGGTCCGGCCGACGGGATGACCGACGCGTCCGGCAGTCCCTTGGCCTTGTCCAGGGTCCAGCCGGAATTCCAGAAGTCAGCGATCTTGGTCATGGTCGCGGCGTCGTCGGTCTCCACCGCCTTGACGAATCCGGCCGTGTCGGTGCCGGCGGCCTTGGCTGCCACATGAGCGGGAAGGAGGTTGCCGCCCACGGAGGTGAGCAGGGCCGCCTGCCAATCGACGAACGGCGTGTCGTAAACCAGTGTCACGCTCTTGTCGCCGTCCGCGCAGGTCGGCTTCTGGGTCTGGCTGAGTCCGGCCGTCGACGCCGCGTCGAACATATAGCTCGGGTTCGCGGGGGTCGCATTCGGCTGGTTGACGGTGCCGTCCTTGTTGTACCGGCCCGAGTTCGCGGCCCAGGAAAGCAGGAAATCCGCGCAGCCGATCGGTGTGCCATCGGACCAGACGGCCTTGTCGTCGAACGTGTACTTCACCGTCAGCGGGTTGTCCGAGGTCTTCTCGAAGGTCCCGAACTCGGTGTCGCGCTGCAGAACGGCGTTGTTGTCGACGTAGGAGAACCCACGCAGGACCTGGTTCACCACCACCTGGTTGGCCGTTGCGGAACCCGAAGTGCTCGACGGGTTGTAGTCGTACCACTCCTGTTCCTGGGCGTAGGTGATGGTGTCGCCCGATGTCCCCGGCGTACCGCTCCCTACGCTCGCTGCGCCACCGCCACCGCCACCGGCGGACGACGCGGACGTCGCGGCGGTGGTCGACGACGATGTGTCGCTGCTGCCACCGCAGGCGGCGAGCACGAGCGCTGCTGCCGCGGCCAGAGCAGTGAGACCCACTGCCCGAGTTCTGTTCATTGACGGTCCTCCTCGAGAAGTTGATCGCACGCCAACGAACGGCCCCCATCGACCGCTCAAGGAATCGGGGGCGACGAGCTTCACCATTTATCTGACGTCACGACCTTACGAGGTGTCCCAACATCTGGACGCATCAACTCGGCAATCGTGACACAAGGGTGATCGCCCAACCCCAAAGAGGTTCCTCGAAGCGGTCACCGTGGAACCAATCGTGTGACAATCCGGATGAACTTCATCCGTTTGGATCATACGACGCGAATCCTTCACCAGGCAGCAGGCCATTCCGCGTGATCTCCGGCCCGGGGTCGACTACGTTACGTGATCGACACCGGGTCAGTCCGCCGGCCAGTCCGGTAGGCCCTGCAGCGGCCCGGTCCACAGCCAGCCGTCGTGCGGGCCGTCGAGGACCGAATCCAACGCCGGCGAAACCGCGAACACCGTCGACAATTCGGCCAACGGCAACACCGGCAGGTTCGACCACAGGCCCGGGTCGGCGGCCTCCACACCGGATTGCCCGGTGATCGCATCGACGAGCAGCTTCTGGGTCGCGGCAGTGCAATACCCCGACAGATTTCCGGTGCGCAACGGCGCGGTGGTTCCTGAAGGGCCGGTGGTCCCCCCGGAGTCAGCGGTGTCCCCCGGCGTCGCTGTACCGGGCGCCGCAGTATCAGTCGTCGGGGTACCGGCCTGGGTGTCCGTGTCGGACTGCGAGGCAGGCGCTGCCGCCGAACCGGTCACCAGCGGATCATCCGGTTCGCCTGCCGTCGTGGTGCCCGGCCGGGGGCAGCCGAAGGCGGACGCCGCGGCCACCGCGTCCTTCGGTCCGCGGGGCACCGACACCAGGGCCAGGTCGATGGTGCCCGTCGCGACCCGCGTCTCCAGCAGGCTGGCAGCGTTGTCGGCCAGCAGGTCGACCTCGATGCCGACCAACCCGAGCTGACGCTGAATCGTCCGGGCGGCGGCGGCGACCCGCCGGTTCCCGCTGGGGTAGCCCAGGGTCAGCCGCAGCACCTCGCCGTCCTTTGTCGCGTACAGGCCGCCCGGCAGGTACCCGGCCGCCGCCAGACGTTCGCCCGCGACGGTCGCGTCCGCGGTGACGGTCCCCGGCGAGGTCGGACCGACGGCACCTGCCGGCTGGGCCGGCAGCCGCACCTGGGACGTCACCGCGGCCGCCCCGTCGACCCAACCCCCGGACAGGGCGGTGCCGACGGTCGCCGGCGAGATACCCGCGGCGATCGCGGCCCGCAGGTTCGCCGAGGCGGTGGGTCCGGACGTCGTGTTGAAGATCAACTGCGTGGACGCGGGCAGCGGCACCACGGTGCGACGTTCCTGCGGGATCGACTCCTGCACGGTGGCCAGCGTGTCGCCTTCCGGATCGAGCCAGAGCGCCTGCACGTCGCCTCGGGAGAATGCGGCGATCAGGTCGGTCGGATCGCCGAGCCGCAACACCACCGTCGCCGGCCCGGGTGGGGTGCCCCAATATTTGTCGTTGCGGGCCAACAGGATCTGACCCGTCACCGGGTCGTAGGAGCTCATCTTGTACCGGTTCCCGGAGACCGGGATGTCGGCGTTCAGGGCGGCGCCCCAGCCGCCGGGGAAGTCCTTCATGATGTGGCTGGGCAGCAGCGGGGAGAACAGCGTCGGCCAGTCCGCGAACTCGGTGGCGAATTCCACCTCGACCGTCTTGCCCGCGTCCCGGGAGCGGATCGCCCTGATCAACCGGTAACCGGCCGGGTCGACGGTGGCCGGCTGCGCGACCAGCTGATCCCGCAGGTAAGAAAAGTCATCGGCGGTGATCGGGGTGCCGTCCGACCAGGACGCCTTCCGGTCCAGCGTGTACGTCACGGTGAACGGGTCCTGCGAGGTGATCTCCGCGGAGTCCACCAAGTCCGGATCGGTCGCGGTGCTGCCATCCGGCTGGACCACGAACGTCGAGGGCAGCACGAGGGAGGCGACTGCCTGCGTGGCCCGGGAGAAGTCGGCGATCGCATGCGGGTTGAAGCCGTTGATCGGACCCGACGACCCGTCCATCCCGATGACGATCGTGCCGGCGCCCGGCGGGTTGCGCGGGACAGATGAGGCCCCGCTAGGCGCGATGGGCTCGGGCAGGCCAGGCGGCGTGCACCCGGCGACCACCGCGAGCAACCCGGCCAGCACGACGAACCCAGTCGGCGTGACCCGCCGAGGACCGCGTCGCCGCACCCGCCTCACCCTACGGACCCGGACAATCAGCGGCCCCGCGAACGTTGCTTGGCCCGATCGTTGGCGGCGAGGGTGACCTTGCGGATCCGGGCCGCGACCGGCGTCACCTCGACGCACTCGTCGTCGGCGCAGAACTCCAGCGACTGCTCCAGCGAGAGGGTCCGCGGCGGGATGAGGTGCACCAGCTCGTCACCGCTGGATTGCCGCATGTTGGTGAGCTTCTTCTCCTTGGTGATGTTGACGTCCATGTCGTCCGAGCGCGAGTTCTCCCCCACGATCATGCCCTCGTACACCTCGGTGGTGGGCGGAACCAGCAGGGTGCCCCGTTCCTGCAGGTTGAACATGGCGAACGGGGTGGCCTTGCCGGTCCGGTCGGCCACCAGCGAACCGGTCGGCCGGCCGCGCAGATCGCCCGCCCACTCCTCATACCCGTCGAAGACGTGATGGGCGATCCCGGTTCCCCTGGTGTCGGTGAGGAACTCGGTGCGGAAGCCGATCAGGCCGCGGGAGGGCACGTGGAACTCCATCCGCACCCAGCCGGTGCCGTGGTTGATCATCGCTTCCATCCGCCCCTTCCGGACGGCCAGCAGCTGGGTCACGCCGCCCAGGTAGTCCTCCGGAACATCCACGGTGAGCCGCTCGAACGGTTCGTGCACCTTGCCGTCCACGATCCTGGTGACGACCTGCGGCTTGCCGATGGTCAGCTCGAACCCTTCCCGCCGCATGGTTTCGACCAGGATGGCCAGCGCCAGTTCCCCGCGGCCCTGTACCTCCCAGGTGTCCGGACGCTCGGTGGTCAGCACCTTGATGGACACGTTGCCGACCAGTTCGGCGTCGAGCCGGTTCTTCACCTGCCGGGCGGTGAGCTTGCTGCCGCCGTCCCGGCCGGCCAGCGGGCTGGTGTTGATGCCGACCGTCATCGAGATGGCCGGCTCGTCGACGGTGATCCGCGGCAGCGCGACCGGGTTCTCGGGGTCCGCGAGCGTCTCACCGATGGTGATCTCGGCGATCCCGGCCACCGCGATGAGGTCGCCTGCGGTCGCGGACTCGACCGGGACGCGGTCCAGCGCCTCGGTGATCAGCAGCTCGGTGATCTTGGTGCGGGTTGCCGTGCCGTCCTGCCGGATCCAGGCGACCTGCTGTCCCTTGCGGATGGTGCCTTCGACGACCCGGCACATCCCGATGCGGCCGAGGAAGGGTGAGGCGTCGATGTTGGTGACCTGGGCCTGCAGGGGCGCGCCCTCGGTGTAGACCGGCGCGGGGATCGCCTCCAGCAGAGTGTCGAACAGCGGATCGAGGTTCTCGCTGTCGGGCATCTCGCCGTTCGCCGGCTTGGTCAGCGAGGCCCGGCCGGCCCGCGAAGCGCAGTACACGATCGGGAACTCGATCTGCTCGTCGTCGGCGTCCAGGTCCAGGAACAGGGCATAGGTCTCGTCGACGACCTCGTCGATACGGGCGTCCGGCCGGTCGGTCTTGTTGATCACCAGGACGACCGGCAGTCGGGCGGACAGCGCCTTGCGCAGCACGAACCTGGTCTGCGGGAGCGGGCCCTCGGACGCGTCGACCAGCAGCACGACGCCGTCCACCATCATCAGCGCCCGCTCGACCTCGCCACCGAAATCGGCGTGTCCCGGGGTGTCGACAATGTTGATGACCATGTCGCCGCGGCGGACCGCGGTGTTCTTTGCCAGGATGGTGATGCCCTTCTCCCGCTCCAGGTCCCCGGAGTCCATCACCCGGTCGGTGTGGGCCGAGCCGATCCGGAAGGCGCCCGACTGCCAGAGCATGGCGTCCACCAGGGTGGTCTTGCCGTGGTCGACATGGGCCACGATGGCCACGTTGCGAAGATCGTCTCTGGTAGGCACTGCAGGGCACTCCTCGGCATTTCGGGTGGGCGCTCCGGATGGGCCGCAGCGATGAATCGGGCACC
>JADGOY010000333.1 GCA_017882715.1 Nakamurella sp. | reverse complement strand
ACCGGGTTCGAGAAGAGCGTGGCCAACCTGACCTGGAGTTACGCCGCCTACTTGTCCGCGGTCCGCGCCCGCACCGGCGCCGTGCTACACGGCTGAGCCGGCCGGGCCGAGCCTGGCTACGGCCGGCCACGGCTCCAGGGGAAAACCGTGGCAGGCTCCGCGGCCTGGTCTGTCCGCACTCCCCGTTGCGGGCACTGGCTGGGTGTTCGTCGTAGGGAGTCGGCGGGAGCCGGGAGACAGCCTGGCGCGGTCGCCGTCTGACGGCCCTCGTCACACCGCCGCTCTCGGTTCTTTCCGAGGGGCCGTTGACCGGTGTCGTCGCCGGTCCGGCGGAGTCGCCGCGGTTACCGGCGGCCGGGTGGTGTGGCCCGACGGCCACGACCGCAGCGCGGACCCGGCCTCCCTGGACGTGGCGCTGGTGGAGATCACGGCCCCCGACTGGCATCCGCCGACCATGGCCCGGTGCGGTCGGGCCGGTTGACCGGCCGGTCCCCCGGCGTGGCCCGCGAGGCGACCGGGTTCCCGCCGTGTGCTCCGCGACCCCGACCACACGAGGGAGTCGGACCAGATCAGCGGCACGACCAACCCAGCAACGATGAGCCCGACGGAATGGCAAACGAAGGGACACGACACCCGCTTTCGAGGCCAGCCCGCGCCCGACTGCCTTCAGCGTCTGGATTCGTCGCCCGCCGCCGGGCGCCGACGCGGCGGCTTGATCGCGCTGCCCCCGGGACGGGACCACAGGGTCAGGCTGGTCGGTACCAGTTTCACGACGCCGGACGGGAACGGTGTAGCGCTGTCGAACACCAGGTCCGCGGCGCTCCCGAGGCCTCGGAACAGCGGCTTGCCGCCACCCAGCACGACCGGATGCACGAGCAGTTGGTACTCGTCGACCAGGCTTCAGTTCAGACACAGGCGATGTCGCGGTGACTGCGCCGATACCGGCCACCTGCACCTACTCGGCACCCGGGGTCAGCGTTGTGGTGGCAGCAGGCTAGTTTCGAGGTCGTCCGTCACCGGCGAGATCCGCCGCGGGATCGCGGATCAGGTGGTCGGATACCGCGTGGACCGTCGTGTTCGATCGGCGCGCGGCTTGCTCGAGTTCGCAGCGGGCGGCTTGCGGTGTCCGGCCACGCCCGATCAGCACGCCGAGGGCCTGCTGGATGGCGGACAACTCCGCCAGTCCGGACGTCAGCCGGTGCTGATGCCCCGGCCGCACGTGCCCGTCGAGCACCACGTGGTGCTGGAGGCCGAGGAGCCAGCCCAGGTCCGCGGCCAGGTCGACCAGCGCCCCAGCAATGGCGGCGTAGAAAACCACCGCACTGCCGGATTCCGTGTCGGTCCATGATCCCAGCGGTAGGCGCAAGGAGGTCGTCACTCCCGATGCGCCATCGTCCAGCGTGCAGACCGTGACGTCGGCCGGGCCGACCGGAATGGTGACGGACAGTCCAAGGCCGGACGGGACGGCGGCCAGGAACGCCTCGTGCAACGAGTGGACCAGGTCGGTCAGATCAACCGCCGGATCGTCCAAAGAGACGGTCAACCAGGCGAGATCCGCAGCCAAGCCAGCGGACATCTCCACAGGAATGCCCTCGGGGCGGCCCGACCGCTACTTCACGCGTACCCTTGTCCGAACAGCGCAGGCCGCGCTGAACGATGTCCGGGTTCGGCGACGGATCGGGGTCCGCCCCACTGCCCGTACCACCAACGCTACCCCCACCCCCCCGGCGCACCGCAACCCCTGGCCAACTCGTCAACGGCTCGATGTTCACTCGTCGAGGTGTCGGGACCGAGCCCGTTGCACCGCCTCGTCGACGATCCTCCCGGCCACCACTGCGAGTTTGGAGCTCTGTTTCTGGCTCAGCCGCCGCAACCGGTCGAACGCCTCGTCGGGGGTGCACCCGCTGCGGCTCATCAGGATTCCCACCGCTTGATCGATGATCGCTTGGGCGTTCAACGCCGCCTGCAAAGAGGCCGCGAGCCGCTTGGTTTGCGCCAGCACCTGCGCGTTCTGCACGGCGATCGCCGCCGGCACCGCGAACAGTTCACCGATGTGCGCGGCATGCTCGTCGAACGCGTCGGTGCCGTGTGCGTACACATTCATCGCCCCGAACACCCCGTCCGGGGTCAGCAGGGGCAACGACACCACGCTGTGCACTCCGAGTTGGCTCGCCTGCGGACCGAACCGCGGCCATCGTGGTTCGACGCCGAGTGAGCCGGATCGCATCGTGGTCCGTTCAAGCGCGGCGCTGATGCACGGACCTTCACCGATGCCGTATTGGATCGCGTCGATTTCCCGCACGAACGGTGCGCTGGCCACGATGGTGTCGGCCCGGTCACGTTCCATCATCGTCAGACCGGCGCCGTCCGCTCCGGGTATCGCCTGGACGGCGAATGTCGCCACTTGCACCAGCAGGTCCTCCAAGTTCAGCCGACCGGTCGACAGCCGCGACAGCGCGGACAGACTCGCCTGGAGATCGATTGCTGCATCGACCCCGGCAGTGGGGTCCTCGGCGGGTACCTGCCCGGGCACAGGTGGCTGGGTCATCCGATCCTCCCGCATTGGAACTGCGGTCACTAGAGGTCCCCGACCATACCCCGGCGGCGTCAGTCCAGACGAGGCTGAACTGAAGGCCGGCACCGACCTGCCCGGGGTATCACCTCGACGCCCCTTTGAATCAGGGCCGAGCTGGACGGACCGGCTTGGTGACTGCATGACTGCATGTGCTCGGTGCTTCGCGGCCGCCTACGCTGGCTGTTATGGCATCGTGCACCGCGCCGGTCCGCGGCGGTGAGGCGTGGCCCCAGAGCTGGTGGACCTGATCCGCGAAGAATTGCGGGAGCACGCCGACCCGGACCGTGCGCCGGGGATGCGGGCCTACATGAAATCGACGATGCCCTGTCTCGGCGTGCCTGTCCCCGCGGTTCGCCGGATCGCCCGCGCGGCCGCCACCGTCCACCCACCCGTGGACGTCATCGACCTCGGCGACAGTGCCGGCACGTTGTGGCGGAATTCACAGTACCGCGAGGAGCGTTACGCCGCAACGGAACTGACCGCGCTGCGGCTCGCGGTCGGGCGGTTGGAGTTGCTGGATCTCTGGCGCGAAATGATCGTCACCGGAGCGTGGTGGGATCACGTCGACGGGGTGGCGCACCGGATCGGTGCCCTGCTGCTCGCCCATCGCGAGCACATGACACCCCTGCTGCGGACCTGGGCTCGCGACCCCGACCGCTGGCTCCGTCGTTCGAGCATCATCTGCCAGCTGAGCTTGAAAACCCGGACCGATGTCGTGCTGCTGCAGGAGGTGATCACGGTCAACGCGGCCGACCCCGAGTTCTTCGTGCGCAAAGCGATCGGCTGGGCGTTGCGCGATTACGCCCGGACCGACCCGGACTGGGTGCGCGCATTCGTCACCGAGCATCTC
>JADGOY010000332.1 GCA_017882715.1 Nakamurella sp. | reverse complement strand
CACGCAATCGTCGATGCGCCGGGCGCTGCGACGTGCCCGTGACGGGGTCGCGCTGGATGCCACCGAGGCAGGCGTGCTCTTGCAGGCCACCGGCGCGGACCTGGCAGACCTGTGCGCCAGCGCCGCCCGGGTGCGTGACGCCGGGTTGGCCAACGCGGGTCGGCCGGGGGTGGTCACGTACTCCCGCAAGGTGTTCATCCCACTGACCCGGCTGTGCCGCGACCGCTGCCACTACTGCACGTTCGTCACCGTTCCGGGTCGGCTGCCGGCCGCCTACCTCTCGCCCGACGAGGTCCTGGACATCGCCCGCCGCGGGGCTGCGCTGGGCTGCAAGGAGGCGCTGTTCACCCTGGGCGACCGGCCCGAAGACCGCTGGCCACAGGCCAGACAGTGGTTGGACGCCCACGGGTACGACAGCACACTCGCCTACGTCCGGGCGATGGCCATCCGGGTGCTGGAGGAGACCGGATTGTTGCCGCACCTGAATCCCGGGGTGATGACCTGGGAGGAAATGCAGCGCCTCAAGCCGGTGGCGCCGTCGATGGGCATGATGCTGGAGACCACGTCGGCGGCGATCTTCACCGAACCGGGCGGCGCGCATTTCGGCTCCCCGGACAAGGACCCGGCCATCCGGCTGCGCGTGCTGGAGGACGCCGGCCGCAGCACCATCCCGTTCACCACCGGCATTCTGGTCGGGATCGGGGAAACCGTCGCGGACCGCGCTGAGTCGCTGTTCGCCATCCGCCGGACCGCGCGCCAGTTCGGCGCCATCCAGGAAGTGATCGTGCAGAACTTTCTGGCCAAGCCCGACACCGCCATGCGGTCCGCCCCCGACGCGGGGCGTCCGGAATACCTGGCGACCATCGCCGTGGCGCGGATCGTGCTCGGCCCGGCGATGCGGATCCAGGCTCCGCCCAACCTGTCCGCGCCGGACGAGCTGGCCGGCCTGCTGGCGGCCGGCGTCGACGACTGGGGCGGGGTCTCTCCGCTCACTCCCGACCACGTCAACCCGGAGCGGCCCTGGCCCCAACTGGAAGAGCTGGCCGCTTTGACCGGCGCCGCCGGGTTCCAGCTCAAGGAACGGCTGACTGCGCACCCGTCGTTCGTGCTGGCGGGTGAACCGTGGATCGACCCGCGGGTGCTGCCGCACGTTCGCGCGCTGGCCGACCCGTCGAGCGGGCTCGCCATCGCCGGTGCCGTGCCGCACGGCATGCCCTGGCAGGAACCCGATCCCGACTGGGGATCCATCGGTCGGATCGACCTGCACACCGCCATCGACTCGGCCGGCCGGTTCACCGAGACCCGCAGCGATGTCGACGACGCCTACGGCGACTGGGAGGTGCTGCGCGAGCAGGTGCGAGCCCGGCCGGCGCGATCGCTGCCCGTCCTGGACGGCGACGTCGCGGCGGCGCTCCGTTCGGCGGAGCAGGATCCGGCGGGCCTGTCCGAGGCGCAGGCGGTCGCACTGATGCAGGCAGACGGGCCTGCGCTGGAATCGTTGTGCGCGATGGCCGACGACATCCGCCGAGACGTGGTGGGTGACGACGTCACCTTCGTGGTGAACCGGAACATCAACTTCACCAACGTCTGCTACACCGGATGCCGCTTCTGCGCCTTCGCGCAGCGCCGGAACGATGCCGACGCCTTCACGCTGTCCCTGGACGAGGTGGGCCGGCGCGCCGACGAGGCGTGGGCGGCAGGGGCGACGGAGGTGTGCCTGCAGGGCGGCATCGACCCCGACCTGCCGGGCACCGCATACTTCGACATCGCCGCCGAGATCCGCCGCCGCCAGCCGGATCTGCACATCCACGCGTTCTCCCCGATGGAGATCGTCAACGGCGCGTCGCGGAGCGGGCTGTCGGTGCGGGATTGGCTGGTCAAGGCCAAGGAATCCGGGCTCAACTCGATCCCGGGCACCGCCGCGGAAATCCTGGACGACGATGTTCGATGGATCCTGACCAAGGGCAAGCTGCCCGCGTCGACGTGGGTGGACGTGGTGCGCACCGCGCACGAGGTCGGCCTGCCGTCCAGCTCGACCATGATGTACGGGCACGTCGACACCCCCGCGCACTGGGTCGCGCATCTGCGGTTGCTGGCCCGGATGCAAGCGGAGACAGGCGGTTTCACCGAGTTCGTGGCCCTGCCGTTCGTGCACCAGAACTCGCCGATCTATCTGGCCGGGGTAGCGTCGGCCGGCCCCACGTTGCGCGACAACCGGGCCGTGCACGCGATGGCCCGGCTGTTGCTGCACGGTCAGATCGACAACATCCAGACGTCCTGGGTGAAGCTGGGTGTCAGTGGGTGCCGGGCGGTGCTGCAGGGCGGCGTCAACGATCTCGGCGGAACCCTGATGGAGGAGACGATCTCGAGGATGGCCGGCTCACAGCACGGCTCGGCGAAGTCGGTCGCGGAACTGGAATCCATCGCCGCTGCGGCCGGCCGTCCGGTGCGGCAACGCACGACGCTGTACGGCGCGGTGTCGGACGAGCGGCGGGCTGCGGGCCGGCGGGGCGGTCGGCTCGTGCTGCCGATCTCGGTGGGCTGAGCGGTTCTGCATGCCGGTCGGGCGCGACGGCGCGGCGTGGGGTTCAACCGCGCCCGATCGCTGGCGCACGCGAACGGCATGGACTCCGCGCCAGTTTCATGAACGTCGCGCCTGGCCCCGCCCCGCCCCGCCCCTTTCCTCACTCCGCGCCGGTTTTCTGAACGTCGCGCCGACATATGTTGGCGCGCAGTCCATAAAGGTGGCGCGGAGTAACCAGAAACCGGCGCGGAGTCCATGAAGGTGTGCGGAGTGACGCGGCGTGCTGCGCGGACGGATGTTCCCGGCAACCCCCACGCGACGGACCCGCATCCGTCGCGCGGCGTTAGCCGGAGCGTTAGCCGAATCGAACGATCAGGACGCCGACGCAACCGCGTTGGCTGGCCCGCTCGCATCAGTTTGCCCGACAACCTCACGGCCACCGTGGGTTTCGATCGGGACACGGCGTGGCTTCGCCCGATCGGCCACTGGAATGGTCACGGTGAGGACGCCGTTCTCGTAGCCGGCCGAGATGTGCTCGGTGTCCACGCCGTCGCCCAGCGACAACTGCCGCAGATAGGTGCCGGTGAAGCGCTCGCTGGCGATCCACTGCACACCCTCCTCGGACCTGGCGGTCCGCTCCGCCTTGATCGTCAGAGTGTTGTTGTCCACCCCCAAGTCGACCGAGCCGGGATCAACCCCGGGCAGGTCGGCGTGCAGTACGTAGTGATCACCGGCGCGATAGAGATCCATCGGCATGAATTGCGGTGTCCGGCCGCTTGCGACGGGCGTACTCGCCAGCCGCGAGGCCAGTCGATCGATATCCCGGAACGGATCGAACCCAAGCACAGCAACCACCTCCTGTGCCATCTCACGGGCTCCCGCCACCCTGACGGGGGCCGATGCG
>JADGOY010000331.1 GCA_017882715.1 Nakamurella sp. | reverse complement strand
GAGTTGGTGGCCTGGACGAGCGCAGCGGTGGAGACCCCGTTCTCACGGGCTGTGGCAAGGAGCCAGGTGTACTCGGCGGCCGCGACCCGGCGGGGGTCGTCCAGGGGAACCGGCCCACGGTTGCCCGCGGCCAGCGGGGCGAGCAGCGTCAGCCGGGCGAGGATGTCCTCGATCGAGGGTGCCGGCGGCCGGGTCGGCAGCCCAGGGGTCGGTGGTGGCGCGGACCTGGTCCGGACGCGGGGGCGCGGCGCATCCGCCGCCCGCGGAATGGCGGTCACAATGAACCCCCTTCGGTTGGGTGTGATGACCGGTCGTGATTCCAAGGATGTGATACCACCAAACGTATCCGCGACCCGATGAGAGGGTCAAACGACAAGAGCTCGTTCGGTGGATCGAACCGAACATCCCCGCCGACCCCCACCGCGCCCCTCTACCGGTCGTGGTGGGGGTCGGCGGGGATACTGTGTGGTCGCCGTGGTGGGTAGCGGGTGGTGCCGCCCCGGATGCCGCGGAAGTGGCCTATGGCTGCCACCCGGGGGTCCTGCCCTGCTCGGTAGCGGACGGGGCAGGCCCGCGGGTTGCACGTCAGTCGTCCAGGCCGAGCGCTGCGGCAATGGTGTTGACCGCGTGCAGGATGGCGGCGGCGGTCCCGCGGACCGCTGCGGCGATCGCGTCGGCGTCGGTGCTGGTGCCCGCCGCGGCGGTGGCCCAGCCCGCGACGTAACCGACGGAAGCCTGTTCGGTGTCCAGGCCCAGTAGGTCGGCCGCGGCGCCGTCTGCCTGGATTTCCGCGGTGCCCCGGTGGGTTCGGCTGGCCGCGTATTGCTCGGTGGTGATGAAGCCGCTGTCCGGGCCGTGCAAGATCACGTGGACGGCCTCGTGGAGCAGGACCCGGGCGGCGTTGATGTCGTCGAGGTGGTCCGCGACCCTCACGAGTTTCTCGGTGTGATTGGTGTACCCGCGGATGGCGCCGGTGATGTCCACTCGCTGCACGTCCCATCCCTGGTCGGTCAGCCAGGTGGAGACCCGTTGGTAGGCCTTGTCGCTCGCGTCCGGATGCGGGTTCCGGGCACTGTCGACCTCGGTGGGCAAGCCGATGTCGTCACCGTCGGTGTCACTGATATCGAAGACTGTCCGGACCGGGAAAAACGTTCTGGTCGTGGTCTTCTCGTCGGTCTTCCCGGCGTCGTCGGTGACTTCCTGCGCAGTTGTCTTGGTCGAGTACCCGAAGATTCCGATGCCTTTCGCGCCCCGTCGTACCTGTCGGCCCAGTGACTGCCATGTACGGTAGCCGGCGACGATCGTCGCGTCCGGGCGCTGGGACACGATCAGCAGCTGGTTGGACATCAACTCCGGCATATTGCATCGGATGCATGATTCGGGCCGTTGGCTATTGTCGCGGGCGCAGGGCATCACGGTACCGGGAATCGAACGATGCGAGTCGCTCGTCGGTCCGGGGCATGTTACGGCGCCGTGGATCTCACCAGCAACGTGCATCTGATGAATGATACATCACTAGAATTCAGCCCCGGTTCGGAGGGGGAGTGATGTTCCGTGGTGGTCGAGCGGCTTGACCGGGTTGACCTGCCTGGCTCGGCGTTGTCGGTGGTGCCGGCCGGGGTGTCGTTCCTGGCTCCGGAGGAGGCGGTGCTGGAGGCGATGCTGGCAGGGTGGGTGGCTCAGCAGCGATCCCGGCTGCTGGTGGCCTCCACCGTGGAGCAGCGGGTGCTGGTGGTTCGCCGGTTCGTTGCGTTCAGCAGCGATTACCCGTGGCAGTGGAGCCCGGGTGATGTGGAGGAGTGGACGACGTCGTTGGTCAGCCAGGGGCTTGCGCATTCGACGATCCGGAATTATCAGCAGGCCGTGCAGTTGTTCTGCGGGTATCTGACCGACCGCCGGTACGGGTGGGATGAGGTGTGCGAGCAGCGGTTCGGTACTCACCCGGTGCAGGTTTGCCATGAATGGAACATGGCCGTGCATCGTTCGGAGGTCGAGGCTCGCCCGGGTAACCGGCCGTTGAGTCGAGAAGAGTTGCAAGGGTTCTTCGATTATTGCGACGACCGGGTGGGCGCTGTGCACACCGGCGGCCGGAAGGGATGGTTGGCGGCGTTCCGGGACGCCGCGTTGTTCAAGACCATCTACGGGTGGGGCCTGCGCCGTCGGGAAGCTGCGATGCTCGAGTTGGCCGACCTGTCCGGCAACGCTCACGCCCCGGAATTCGGGCGGTACGGGGCGGTGTCGGTGCGGTACGGCAAGGCGATGAGGGGTTCTCCGCCGCGGCGGCGGACGGTGTTGACCACGATGGGCTGGGCGGCCGAGGCGTTGGCCGAGTGGGTCGAGCAGATCCGTCCCGATTACGGTCCGGTCGGGCCGGCGTTGTGGCCGACCGAGCGTGGCGGGCGGATCTCCACCGATCACATCAACCTGCGGTTCGCCGCTTACCGCGACGCTCTCGGTTTGCCCGCCGAATTGGGGCCGCATTGTCTTCGCCATTCCTATATTACCCATCTTTTGGAAGACGGTTTCGACCATTTGTTTGTTCAGCAGCAGGCAGGGCATTCTTGGGGGGCGACAACCGCGGTGTATACGACGATCGGCAGCGATTACAAGAACCGGGCGCTGCGTCGTGCCCTGGACCGCGCGTTCACCTGCCCGGCCGGCCAGTAGGGGATAGGGGAGCGAAATCGATGGCAGCAAACCGGAAGTTGGGATATCAGTGGCACCTGAGGGTGCGGATGGCCGAGGCGGGGATGTACGCGACCACCGACCTGACACCGCTGCTGGCCGAGCGGGGTGTGGTGCTCTCCGCGGCGCAAACCTATCGGTTGGTCACCGGCACCCCGGAGCGGTTGAGCCTGCGCATTCTGATGGCGTTGTGCGACATCCTGGATTGCACCCCCAACGATCTGATCGAACCGGTCACGGCAGCGAAGCCCCGGACCCGCGCCACCGGCACCGGCGGCGCTCCGCCCGGCCCGGTCGACCGGGCTCGCACCCCACGACGCGCCGAGATCCGCCGCGAACCATGAGCACGCCCACTTGCGCCGGCTGCGGTCGGCAGGTGCGGCTGAAGGCATCCAGCCCGGCCGGTCCGATCTGCTCGGCCTGCCATGCCCGCCGCCACACGGGGACCTGCGGCTCCTGCGGCCGGGACACGGTGCTGGTCGGGCGGAACTCAGACGGCCAGCCGTGGTGCAACCGCTGCTACACGGCTGCGACCGCAGCTCACCTTGCCGAGCAGCGCCGCGACATCGTCGTGGCCGCGGTCGCCGTCGTCGAACCGGGCCTGACCGATGATGCAGTCCGCGCTGCGATCGACGCCACCGGCATCCGTGGGCAGCGGCGCTTGGCCTGCCACCTGCAGGACCATCCCGACGCACTGCGCAGCGGACCGAACAGCGCGCCGCCCGCGCTGGGCCGTTTCGTGCAGGC
>JADGOY010000330.1 GCA_017882715.1 Nakamurella sp. | reverse complement strand
CGAGATGCCCGCGACGTACACCCGCTCGGCGTCGATCCGCCAGTGCGCGGCCTCCTGACTGACCCGCCGAACAATTCCGGCGAGGATGGCCGGTTCGCCTTGCGCCCGGAACTGGTGGGTCGACCGGAACCAATTCCAGCAGCGCAGACCGTTGTGGCGCCGCGATTGTTCCGGGTACACCACGACGAACTTGTGTTTGTCCGCCAGATCGTTGAATCGGGTACCGGCCGCGAAATCCAGTCCGTTCTGGGTGCACCCGTGCAGCGCGAGCAGCAATGGCACCTTGGTCGTTCTGCGCAGCCCCCGCGGGACGTACACCCGATACGACCTGGAACCCGCAACGCCGGTGAACCGCGCCTGACGCCAGGTGCCCTTCCCCGGCGTCGACGCAGCCTTACCGCGAGCGGACGAGCGCGCCGGCTTGCGGACCGCGGATGTCCGCGGCTTGGTGGTCCGCGACGAGGCTGACCGCGCGGTCGCCTTGCGGGTGCTCGGCTTCACCGTGCAACTCGCTCTGGACGCTGTCCTGGCAATCTTCGACGCGCTCCTCGCCGAGGCGCGGGCCGCCTTGAGCGGGCCGACCGAGGTAGGCGCGGCTCGGCGCGCCCGTCGCTTGCGCAGGGGCTTGGGGACCAAGGCCTTGAACACTGCCGAGGGCAGCAGGGTACTGCGTTTGCGTGGCACGACGGGGCTCCGCTCCAGAGGTGACCGGCACTTGGGGTGAGAACTCAACGATAACAACACGATTCTCAGACGCACCTGGGGTCAGCCGCTGGCCGTGCGGGCCTTGGATCTCGTCGTCGCGGTCCTGGGGGACCCCAACGCGGCGAGCCCGGGCACGCCCAGCAGACCAACGGTCTGCAGCAACCATTTCGATCCCGTCCTCGACGGACGCGTCGCCGTTCCCGGTGAGCAAGCGGGGCCGCCTCCCGGTAGCGGATCAGCGAAACGCCGACGGAATCCCCTTGTACAGGTAACGTTCGCTGGCGGGACGCTCGTCGGCATCGAAAGATCGGCCAATCCCCCTACCTGCATCGCCTGCACGGCACTATATGGCGGGACCCATATATCATCGACATTCCAGCCGGTGAAACGAATCCCGGGCAATTCTGGGTGCGGAGACGGTTCCCCGCGGTGTCGCAACCCTTCGGCGCCGGTCAGTAGCTGCCGGCGTCGCGGCGCCAGCTTCCAGGGTTGACTGTGGTTGCCGGAGAAGAACACCGATCGGCCGGCCGGCGTTGCGCTGAGCGGCCCGACCCTGTGCACGAACAGGGGGGACTTCTCGGTCCCTCCGACCGGGCGTGCGACCGCTGTTTCGTCGGTGTGGTCTCGGTCAACGCAACACTCATGCCCTCTGGGTGGGCCAGGGTACGCCGCCGGTCGCGGCTGCTCTGGGATTTGGCGGTGTCGCCGGCCTGAGCCAGCCACGACCCAGAACACCGGGGCGACGCCGGTGCCAGCAGGTGACTGCTGACACCGTCGTCGTCGGGAGTGGCCGTGCGGACCACGTATTCGTTGTCGGCCTATTCGTTGTCGGCGCCGACCAGTCGCTCGATGAGCTCCTCGACGGTGCCCGTCTTGGGTAGGTCGCGCGCGGCGAGCGGTCGTCGGCGGTGGATCCCCACCCGCCGGCTAGTACGTTAGCTGGCGCCGTTGCTAACACGCTCGAGGTTCGGCTGTGACCATGTACCCGGCGATCGCACGTTTCACCCACCGCGTTCGGGGAATGGACATCACCGGGGAACGGTCAGATGAGCGTGGGGGGCATTCATTACGCCGGCGACCGGTTGCCGGCCGGGTCCGATCAGGAGGTCGGCAGTTGCGCCCACCGCCCGGCGGCAACCGAGCAGCGGGCCTTACGGGTATCGAGCACGGTTGGTCGCAATGTCTCACGAAAAGGAAGAACATGTCGGATCATCGCAACCCAACAGACTCCGATCGGCCGGAGTCGATGGTAGACAATGCCCGACCTACGCCGAACCCGGAGGCTGCCGGCAAGCCCGAGACCCCGGTCCAGTTGACCAAGCCGTCCTGGAAATACATCGCCCGCAAGACGCTCCGTGAGTTCACCGACGACCAATGCCTGGATCTGGCCGCCGCGTTGACGTACTACGCGGTGCTGTCGCTGTTCCCGGCGCTGCTGGCACTGGTGTCGCTGCTGGGTCTGTTCGGCCAGCAGGGCAAGACCGATGAACTGATCACGGTGCTCTCGGACATGGGGGCCGGGTCGGTGGCCGACACGATTCGCGCGCCGCTGGATCAGTTGACGCAGAACCAATCGGCCGGGTTCGCGTTGATCATCGGCGTGATCGGTGCGCTGTGGTCGGCATCGGGATATGTCGGTGCTTTCGGTCGGGCGATGAACCGGATCTACGAGATCCGCGAGGGCAGGCCGTTCTGGAAGCTCCGCCCGTTGATGATGGTGATCACGCTGGCCGCGGTCATCCTGGCCGGGCTGGTGGCCATCGGCCTGGTCGTCTCCGGGCCGGTCGCCCGGGCGGTCGGTGACGCGGTCGGTCTGGGCGAGACCGCCGTCACAGTGTGGAATGTGCTGAAATGGCCGGTCCTGTTGGGTCTGGCGGCGCTGGTGGTCGCCATCCTGTATTACGCCACCCCCAATGTCCGACAGCCGAAGTTCCGCTGGATCAGCGTCGGTGCCGCGGTGGCGATCGTCACCTGGGTGCTGGCCTCGGCCCTGTTCGGGTTGTACGTCTCGAACTTCGCCAGCTACAACAAGACCTACGGTTCGCTGGCCGGTGTGATCATCTTCTTGTTGTGGCTGTGGATCACCAATCTGGCCTTGCTGTTCGGCGCCGAATTGGACGCCGAAATCGAGCGCGGCCGTCAGTTGCAGGCCGGCATCGCGGCAGAGCGGGACATCCAGTTGCCGCCGCGGGACACCAGGGTCATGGACAAGACCGATGCCAAGGACACGGTGGATATCGAACAGGGACGGGAACTGCGAAGGACCCGCGGCGAATCGGTCTGAGGGGTCGCCGCCGCGAGTTGGCCCCGGATCTGAGATGGCCCATTGAGGATCCGGCCCGGTCGCCGCGCAACCGTTGGATCGGCCGATCGCGCATCTCCTGCCCCGGGGTGGCGAAGATCCATTGTCGTTGGGAATGCCGAGTAATTTTGCCGCGCGGACTTGGCCAAACATGGCGGCTCTGGCCCCATTCGTCGTGGAGCTCACCGGAGGTGGTCGCGGCTCACCGGTGCCCGGCTGGTGGTCTGTGCTCGGCGTTTCTCCGGTTGTCGTGGGCGGACTCTCAACGAGCGAGGGGTTGGTGGGATGGTCGTTCATGTCGGCACCTCGGGGTGGAGCTATGGCCATTGGGAGAACGTGCTGTACCCGTGGGGGGCGCCGCCGCGGGATCGACTCGGCCATTATGTCCGCCGGTTCGACACCGTCGAACTGAACAGCAGCTTTTACCGGTGGCCGGG
>JADGOY010000021.1 GCA_017882715.1 Nakamurella sp. | reverse complement strand
CGGCGACCTTGTACTGCTTGCCGCCGGTCTTGACGATCGCGTACATCGTGGACGCGCCTTCCTGCCTGTCGTGGTGCCGGGGTCTCCGGGCGTTGGTCTACCGCGTGGCCTCTACTGCATGGTTCTTGACTCGGTACTTCTGCATTGCTGGTGCGTGCTCGGTGATTCCTGGCCCGCCGACACCCGCCAGTACCAGCCGCTGGGCCCTCCAATGCGGTGTTTCAGACGATCGGTGTCAGCCAGGTATCAGCAGAGCCCCCGACGAACGCCGCCGACTCGGCCGATCCGTCCGTGCGACACGACCGAACCAGGGCAACGCAAAGCGCGCTGCGCGGCAGCGTGCCGATCGACCACGATACGCGTGGCCGGGCGGCAGGAGCAAACTGCCGGGCCGAAGACGAGCGGATCAGACAACGGGCACCGACTCGTCGGCGTTGTCGGGTTGCTCCAGGTGATCCGTCGGCCCGGTCTCGTCAACCCGGTCGACGGGGATCGGCGCGGCCGCAGGACCGGCTGGACGGCGAGCCGCCCGTCGCCGGACCGGTGCCGCTGGGGCGGTCGGTTCGGTCGCGCCGTCGCCGTTCACATGTGCGTCCGAGTCGCCGTTGACGGCGTCCGGCTGGCCGGGATCGACGGTGATCACGTGGGATGCGTTCTCGTCCGACTGAGCATCCGACCACCCGCCACCGGAACCGTGATCACCATCGGAGGACTCGGCAGCACCGGACTCCGAGCTGACGGGCCGCACGATGATGTCCACCGCCTGCGCGGCCCCACTGGGCGCGCCGGCCGGGCGGCCGGCCGCACGGCGGCTCCGTCGTGGTGGGCGCGGCTCTGACGCTGTTTCGTCGGCCGTTGCGGCCCACGCGGTCGGCGCGACCACCTCGATATCGGCATTCAGCACGTCGCCGTCGACGACGGCGGTGTCGAGAACGTCGACGCGGCCCCCGACCGCGTCGGCGAGTGTGTCCGGTGCGGGCTGCTCGCCGGGCGAAGCATCGGCCTGATCGTCGCCCTGGGCCTGGTCTTCGGCGCCGGCGCCGTGACGAGCAGCGCCGTTGTGAGCAGGCCCGTCGTCGGTATCGCCCCGGGCGACGACGTCGAGGTCGTCGCCGATGTCCGCGCCCACGAGGACCGGCGGTGGCTTGGGGCCCCGCGGATCGGGCTTGCGCCCGAGCGCGTGCTGCACCCTGGTGACCACGTCCTCCGCGGGCTCGGCGTCACGACCGCGGTTGCGGCGGTTCTTGCCCGAGCGCCGCTCGGTCGGCGCGTCCTCGCCCGGTGTCAGGTCGATGGGCGCATCGTGCAACAGGATCCCGCGACCGCCGCAGTGCGGGCACGGTTCGGAGAACGCCTCCAGCAGCCCGGTGCCCATCCGCTTGCGGGTCATCTGCACGAGTCCGAGGGATGTCACCTCGGCGACCTGGTGCCGCGTGCGGTCGCGGCCCAGACACTCGGTCAGCCTGCGGAGCACCAGTTCCCGGTTGGACTCCAGGACCATGTCGATGAAGTCGATGACGATGATCCCGCCGATGTCCCGCAGCCGCAGCTGACGGACGATCTCCTCCGCGGCCTCCAGGTTGTTCCTGGTGACCGTTTCTTCGAGGTTGCCTCCCGATCCGGTGTACTTGCCGGTGTTGACGTCGACCACCGTCATGGCCTCGGTCCGGTCGATCACCAGTGAACCGCCCGAAGGCAGATGAACCTTGCGCTCCAGGGCCTTGCCGATCTGCTCGTCGACCCGGTAAGTGGCGAAGACATCGCCGCCACCCGCGGGTGCCTCGTAACGGGAAAGCCGGTCCGCCAGTTCCGGAGCAACCGCGTTGATGTATTCGGCGACCGGCTCGTAGGCGTCGTCCCCGTCCACCACCAGGCGGCTGATGTCGGAGTTGAACAGGTCACGCACGACCTTGAGCAACGTGCCGGGCTCGGCGTACAGCAGGGTTGGCCCGGACGTCTTGGCCGCCGCTCCGCGGGAGATGTCCTCCCATTGGGACTTCAGCCGCTCCACGTCGCGGGCGAGTTCGTCCTCCGCGATGCCCTCGGCGGCGGTCCTGATGATCACCCCGGCGTCGTCGGGAACGATCCGGTCCAGGATCGACTTCAACCGCTTGCGCTCGGTGTCCGGCAGTTTCCGCGAGATCCCGGTGGCACCGCCGTTGGGGACGTAGACGAGGAACCGCCCCGGCAGCGAGATCTGGGTGGTCAGCCGGGCACCCTTGTGTCCGATCGGATCCTTGGACACCTGCGCCAGGATGGTGTCGCCGCTGGACAGCGCGGTCTCGATGCGACGAGCCTTGCCGGCCAGCCCGGCCGCGTCCCAGTTGACCTCGCCCGCATACAGCACGGCATTACGCCCGCGGCCGATGTCCACGAACGCGGCTTCCATCGAGGGCAGCACATTTTGCACCTTGCCGAGGAAGACGCTGCCGATCATCGAGTCGGACCCGGCCCGGGAGACGAAGTGCTCGACCAGGATACCGTCCTCGAGCAGGGCGACCTGAGCCAGGTCGCCGCGTTGCCGAACCGCCATGACGCGTTCGACCGACTCGCGCCGGGCCAGGAACTCGGCCTCGGTCAGGATCTGCGGGCGGCGGCGGGTGTCACGGGAATCGCGACGCCGTTGCCGCTTGGCCTCCAGCCGGGTCGAGCCGCGGACGCCCTGCACCTCGGAAGATGCCGAGGAACCGGCAGCGCCTATGGAGCCGGACACGCCCGACAACCGGGGTTCGCGGACATGCACGACCGTGTTGTCCGGGTCGTCCTCGCGTGGACCATCCTCGCCGGTCACCCGACGGCGACGACGACGGCGGCGGCGATTACCGGTGCTGCCGGTGGCCCGCTCGTCGGTCTCGTCGCTTTCGTCCGACCCCGGTGCCTCGCCCGACTCCGGTTCGGTCGCCGTGTCGCTGTCTGCGCCACCCGCTGCGCCGTCCTCGTCGGTGTCCTCGGCCCGGGCACTGTCCGCGGACTCGGCGGCATCGTCGGTCACCCGGCCACGTCCCCGGCGACCACGCCGACGGCGCCGTCCACGGCCACTCGAGTCGGCACCGGCCTGGTCCTCGCCGGTGCCCTCATCCGCGGTGTCGTCGTCGGCGGACTCGCTTTGGGCGGACTCGCCTTCGGGACTGCCCTCGCCTGCGGCCGCAGCGTCGGCACCGCCGCCGATGGGACCGTCGGCGGTGACCTCCGGGGTCTGATCAACCAGGGTCGGCTCCGACTCGCCGGTCTGCCCACCGCCGCCACGCCGCCCCGAGCGGCCTCGCCGTCGCCGACCCGAGCTACTGGGCCGACCTTGCGAGCCGTCGGTGTCCTCTGGTCCGGACCTGTCGCCGGCCTGCCCGGAGTCCGTCGTCGCGTCGCCGTCGACGACCTCGGGTGGCAGGAACAACGGCCGTGTCCCGGTCGGCAGGTCCGGGTGTTGACGGGCCGGTTCCGAGTCTGGGCGCTCGGCGCTCGTTTGCTCCTCGGCACCGGCACCGGCACCGGCATCGGCGGTCGCGTCATCCGCGCTGCTCTGGCCTGCTGTGCCGACTGTGCCGGGTGACAGAAGGGCCTCGATGACCTCGAGCGCGACGTCCGGTGGCACGGAGGACGAGGCGCTCTTGATCGTCAGACCACGCTCGGCCAGCGCGGTGAGCAGTTCCTTGTTGCTGATCCCGATCCTCTTGGACAGCTCGTGCACTCGCGGCTTGGCCGGCAGATCGGCGAGAGCGCTCTCGAGGGTGGGTGTGATCGACATGCGTGTAGTCCTCCCCGAGGCCCCCGGGCGCGTACAAGACGCGTCCGCACAGGGACCCCGTACATTCTTCGGACCCGCAGCCCGGTGGTCACCGGCGGCGGGAAGTCTGGTGAGCGTCGTGCCGATCGGCTCGCGGAGATCCGTCCTCGACGCGGCCCGGCGTCTCACTCACCGGGGCCGAGGACCGCTCCTGCACCGACCAGGCCCGGGTTCTTTACCGACTGTTTCGGCACAGAACCTCTGTCAGTATCCCACACGGCGTGCCGACGGCCGGCGGCCCGCTCGCATGACCGGACAGAACCGCGCACCAGGAAGTCCAACCCAGGTCATTTCAGCAACAGCGTGCCGAGCCTGCGGGAGGCCACCACCAGGCCGATCACCGCCATGATCAGGAAGTACAGCGCATGCCAGGGCAGACTCGGCGAGACCGGACCGAGGCACAAACCGCGCATCAACTCGATGCCCTGGTAGAGCGGCAGGCACTCCACGACGATCTGAACGCCCCGCGGGTAGACATCCAGCGGGTAGAACGTCGTCGAGAACAGGAACATCGGCAGGATCGCGGTGTCCACCCAATCCAGCTGCTGGAACGTGGTGAGGAAGCTCGCGACAGCCATACCGACCGCGCCGAAACCGAGCGCGATGAGCAGTGCGGCGGGAACCGCCAGCAACGCCCACCACGACGAGAGCAAACGCATCGCGGCCATGACGCTCACGAAGGCAATGGAGTAGAGACCGCCGCGCAGCAGCGACCAGGCGATCTTGCCCAGTGCCACGTCCATCGGGCCCAGCGAGGTGGCCAGCATGGCGTCGTAGAGCTTCTCGTACCGCAACTCGAAGAACACGTTGTGCACCGAGTCGTACAGCGCGCCGTTCATCGCGGACGTCGCCAGCAGCGCGGGCGCGATGTACGCGGCGTAGCTGACTCCGCCCACGTCGCCGACCAGCGCACCGAGCCCCTTGCCCATCGCGAACAGGAAGAACACCGGCTCGAAGAACCCGGACAACACGATCCACCAGACCCGCCGGCTCACCAGCAGGGACCGCTCCAGAACCACATGAGCGCGGCCCGCGTAGAGCTGCAGCGGCAGCACCCGCGAGATCAGGGTCGAAGGGCGCCGGGTGGTCGGCGCGGCCGGTTGGGGTGAAACCGTCGAGCCGGTCATACGATCAGCCGCCGCCGGTAGAGCCGGCGCGCCAGCACCAGGCCGGCGACGAACAGCGCTGCCAGGAACGCCGCATGACCGATGGTCGAGCAGGGTTCCGCGGTGCCCAGCACGAACCCGCGAGCCAGCTCGTTGCCGTGCCACAGCGGCGAGATCCACACCAGCCAGCGGACCGCGAGCGGCAGCTGCGTGATCGGGAAGAACGAGCCGGAGAACAGCGTCATCGGGACGACCACGAAACGAAAGACCATCGCGAAAGCGCCGCCGTCCGACTGCAGCACAGCACCCAGCGCCAGTATCAGCACGGCACAGGCGATCCCGGTGAGCATGCCGGACGGGATCATCAACAGCCCGGCTGGGCCGCCGGCCACCCCGAACATCAGCAGCACCAGGTAGTACAGCGTGGACGCGGCGAGCAGCCGGGTACCGATGAACAACACCTCGCCGTCGCACACCTGCCCCGGGGTGACCGGAGTGGCTGTCACGCCCCAGAAGACCCTGCTCCATTTGAAGCGGCTGTAGGCGGGATAGGAGCCCTCGCTGACCCCGATCTGCAGCGCGGCCGCGACGAGCAACGCCGGGGCGATGTACTGCAGGTAGCTCACCCCGCCCAGTGCCGCCGATTGCGGCCCTGCATCCACCAACGAGCCGAGTCCCAGACCGAGCGCAAGCAGGTACAGCAGCGGCGTGCCGATCGCCTCCGCCAGGCTGGGGATCGCGTACCGGCGCCAGCACCGAAGCAGGTACTCCCAGACCATCAACCGCCCACCGGACGGCACACTCGGGCTGCTGCTCGGGCGGGTGTGGGAGTGGTCGAGGGTGGCCATCAGTCCACCAGGCTACGGCCGGTCAGCCGCAGGAAGACGTCCTCCAGGGTGGACCGTCGCACCAGCGTCGATCGGGGCCGCACCCCGCGAGAATGCGCGGCTTCCAGGGTCGCCTCGCCGTCCTCGGTGTACAGCAGCAACCGGTCAGGGAGAACCTCGACCCGCTCCACCAGATCGGTGACCAGCGGTTCGGCCTGCTGTTGGGTGCCGGGCAGGAACCGCAATTCCAAGACCTCCCGGGAGGAGTATGCGCCGATCAATGCCTTGGGCGAGCCCTCGGCGACGATCACGCCGCCGTCCATCACCACCAGCCGGTCGCACAGCTGCTCCGCCTCGTCCATGTAGTGCGTGGTGACGACCAGCGTGACGCCCTCGTTCTTCAACCGGAACAGTCTGTCCCACAACACATGTCGAGCCTGTGGGTCGAGGCCGGTGGTCGGCTCGTCGAGCAGCAGCAGCTCCGGGTCGTTGATCAACGAGCGGGCGATGGTCAGCCGGCGCTTCATCCCGCCGGACAGCACGTCGACCTTGGTGTCGGCCTTGTCGGTCAGTTGCGCGAATTCCACCAGCTCCTGGGCCCGCCGGCGGCATTCGGACCGGGAAATGCCGAAATAGCGCCCGTAAATGATGAGGTTCTCCCGCACGGTCAACTCGACGTCCAGGTTGTCCTGTTGCGGCACCACCCCCAACCGACCGCGGATCCGGACACCGTCGAGGTCGGGGTCCATGCCCAGAATGGACAACTCTCCCCCGGTCCGCGCGGACACGCAGGCGATCATCCGCATGGTCGAGGACTTGCCCGCGCCGTTGGGGCCGAGGAAGCCGAAGGACTCGCCGCGTTCCACCTGCACGTCGATGCCACGGACCGCCTCCACGGGCCGACCTGACGCCGTCGGGAAGGTCTTGCACAGCCTGCGAGCGGCGATCATCGGCGCGGCTTTCTCGGGTTCCCCGTTCGCGCCGGCCGGGTGTGGCATCGCGTCAGCAGACCGGGTGACCGACGGGTCGTCCCCGATCCGGCGCGGCGCTCGCCGTTCCCTCATGGGGTGCGACGCTACCGCCGGGCACCAAGACCGCCGCGCGGTTTGCCGGAGCCACCGATGTTGACAGACGACAGCAGTCACCAACACCGTGCGGTCATGGCTGCCCACGTGCTTGATCGGGCCCAGCGTGCAGCGCACTCGAATGCGGCGCACCGACCGACGCCATTGCCCGAGTTCGGCGGCGACCGCCGTTCAGCCTCGGCCGCCCACCGATTCGGTGAACCGGTTGCTCAGCTCGCCGCGAGAGTGCGCACCGCCGTGGTCGACCTGAGCCGGGCAAGACACCTCGCGTGGGTCGGTCCGAAACTGGCTGTGCCTGGTGGGAGGTTCCCACGTGCACCGGAAAAGGTAACTGCCCGCTTGACGTGGTCGGCGGTCCTTTCGCCGACCAACCCCGGAGTTGTATTTGCTCACCGTCGTCCGTTCAGGCTCGACCGCGAACCTGCGGAGTTCGCGGATGCCCCACCGTGGGTTCGGCCGATGTTCGCGGCGCCACGGCGCGTGCTGCACTACTCCGACGGCCAGGCGAATACGCTGCAATCGACACGTTCGGGCGATCGCGGCGCCGCAACCCGCCTCGGTGCCCGCGCGTCCTATTCTGGAATGTTGCCGGCCCGCTCGGGCCATGAGTCTGTGAGGTGAGCATGCCGATGGTCAAGCGACGCGCGACCGGTCGCCGACCGCGCACGCGGGAGACTGTCCTCACCGCTGTGGCCATCGCATTGCTGACGCTGGCTTTCACTGTCCTCGCTGCGCCGTCCGCGTCAGCCGACCTGCACGAGCACCCCTCTGTACCGCCGACGGCGTCCGCGCCCGTGATGTTGGCCGGCACCGGCCTGCACATCGCCGGCCCGGTGATCATCGGGCTGGGTCTGCTGTTCCTGGGCACAGTGATGGTGGGTTGGGCGTTCCTGGCCACCGGACGGCAGGACCTTCAAGGCCGCGCGCATCGCTGACGGCGCCGCCAGGTCCTCCTCCTCATGGGCGATGAGCGCATGCATTCGGAAATGGTCTCACGGTGCTCGGATTCAGCGGCTTGCGGACGTGACTGCACGCTGAGCAAGGTCGTCGGTGATTCGTGCGGCATGCTGGCGGTCGCAGACCTACTGGGGATGGGCGAGCCACGGCGTCTTGAGGTCCAGGAACTCGGGGCGCACCGAAGACCAATCAGAGGAGACTGTCACCGCTTGACACCCGATCGAATCTCACCTGGGCGGTCGATGCGAGATGTCACCAGCTCAGTGATGGGATGCGGCGACGCGGTGAGCTACCCCACGACGGCGTAGGCACGCACCGTGAACGTCCCCATGCAGTGCACCGCAGGCGGCGCGGCGGAGAACCGAAAGCCGCTGTCCGGCAATTGATCCAGCGCGGTGAGGTGCTCGACGATCGGGATGCCGGCTGCCAGCAGCCAGGTGTGCGCCGGCCGCCGACCGGTGTGCGTCGAGTCGATGTTCAGCGAGTCGATCCCGACCAGAGCCGGTCGGGCTGACACCAGGAATTCCGCCGCGTCGTCGGTGAGATAGGGGTGGGCGGTGAAGTATCCAGGCCCACCCCAAAGGCGTGCGTGGCCCGTGTGCACCAGCACGGCCCGGCCGCTCAGATCGGCGTCGCCCAGCGCCGAGCGCAGCTGCTCCTCGTCGATCGGATGGCCGATGGAGCCGGCGCCCGTCGCGGGCGAGCTGCCGGTCAGGTCCGTGCGGGCCGGGCTGTCGACGTCGAACACCCTGGCCACCACGCCGTCCAACTCGACCATGAGCTCCAGGGGCACCGCCGCGAGGTCCTCACCCCCGCGGTAGCGGTGCGCCGGCGTGTCCAGGTACGTCCCGGTGTTGGCAGCCATCGAGATGGTGGCGATGGTGAACTCGGTGCCGGCCGCGTAGTGGGATGCCGACTCGTCGAACGACAAATGGGTGCCGATGACGGGTGCGGGAATGCCCGGGTAGGTGACCATGCCGTCCGCAATCGGGTGGGACAGGTCGACGATCCGTCGGGATGAGCCGGTCGCTCCGCTGGTCACTGCGCTGGTCCGGAGTCGGCTCTGTTCACGCCGGCTGTGCCCTGGTCGGATGTCTCGATGACTGGTGTGCTGATGACTGCTGCGCCCAGGTCGGCTCCCAAGATGATCTCGTCGCGATCCTGCGCCGGCCCGAATCGGATCCACCCCGGGCGGCGGCCCCACTCGACGAACCCGAATCTTCCGAAGAATCCGTCCAGTCCCTCTCCGTCACGGATGGCCGCCTGGAGTTTCTGCAGGCCCCCGTCGCGGGCCTGTGAGATCAGCGCGGTCATCAGTCGCGTCCCCGACCCCGATCCGCGGAGCTCAGGGTCGACCATCACCGCGACGATCTCGCCGGTGTGACTGGACAGTCCGCGCCCCGGCCGCAGCACTCCGACACCCACCAGCGTCCGGTTGCGGTTCAACGCGAACCCGAACGCCCGGCCGGAGCGCAGGTCGTCCACCAGGCCCGCGACCACCGCCGCGACCTCGGCGCGGCTCACCGACGGGGCGAAGCCGACCGCTCCGCCGGCCTCGGCGACCCGGTGCCACAGGGTGACCAGCGCGACGCCGAACGCGCTGTCCGACGCCCAGGTCCCGCCGGGGCCGACCCTGCGCAGGGTGACCTGGTCCGGACCGGGTAGATCGTTGACGAGCGGCGATGGTTCGACGGGTCCGCTCACAGCTCGGGGAACCACAATCCGATCTCGCGCTCGGCCGATTCCACCGAATCCGATCCGTGAACGAGGTTGGTGCGGGTCTCCAGCCCGAAATCGCCGCGAATGCTGCCGTTGGAGGCCTTCTCCACGGGGTCGGTGCCGCCGGCGAGCTGCCGGAACGCGGTCACCGCCCGCGGCCCCTCGATCACCGCGGCGACCAGCGGCCCGCCGGTGATGAATTCCACCAAGGCATCGTAGAACGGCTTGCCCTCGTGCTCGGCGTAATGGACCTTGGCGACGCTGACGTCGACAACCCGCAGATCCAGGGCGACCAGCCTCAAACCCTTGCGTTCGATCCTCGAGATGATCTCGCCGACCAAGGCCCGGGCGACGCCGTCGGGCTTGATCAGGACCAGCGTGCGTTCGGACACAAGCGGGAACTCCCTTGTTTCGGGCGGTGGATCCGCGAAGGCGGCGGATCGTTCTTGTCGGCTGACTGGGTTGACGAGGTGCTGGGTCGACTCGCGGCTACTGCGGCGCGGTCTTCGGCGGCCCAGGCACCGTACCGGCCGCGAGCCGCCGCCGGAATTCGCCACGGAACCACAGGATGAGCGCCCACACCAAACCGAACACGATGCCCATGATGCCCAGCGGCGGAGTAATCACCCAGCACGCGATCATCAGGGCCTGCAGGGTCAGGATCACCGGCACCGCGTACGGGCGGGAGACGATCGCGCAGGCGCCGATCAGCAGCACCGCCAGCACGCAGATGATGCTCACGCCGGTCGGACCGACCCCGCCACCGGTGTTCGCCGCGACAGGGATGGCGAGCAGCACCGTGACGGCCTCCAGCACCAGGGCGGCGGACATGACGCCGCGCAGGCCGCGTTCCGGGTCGTAGGGCCGGGTGGCGCGGGGGGATGCGGGTGACGGATCGGGGCGGGTCTCCCGCGTGCCGCCTGACTCGCTCATTCCGGCCCCAGACCGGCGAGGGCGCGGCCGTCACCGGCCGACACGACCGACCCGGTGATCACCACCCCGGTGCCCGACGAGTCCTCGAATCCCGATTCGGCCAGGTCCACCGCCAGCGCGATCGCCTCGTCCATCCGCGCCGCGGTGTGCACCCGTTCCTCGCCGAACACGTCCGCCGCGAGGTCGGCCAGGTCGGCAACCGGCATGGACCGGGGCGAGGAGTTCCTGGTGACCACGATCTCGTCGAAGGTGTCGTCCAATGCCTGCAGGATTCCCAGGGCGTCCTTGTCCGCCATCACGGCAAGCACCCCGACGAGCCGGGAGAAGGAGAACTCGGCCGCCAGCGCCGCCGCCAGGGCCGTCGCGCCGTGCGGATTGTGCGCCGCGTCCACCATGATCGTCGGCGACGTGCGGACCCGTTCCAACCGGCCGGGCGAGGCGACCGCGGCGAAACCATCTTGGACAGAAGCGATGTCGAGCTGACGGCTGGACCCGGCGCCGAAGAAGGCCTCCACCGCGGCCAGCGCCACCGCGGCGTTGACTGCCTGGTGCTCGCCGGCGAGCGGCACGAAAACGTCCTCGTAGACCCCGCCCAGACCCTGCAAGGTGAGCCGTTGGCCACCGACCGCGACCGCCCGGTCGAGCACGGTGAACTCGCTGCCGAACCGGGCGACGCTGGCATCGACCTCGATCGTCCGTCGCAGGATGGTGTTCATCGCCTCCGGTTCCTGCGGCCCGATGATCGCGACGGCGTCCCGTTTGATGATCCCGGCCTTGTTGCCGGCGATCTCGGTCAGCGTGTCGCCCAGATATTCGGTGTGGTCGATCCCGATGGGCGTGATCACCGCGACGCCGGCGTCGGCGACGTTGGAACTGTCCCAGGTCCCGCCCAGTCCCACCTCGATCACCGCGGCCTCCACCGGCGCGTCACCGAAAGCCGAAAACGCCATCGCAGTGAGGATCTCGAACTTCGACAGCGGCAGCCCGTCCTCGCGGGCGCTGGACGCGTCGATCAGGTCGACGTAGGGAGCGATGTCCGCGTAGGTCTCGACGTAGCGTTCGACGGGGATCGGCGCCCCGTCGATGGCGATCCGTTCGGTGACGAGTTGCAGGTGCGGCGAGGTGAACCGGCCGGTGCGCAGGCCCATCAGGGTGAGCAGCGCGTCGATCATCCTGGCCGTCGAGGTCTTTCCGTTGGTGCCGGCGATCTGGATGACCGGGTAGGCGCGCTGCGGGTTGCCCAACAGGTCCATCAGCGCGGTGATCCGGGACAACGTCGGTGAGATCTGCACTTCCGACCGCCGGCGGTTCAGCAGCGCCTCGACGACCGGCAGCGTCAACGGCGGCGCGTCCGGCACCCGGTCGGCCGCCTCGGCCGGTGAATCGTCGTCGAGATCGGCGGTGGCTGCGGCGATCTCGCCGGTGGGGTCGATCAGCGACTCGTCTGCCGCGAGGTCGGGGATGCCGAGATTCCCCGCGTCCCAGCCGATCACGCCGGCCTCGGCGACGTCTGAATGATCACCAGAATGATCACAAGAATGGTCACCGTCCTCGAGCGGCACGCCGTCAGGCTGGTCGCCGGAGCCGTCGCCGGGCGCGGAGATCACGTCACCGCCCCGTCCATCGCGGCGAGCCGCGCCGTCAGGCTGTCCACGTCGGTGGCGGCTTTCGCCGCGCGCGCCCGGATCTTGTCGACGACCACGACCGGCGCCCTTCCGATGAATTCCGGATTGCCCAGTTTCCTTGCCGTGTCGGCGATCTCCTTCCGCGCAGCCACGAGATCCTTGCTGAGCCTCGTCTTCTCGGCCGCGGTGTCGATGGTTCCGGAGGTGTCTACGCGGACCGTCACCGCTTGCCCCGCAGACAGCGACAGCCGGATCTCCGCTGTCGCGGTGAACGATTCGCTCGCCGGCTCCAGCCGGGTCAGCGCGGCCGCGGTGGTCAGCAGCGCACGCGCCCGGTCGCCCGGACCCGCCTCGGCGTCGGCGTTCAGCGTCGCGGGCACCTTCCTGGACGGCGCGAGGTTCTGATCCGCGCGGAACCGGCGGATCTCCGTCACCAATGCCTGCACGTCGGCGACCCAGGTGGTCGCGGTCGGATCAGTGGACCGACCGGAAGCCCGCGGCCAGTCGGCGATCACCAGCGATTCCCCGCCCGTGAGCGAGGTCCACAGGGTCTCGGTGACGTACGGAACGAACGGGTGCAGCAGCCGCAGCAGCCCATCGAGCACCGTCCCGAGCACCGCACGAGTGGTGTCCACTCGCCCGCTGCTGGCCGTGGTATCCGTTGCCGCGCCGGCGATCTGGATCTTCGCCAGTTCCAGGTACCAGTCGCAGAACTCGTCCCAGGCAAAGTGGTACAGCCCCTCGGCCGCCTTGCCGAACTGGAAATCGGCCAGCAGGTCGGTGGTCTGGGTGATCACCTCGTCGAGCCGGTCCAGGATCCAGCGGTCCGCGGCGGTGAGCGCCCGCGCGTCGAGTGGGGTTTGCGGCACGGTGGCCCCATTGATCATGGCGAACCTGGTGGCGTTGAACAGCTTGGAACAGAACTTCCCGCCACCGGCGACCCATTCGGTGGCGATCGCCTGGTCGGCGCCTGGGTTCGACCCGCGGGCCAGGGTGAACCGCACCGCGTCGGCGCCGTAGTCCTCGATCCACTGCAGGGGGTCGACGGTGTTTCCGCGGGTCTTGGACATCTTCTTGCCGTACTGGTCGCGCACCAATCCGTGCAGAGCGACCGAGCGGAACGGGACGTGCTGTCCGCCGTTCTCGTCGTGGGTGGCATACAGCCCGAACATCATCATCCGGACGACCCAGAAGAACAGGATGTCGTAGCCGGTGACCAGCACCGACGTCGGATAGAACGCCCTGAGCGTGTCGGTCTGGTGCGGCCAGCCCATGGTGGAGAACGGCCACAGTGCGGAGGAGAACCAGGTGTCCAGTACGTCCGGGTCCTGGGTCCAGCCATCCCCCGGCGGCTCCTCGTTCGGCCCGACGCAACGGACCTCACCGTCGGGGCCATACCAGACCGGGATCCGGTGCCCCCACCACAACTGCCGGGAAATGCACCAGTCGTGCATGTGGTCGACCCAGTCGAAGTACCGGGCGGCCAACTCCTGGGGGTGGATGACGGTGCGGCCGTCGCGGACCGCGTCCCCGGCGGCCCTCGCCAGCGGTTCCACCTTGACGAACCACTGGGTGGACAGCCGCGGCTCGATCACGTCGTCGGACCGGGAGCAGTGACCGACCGCATGGATGTAGGGCACCCGCTCGCCGACGATACGGCCTTGCTCGCGCAGCGCCTGTTTGACCGCGGCCCGGGCCTCGAACCTGTCCATGCCGTCGAAAGGCGTTCCGGTATCAGTGATACGAGCCGACTCGTCCAAAATGGTGGGCATCGGCAGGCCGTGGCGGCGGCCGATCTCGAAGTCATTCGGGTCGTGCGCCGGGGTCACCTTCACCGCGCCGGTGCCGAACGTCGGCTCCACGTGATCGTCGGCCACCACCGGGATCTCCCGACCGACCAGCGGGAGCAGCACCGTTCGGCCGACCAGCTGCGAATACCGGCGGTCGTCCGGGTGCACGGCAACCGCGGTGTCCCCGAGCATCGACTCCAGTCGGGTCGTCGCGACCACGATGCTGTCGCCGTCCGGGTCGAGCGAGCCGTACCGCACGGAGACCAGCTCGCCGGCGTCCTCACTGTGCTCGACCTCGATGTCGGACAGCGCGGTCCGACAACCCGGGCACCAGTTGATGATTCGTTCGGCGCGGTAGATCAGCCCCTCGTCGTACAGCTGCTTGAAGATCGTCTGCACGGCGTCGGACAGGCCGTCGTCCAGGGTGAACCGCTCGCGGTCCCAGTCGACCGAGTCGCCGAGACGCTTCATCTGTCCCAGGATCGCCCCGCCCGACTCCTGCTTCCAATCCCAGACCTTCTGCACGAACAGGTCGCGGCCGAAGTCGTGGCGGGTCTTGCCGTCGACCGCGAGCTGGCGTTCGACGACCGTCTGGGTGGCGATGCCGGCGTGGTCCATGCCGGGCAGCCAGAGCACCTCGTCACCGGACATCCGGTGCCAGCGGGCCAGGATGTCCATCAGCGTGTGATCCAGCGCGTGTCCCACGTGCAGGTTGCCCGTCACGTTCGGCGGGGGCAGCACGATGGAGAACGGCCGGCGCTCACCGGAGAGCACCCGCTGCTCGTCGGCGCGGAAGTAGCCGGCCTCGACCCACCGCCGGTACAGGGGTACCTCGACCGCCGCCGGGTCGTACTGGGTTGCCAGTTCTCTGCTCGGCAGTTCGTCGCGTTCGGCGGTCGTGGTCACCGGGCCAGTTTAGGTGTGGTGCGAGGGTCGGTTTTCACGCGCGCGTGCGGCCGCTCAGTAGGACTTGGGCAGGCCGAGGGTGTGCTGGGCGACGTAATTGAGCACCATCTCGCTGTTGACCGGCGCGATCCGCAGCAACCGGGCCATCCCCCACAGCGGCATCAGGCCGTATTCGACGGACAGGCCGTTGCCGCCGTGCACCTGGATCGCGGCGTCCACCGCCGCGATGGCGGCCTCGGCACCGGCGTACTTCGCCATGTTCGAGGCCTCACCTGCGGGCTGCCCCTGGTCGTACAACCAGGCCGCCTTGGCGGTCATCAGCGCCGCGAGCTCGACCTGGATCTTGGCCTTGGCGAGCGGGTGGGCGACTGCCTGGTGCGCGCCGATCGGCTGGCCCCAGACGCTGCGGCCGCGGGCGTACTCGGCGGCGGTGGCGACCGCGTACCGGCCGATGCCGACGCCCAGCGCGGCCGCGGTGATCCGCTCGGGGTTCAGCCCGTCGAACAACGACTGCCAGCCCCGGCCCTCGCCGCCGACCAGCGCGGAGGCGGGCACCCACACGTCGTCATAGAAGACGGTGTACTGGCGGTCCGGAATCTGCGCGGCGACCTCCAGCCGGTTCCAGCTGAGCCCGGGTGCGTCCACCGGCACGATGAACAGCGAGATCTGTGCCTTGCCAGTCACCGGATCGGTGCCGGTTCGGGTGACGGTCAGGATCGCGGAGGCCTCGTCGACACCGGAGATGTAGTACTTCTGTCCGGTGATCAGGTAGCCGCCGCCGCCGTCCGGCCTGGCCGCGGTGGTGACGTCATGGGAATTGCTGCCGGCGTCGGGTTCGGTGATCGCGAAGACGATCTTGGTGCTGCCGTCGGCCAGCCGGGTCAGCCATTCCTGTTGCTGCTCGGGCGATCCGTGCCGGCGCAGGATCTCGACCCCGATCGCGCTGGACACCAGCAGCGTCAGCAGCGGGCAGCCGGCCGCAGCGGACTCCTCGGCGACCACTGCCAACTCGCTCATCCCGGCCCCGCCGCCACCGAATTCCTCCGGCACGTTGATGCCGATGAAACCGGCCTTGCCCAGGTCACTCCACAGCCCGGACATCGGGGTGGAGGTGCGCCCGTGCTCGGCATACGCGGCCGGGCCGTGGGACTGGGTGATCTCCCGGACGGCGGCACGTAAGTCGGCATATTCAGCGGGTTCGGCGAAGTCGGTCATGGCGGCTCCCAACGGATGAATGAACACGCTCAGGATGCCAGATGTAAACCGTGGTTAACAACCATCAGTGACGCGCGTCACGTCTCCCGACCGTGCGCGTTTCTCGCGCGGATCAAGATCGCCGGCGCGGATCAAGTCCCCCCGCGATGTGACGGGAGTGGCGGAAGTCAACGACTTCAGCCGCGCGGGCGAAGTTGACCCGCGCTTAAGGAGGGGGCAGGTCAGGCGGGCGACAGGGACATCGGGCCGTAGACAGCCTGGTGGTCGTTGAACAGGCTGACCGCGGCGATGCCGTCCTCCAGCAGCTCGGGGTAGGCCTCGCCCAACCAGTTCTCGGCCGCTTCCTGCGAGGTGAACTCCACCATCGGACCGTCCGCCACGACTCCCGCCTCGTCGGCATAGCGCCACAGGTAGACCATTCTTGCTCCTCGATCCCGCTCGTCCGGACGCCGCCGCTGGTCCGTTGATCCGACGGTATCCGCGGGGCGCGCGGGTGGCTGCCGGGACACGACTTTTCACATCCGTTTACGGTCATATCTGTTGCGGCCTCATGGCCGGAACCCGCGGATCCCGCTCCGAGACACTCCGAAGAGAGCCCATGACACTGGATCTTCCGGCTGTCCCCCCGCCGGATCCGACCGTGGCGGCGAGCGCGGCCGCCCGGCGAGACCAGCTGCCCGCCGGTGCGCTGGGTGTCTGGGGAGCGGTCCTTGACTCGATCGCCGCGGCCCGTGGCTCGGCGACCGGGCCGCTGGCACCGCATCGCCCGCGACTGGTGGTGATGGCCGCCGATCATGGGATCGCGGAATTGGGTGTGTCGGCCGCGATTCCCGCCGACACCGGGCGCAGGGCAGCGGATCTCATCGCCGGTGTCGGGCTGACCGCGACACTGGCCGCGGTCGCCGGGGTCGGTGTCCGGCTGGTGGATGTGGGTATCCGCCCCGATCCCGCCGCGCAGCTCGCGAACGCCGGGTCGGGGCCCGGCGGGGTCACCGGAGGCAGCGAGGACTCTGCCGACGAAGCACCACCTGTAGCACCCCGACCGAGCCGTCGCATCGACCTCGAAGATGCTTTGGACGACGAGCAACTCTCGGCGGCGATCGACACCGGCCGCCGGGTCGCCGATACCGAGATCGATGAGGGCGCCGACCTGCTCATCGGCGCGGTCTGCGGAGTTGGCGTCAGCACCCCCGTCTCCGTCCTGGTCGCCGCGCTGACCGGGATGGAACCGGTGGACGCGACCACCCGCGGATCGGGCATCGATGACGCCGCCTGGATCACCAAAGCCGCAGCCGTGCGGGACGCCCTGTTCCGGGTCCGGCGGGCCGGCACCGACGTGCTGACCCTGCTACGCACCGGCGGTGGCGCCGACCTCGCCGCACTCACCGGTTTCATCGCACAGGCCGCCATCCGCCGGACCCCGGTGCTGATCCACGATCTGCCGTCCACCGTGTGCGGGGTGCTGGCGCACCGCATCGCGCCCGGCGCGGACAGCTACCTGCTGGCCAGCTCGGTCTCACCGGAGCGCGGGCACCGCCGCCTCCTGGAAATGCTCGGGCGGGAACCGCTCACGGACTGGTCGATCACTGCCGGATCCGGCGTCGCCGCGTTGCTGGTGGTGCCATCACTCCGGGCGGCGGCCCAGGCCGTGGACGCTGTCCTCGCCCCGGACGCCGCGGGCGTCGGGTTACCCCGGCCGGTCACCCGTTCCGAACACGCCATCGACGCGTGGGATCCCGACCTGCTCTGATCTGACCGGGCCGCACCGATACGTTGACCGCTCAACGTCCGCCCGCGGCCTTGAACACGCTGAGCAGCAGCATCCGGCCCCGACGGGCTGACCGGCCCCAGTCAATCGGATCTCGATCGGCCGGGGGAATCGCCTGCCGAGCCGTCCTCGTCGTCAGGCTGGTTGTGCTGAGACGGATTCTTCCCGAGCGGAGTGTTGTCGAGCGGAGTGTTGTCGAGCGGAGTGTTGTCGAGCGGAGTGTTGTCGAGCGGAGTGTTGTCGAGCGGAGTGTTGTCGAGCGGAGTGTTGTCGAGCGGATCCTGCTCACCGTCGTGTTGGTGGCGAGCTGCGGCATCACCCCCGTCAGGGGTGCCGTTTGTCTTCTCACCGGTACCGCCACCGTCTGCGGCCTTCGCGTCCACCTGCGCCGGAGCCCGGCGTTTGGCCACCCCCCGCCGAGCCGCGCCGGTCAGCAGCCTGATCACCAGACCGATGAACACCAGGTTGAGCAGCATCTGCGCGCTCACCAACAGCCGCATCGGGTTGGTCTCCGGGGTGATGTCGCCGAAGCCGACCGTGGCAAAAACCGTGATGGTGAAATACAACGACTTGGTGTGATCCAGCGACTCGGAGAACGACGCCGGGTTACCGAGGGAATTGGAGAGGTAGATCCGGGCGAAAATCAGCAAGAAGAGCGGAAGCGTCACGGACAGCGCCTCGACAGCACGCAGGTTCGGGTACTTGGAATTCGCGATCGCCGGGACCTGGACCGCCACGATGATGCCGAAGATCGTCAGTGCGACCAACAACCAGGGAAGGTCCGAGTGGGTGCCGGCATCGGGCGTCGGAACCAAGTAGTAGGCGGCGAGCAGCAGGACGATGGAGACGGTCACCCGCACCGCGATCCAGATGCCGAGCCGCACCATTTCCTTGTGAGGTATCCGCACCGCCGGCAAGTCGTCCTGCGTCATGGTTGACCTTCTCCCGAGCCGATCCCGCTGCCACGAGTCCGGGTGCGTCACAGTAAGCGGTGCGCCGTTACCGGACATGCCGCGATCTGGATGAATCCTGCCCCCCCGCGTTCAGCTTCCCGCCAATCAACGCGGCGCGCCCACCGCGGCGATCCCTGCGGCGGACAGGCAGCCGATGATCACCATGGTCATCGCACCCGTCCACCCGGCCCGGTCGAACACCAGTGCGCCGGCGAAGCCCACCAGGCTCGACCCGGCGTAGTAGGCCAGCGAGTAGAGCGCGGACGCCTGGGATCGCGCCGCGGGCACCTCCTGTCCGGCCCAGGCCGCCGCGATGGCATGCGCGACGAAGAAACAGAACGTCGCGATGACCAGCCCCAAGAGCACGAGCCACAGCGGCGTGGCCAGGGTCACGCCCACCCCCACCGCCATCCCCGACCCGGCCGCGACCAGCACTGCCCGCCGGCCCCAGCGATCCACCAGCCTGCCCACTCCGGACGAACCGACGGTGCCCACCAGATAGGTCAGGAACAGCAGGCTGACGACCGCGGCCGGCAGCCGGTACGGGGCGTCCAGCAATCGGAACGCCAGCATGTTGTAGACCGTGACGAACCCGCCCATCAGCAGGAACGCTTGGGCGTAGAACACCCACAACACCCGGTTGGCCATCGTCTTCCGGATCCGCCCGGGCGCGGGCCGAATGGTCGGCCGCGAATCGGCCGGCAGCAGGATGACGAACACCACGACCGCGACCGCGACCAGCACCGACGTCGTTCCGACACCCCACCGCCAACCGGCCAGCCCACCCACCGCTCCGGTGACCACCCGCCCGGTCAGCCCGCCCAGTGTGGTGCCGGCAATGTACAGCCCGCCGATGCCGGCGACCCGCCGGGCGGGCGCCCGCGCCACCAGATGGGCGATGGCCAAGGCCGGGAGCGCGCCGAGAGCACACCCGGCCACCGCCCGCAGCGCCAGCAGCACCTCGAACGACGGTGCCAACGGCAGGGCGGCGCCGCCCACTGCCGCGATGATGGCTGAGACGCGCATGGCGCCGGCGCGGCCGATCCGGTCCCCCACCGCGGCCCAGGGCAGCACCGACAGGGCCAGGGCACCGGTGGCCACGGACACCGCGAGCGACGCCGTGGACTCGGACAGCTGCCACTCGGACGCCAGCGCGGGCAGCACGGCCTGCACCGCATACAGCTCGGCGAAGGTGGCGATCCCGCCGGCGAACAACGCGACGGTGAGCCGGCGGGAGTGCTGGAGATCGCGTTGGCTCACAGGGCCCAGTCGACGGCCGGCGCGCCCTGTTCGGCCAGCAAGGTATTGATCCGGGAGAAGGGTCTGGAGCCGAAGAACCCGCGGTCGGCCGACATCGGTGACGGGTGTGCCGAGGCGATGATCGGCACGCCGTCCAGGATCGGCGTGAGAGTCTGGGCGTCGCGTCCCCACAGGATGGCCACCAACGGCCCACCGCGGGCCACCAGCGCCCGGATGGCCGCTTCGGTGATGGGTTCCCAGCCCTTGCCGCGGTGCGAAGCCGGTCGGCCCGGCGCGACGGTGAGTACCCGATTGAGCAGCAGTACCCCCTGATCGGTCCACGCGGTCAGATCGCCGTGCGGCGGCGGGGCGATGCCGACGTCGTCGCGCAACTCCCGATAGATGTTGCCCAGCGACCTGGGCAGCGGCCGGACATGACGATCGACAGCGAAGGACAGCCCGATCGGGTGGCCCGGCGTGGGGTAGGGATCCTGCCCCACCACCAGCACCCTGACCTGGTCCATCGGCCGCTGGAAGGCGCGAAGGACGTGCGGACCGGCGGGCAGGTACTGGCGCCCGGCAGCCACCTCGGCGCGCAGGAAGTCGCCCATTTGGGTGAGTCCCCCCGCGACCGGCTGCAAGGCCTCGGCCCAGCCCGGATCGATGATCTTGTTCAACGGCTGCGGCATGACGGGAGGTTACCGGCGCCGGCGAGTCACCTCGGCCGTCCGGTCGTCCCGGTCGGCAAGTCGCGGGCGCGGCCCACTCCGCGCCGCCCGATCACCGCAAGATCACGCCCGATCAATTACCCGATCACCATCCCGTCACTGCCCGATCACCGTCCGATCACCAGCCGGCGCGAAGTCGTCACCCGAAGTGGTCCCACCCGCCGCTCTGCTCCCAGGGCGCACCGTCGACAGTGACGGCCCCGGCGACGACCCCCGTGCCGTCCCTGATCCCTGAGCTGGTGCCGACCGTACCGATGTTGGTCCAGCCCGGAGGCAGCACCGCGCCGTGCGGGAAAGTGGCCGCCAGGGCGTGGTCGTCACCGCCGGTCATCGCCCACTCCAGGTGGTTGCGGCCGAGCGCGGAAGCCACCTCGACCAGCCGCGGGTTCACCGGCAGCCGCGTGGTGATCACGTCGATCGTGACGCCCGAGGCGCGCGCAATGTGCCCGAGATCGGCGAGCAGGCCGTCGGACACATCGATCATCGACGTCGCGCCACTCTCCGCGGCCACGATGCCGGCCTGCAGCGGTGGGTCCGGAACGCGGTACGCACCCACCACCGCGGCCGGCGAGCGGAACCCGCGGGACAGCACCGCAAGACCGGCCGCCGCCCAACCGAGCCGGCCGATCACCGCGACGACGTCGCCGGCCCTTGCCCCCGACCGGCGAACCGGCTCCGCGCCACGCAGGTCGCCCAGTACGGTCACCGCCACCGTCAGCACCTCGGAGCGGGTCAGATCTCCGCCGACCACGCCGGCGCCGGCCTTCACGGCCTCCTCGTTCAGCCCGCGGCCGATGGCGGCGACCAACTCGGTCGGCGTGCTCGGTGGCGCGGTGAGCCCGATCAGCAGCGCGGTCGGCGCGGCACCCATCGCGGCGATGTCGGCCATCGCGGCCAGGGCGGCCCGTCTGCCGATCTGTTCGCCGGTCGCCCAATCGGTGCGGAAATGCACCCCGTCGACGAGCACGTCGACGCTGGCCAAGACCCGGCCGTCAGGGGTGGACACCAGGGCAGCGTCGTCCCCAGGTCCGATCACGGTGGTTGCGGGTTGGGTCGTCCCGGCTGTCACCACGTCTATCACGGCGAACTCACCTGTGTGACCGATGGTGGCCGCCGAGTCGGGCGGCCCTTGGCTCGACGGCTTGGCCGCAGGTCGATCCGCGGGGTGGTGGGGCGTGCTGATGGTGCACCTCGCTGGTGGGTTCGTTGGTGGGTTCGTTGGTGGGTGGTACAGATCTTCGTTGCAGGTGACGGTCTCGGGTCGGTCGTGGGTCCCCTCGCCGGAGACCGGCTCGGGCGGCTCGGGCGGCTCCGTCATCGTGCCCGAGCCGCGGCCCGGCGCGTCGCCAGGGTCCCGCGGCGGGTCGCCCGGACGAAGCCCGGGACGGCCACCGCGCCGGGCGGATCATCGGCGGTGCCACCCGCCGGGATACGCTCACCCGCGAGCAGCAGTCAGACGAAAGGGGCACACCGTGGTGCAGGCGTTCATCCTCATTCAAACCGAGGTCGGCCAGGCCGCCGCAGTGGCCAGGGCGATCGCCGAGTTGCCGGGGGTGACCAGCGCCGAGGACGTTACCGGGCCGTATGACGTGATCGTGCGCGCGGAGGCGAACAGCGTGGACGAATTGGGCAAGCTCGTGGTGGCCCGGGTGCAGAGCGTATCCGGTATCACCCGCACACTGACCTGCCCCGTAGTGCACCTCTGATCCATCCAGCAGTGTTCCGACGTGCACTCCCTGCGTTGTGACTGAACCGGCTCCCCACCCGCCGCCAACCCGGCACGGCGACCGGATCGCTGCCTGGCGGTTGGTCGCGGCCATCGCAGTGCCGCTGATCGCCATCGTGGTCATCGTGGTGCTGGCGCGGATGGTCGGTTCGGAGCCCGCGACCGACGCATCCGCCCCGCTGGTGCTGGCCGCGGTCGAGGCGCCGGGCGCGGCGACGCCCGCCTGCGCCCAGCTGATGGCGGACCTGCCCACCGTGCTGGGCGGCCTCGATCGACGTCAGCTCGCGGGCGCCGACAGCGGGTCTTCCGACGGTGGCTCCACCGGCGCCCAGGGCTCCGGGACGGCCGACACCGATGCCGCTGCGGTGGCTGCGTGGGGTGACCCACCGGTGGTCTTGCGGTGCGGTGTGCCCACCCCCGCCGAGCTGACCTGTTCGGCACCGGTGCAGGTGGTCGACGGCGTCACCTGGCTGCCTTTGACGGGTCAGGGGGCGACGACCTACCTGGCAGTCGACCGCTCCGTGCGCGTCGCGCTGACGGTGCCGGACGGCATCACCACCACCGGTCCGTGGCAGGAGATGTCGCGGACGGTGGCCCGGGCCCTGCCCGAGCGGGCGATCTGCGCCGACGGGTTGCCGATCCCCGCCGACGGCGAGTAGCTGTCCCAACAACCGCCGGGATCACGCGGGCCCATCTGTGGCGCGGATCAACATCGCCCGCGCGTACAAAGTCGTCGACTCCCTTCACTTCCATCACAAAACCGGCGAGTTCGCACGCGCCGAAGAAGTTGATCCGCGCCCAAAGGAGCGAGCTGGAAGCGGATCCGTCAGCGCAGGCCGGTGCCCCTGGCCAGCGCCGTCCGGATGAGCGTGGTGATCAGCTCCGGGTAGGGCACACCACCCTGCGCCCACATCCGCGGGTACATGGAAATCGGGGTGAAGCCGGGCAACGTGTTGACCTCGTTGATCACCACGTCGCCATCCGGCCGCACGAAGAAGTCGACCCTGGCCAGCCCTTGCGCGTCCAATGCGGCGAATGCCCTGCGGGCGAGCTCCTGGATGCGGGCGGTGACGGGCGCCGGCAGATCGGCGGGGATGTCGAAGGTGGCGACGTCGTCCAGGTACTTGGCGTCGAAGTCGTAGAAGTCGTGGTCACCGTTGAGATGGATCTCGGCGGTCGGCGAGGCCTCCACCCGACCGTCGGGGTACTCCAGCACGCCGCATTCGATCTCCCGGCCGAGCACTGCGGCCTCGACGAGCACCTTCGGATCCGTGCGGCGCGCGTGGTCGATCGCCACGTCCAGGTCAGCCCAGCGATCGACCCGGCTGACGCCCAACGACGACCCGGCGCGAGCGGGTTTGACGAACACCGGCAGTCCGAGCCGCTCGCGCTCGTCGACGGTCAGGGTGCCGCGTCCCGGCCGGAGCACCGCGTAGTTGCCAACCGGCAACCCTTCCGCGGCCAGCAGCTTCTTGGTGAACTCCTTGTCCATCGCCGCCGCCGACGCGAGCACCCCGGCCCCGACGTACGGCACCCCGGCGAGCTCCAGCAGGCCCTGGATCGTGCCGTCCTCGCCGTACGGCCCGTGCAGGACCGGGAAGACCACGTCGACGTCGATCTCCGCGGCGGGTCCGGCGTCTGCCGATGCCCGGGCGGTCGCCCTGGTCCCGCTCGCGTCCAGGGGCACCAGAGCGGCGGCGGTCGGGTCGGCGGGCATCACGACGGACGTTCCGGCGGTGACGGCCGGCAGCTGCCGCCCGGCGCGCACGGGGATCGCGGCGGGGTCGATCTGCAGCCAACTGCCCTCGGGGGTGATGCCGATGGCCGTGACGTCGAACAGTTCGGTGTCCATATTGGCCAGCACGCCGGCGGCCGAGATGCAGGAGACGGGATGCTCACCGCTGCGACCGCCGAAGACGACGGCCACCCGGATGTGCGCTGGGCTCATGGCGTCCCACCATAGGGTCCCGAGGCCACAGTCGAGCCTCCGACTCGCGACTCAGCACCGCAGCGGGGCTTCGAGCGCGTTGCTCGGACGGCCACCGCCGTCACCGCAGATCGGGCCGACCTCACTCCGGTGAGTGGGGGCGGTCGGTCAGGTACCGGATCATCTGCATCGGCGGCAGGTGGCGGTAGCAGACCTGGTAGACACCCTCGGTGATCGGCATGTCCACCTGGTGCCGCAGCGCGAGATCGCGGACCGAACGGCAGCTGACGACACCCTCGGCAACCTGGCCGCCGGTCGCTTCCATCGCTGCCTCCAGCCCGATACCGGCGGCCAGCCGGCCGCCCAGCGTCCGGTTACGGGACAGCGGCGACCAGCAGGTCGCCACCAGGTCACCGAGACCGGCCAGTCCGGCGAAGGTGGCCGGCTGGGCCCCGAGTTCGACCCCGAGCCGACTCACCTCGTTGAGTCCGCGGGTGATCAGCGAGGCCGCGGTGTTCAACCCGAGCCCGAGACCATCGGCGATGCCGCACGCCAGCGCAATGATGTTCTTCCCGGTGCCGGCGATCTCGGCCCCGATCACGTCGGTGATGGTGTATGGCCGGAAGTAGCGATTCGCGCTCGCGACCTGTACCGCGACGGCCCGCTCGTGGTCGGTGCAGGCGAGCACGGTCGCGGTGGGCCGGCCCAACGCGATCTCCACCGCCAGGTTCGGCCCGGTCAGCACCACGATGCGCCTGGGGTCGACCTGGCCCACGCGCTCGATGACCTCGCTCATCCGCAGGCCGGTGCCGATCTCCACCCCCTTGGCCAGTGACACGATCGGCACCTCGTCGGGCAGCGAATCACGGAACACCCGCAGGTTCTCCCGCAGCGCCTGGCTCGGCACGCCCAGCACCACTGCGTCGACCTCCGCGAGCGCGGCGTCGAAGTCGGACGTGGCGCTGACGGAGGTCGGCAGTTCGATCCCGGGCAAGTACTCGGAGTTGACGTGCTTGGCGCGCACCGATTTCGCGATGGAATCGCGGCGCGCCCACAGCACCACCGAACGACCCGCGTCGGCCAGCACCTTGGCGTAGGTGGTCCCCCAGGAGCCGGCACCGAGAACCGCGACGCGCTCGATCGGCCTGCCGGGTGCGGTCAACTGATCGCCTCATCTCCGGACTGCTGCGCACCGCCCACAGCAGGCGTCACCGTCTCGGTGGTCCCAGCCGCACCGGTCCCAGCCGCACCGGTCCCAGCCGCACCGGTCCCGACCCCACCGGTCACCGCCGCGGCGGAGGCAGCCGCCTTCTCGGCCTGCCGGCTCGCCAGCCGTTCGGACTTCTTGAGGTCGAAATACGCCGTGGGCGCCGGCTCGTGGCGGATCTCGGCCACCATGTCGCGCAGCGCGTTCATGATCAGCAACGTGGCGTCGCGGATCGCTCGCGTGTCCACCGGCCGCGAGCGCAGTTCCGTCAGATCGATCGGATCGCCGATGACGATGTGAATGTCCTTGCGCGGCAGCGGGTGAAACCGCCGGCCCTCGACATAGGAGCTGTACACCTGGTGAGTCCCCCAATGCGCCATGGGGATCACCGGGAAGTCGCCGCTCAGCGCGAGGGCACCGACGCCAGGGCGCGGCTTCATCGGCCAGTGGTCCGGGTCGCGGGTGACGGTGCCCTCCGGATAGATCAGCACCAGCTTCCCGTTGCGCAGCGCTGCGGTGGCCTTCTCCAGGCTTGCCTGGCCGGCGCCTGCGCCGCTGCGTTTCACCGGGATCTGCTCCGTATTGGCCAGTGCCCGGCCCAGCACGGGCGCCTTCCACAGTGACGCCTTGGCCAGGAACCGCGGCACCCGGCCGGCCTGCCGGACCACCACCGAGTCGTACAGCGGGTCGAGGTGCGAGATGTGGTTGGCAACCAGTAGGTACCCGCCGCTGCGGGACAACTTGTCCGACCCGACGACGCGCTTACGGCCGAGCAGGAATGCCGACGGATACATGACGACCTGGCAAAAAGTCAGCCAGGCGTTGCCTTTCTCGTACCAGGGACTGCGCGCCACTCTCGGCTCCTTCTCCAGCGCCCGCGGGCGGCCAGACGCCGGAGCGCCCGCGCCGGCGTTTGCCGATCACCCTATGGCCTTGCCGGCACGGAACCCGAGCCAGGCGATATCTGCCGTTCACCGGGTGGTGTGGCACTGGACACTCCGGACACGTGAGAATGACAGGGTGACCACCAGCAGAGGGACCGGGTCGACCACCAGCAGTTCCGCCGCGGGAGCATCGTCATCACCCGCCCAGGCGACGACCGCGGGCTCCGCGAGGGCGACGACCACGACCCCGGTGCCGCGCGAGGGGAACGGTGGCGGGACCACCATCGTCGAGGCGGAGGCCATCGAGCCGTTCCACATGGTGACGAGCGCACCCGCTCGCCGCGACGCCGGGACGGGCAATGACGATCCGCTGCCCACCGACCGGTTCTCCAACCGGGAGCTGAGCTGGCTGGACTTCAACGCCAGGGTGCTGGCCCTGGCCGAGGACCGGAGCCAGCCATTGCTGGAGCGGGCCAAGTTCCTGGCCATCTTCGCGTCGAACCTGGACGAGTTCTACATGGTCCGGGTGGCCGGTCTGAAGCGCCGGCGGGAAATGGGCTTGTCGGTCACCAGTGCCGATGGGCTGACCGCCTCCCAGCAGTTGGCGTTGATCTCGGCGCGCACCCAGGAACTGGTGGAACGCCAGGGCCGCTGTTTCGCCGACGACGTGCTGCCGGCGCTGGTCGAGGCCGGCATCCGGATCGTGCACTGGGAGTCGATCGACGTGGCCGGCCGGGAGCGACTCGCTGAATACTTCACGACGCAGATCTTCCCGGTGCTCACCCCGCTGGCCGTCGATCCCGCTCATCCTTTCCCGTACATTTCCGGACTCAGTCTCAACATGGCGATCGTGGTGCGGGATCCGGAAACGGGTCTGGAAAGGTTCGCGCGCGTCAAGGTGCCCAACAATGTGGACCGTTTCGTAAGGGTTACCCGGGGCGTCGACGATTTCCTGCCCCTGGAAGATCTCATCGCGGCTCACCTCGTCGAGCTGTTTCCCGGCATGGATGTCTCCGAGCATCAGGTTTTCCGGGTCACCCGCAATGCCGACCTGGAGGTCGAGGAGGACCGCGACGAGGATTTGCTGCAGGCGCTGGAGCGGGAACTGGCGCGACGACGGTTCGGCCCGCCGGTGCGACTGGAAATCACCGACACCACCAGCGAGAGGCTGTTGACGCGGCTGTTGCAGGAACTGGACGTCGACCCTGCCGACGCGGTGGAAGTGCCCGGCCTGCTGGATCTGTCGAGCCTGTGGCAGTTGTACGGATTGGATCGACCGGCCATCAAGGACGCCCCGTTCGTGCCGGCCACCAATCCGGCTTTCGCCGAAGGGGAGATACCGAAGAGCGTTTTTGCGACCCTGCGCGAGACGGACGTGTTACTGCATCACCCATACGAGTCATTTGCCACTACCGTGCAGCGATTTATCGAGCAGGCCGCAGCCGATCCGCGCGTGTTGGCCATCAAACAAACGCTGTACCGCACCTCCGGTGATTCCCCGATTGTCGATGCGCTGATTCAGGCGGCCGCTGCCGGTAAGCAGGTGGTTGCCCTGGTGGAGATCAAGGCGCGATTTGACGAACAGGCCAACATCTCTTGGGCCAAGGCCCTGGAACGGGCCGGCGTGCATGTGGTCTACGGATTGGTGGGGCTCAAGACGCATTGCAAGACGGCCCTGGTGATCCGCCAGGAGGGCAAGACGCTGCGCCGTTACTGCCACATCGGAACCGGCAACTACAACCCCAAGACCGCCCGTATCTACGAGGATCTCGGACTGCTGACGGCCGACGCCGATATCGGCGCCGACCTGACCGACCTGTTCAACGTCCTGACCGGATATTCGCGGCAGACCGAATACCGCAACCTGCTGGTGGCCCCGCATTCCATCCGCAGCGGCATCGTTGCGCGGATCGAGCGCGAGATCGAACATCAGCGCGCGGGCCGGGGCGGACTGGTGCGGTTGAAGATGAATTCGATCGTCGACGAAGGCGTCATCGACGCGCTGTACCGCGCGTCGCGGGCCGGCGTCACCGTCGACCTGACGGTCCGCGGGATCTGCGCCTTGCGGGCGGGTGTGCCGGGGCTGAGCGAGAACATCACCGTGCGCTCCATCGTCGGCCGCTTCCTGGAACACTCCCGGATCTTCTTCTTCCGCAACGGGCACGGCAGCGCGGTCGATTCCGGTGCGGGCACGCAGGCCGCCGGCGAGGGTGAGCGGACCGACCAGGGCGATCCCGCCGAATTGGCCGCCGGCCAGGAGGAGTACTGGATCGGCAGTGCCGACATGATGCACCGCAACCTCGATCGCCGCGTCGAGGCGCTGGTGCAGGTCAAGGACAAGGCCGCCACCGACCGGTTGGCGGCGCTGTTCGAGATGATCACCCGGGCGGATACCCGTTGCTGGATCCTGGGTCCGGACGGCTGGACCATGTCCCCGGCGGATGGACCCGGCAAGGACATCCAGGAGGAGTTGCTCCGACGGGGCAACGCCCGGGCGGAATGAGTCCGTCACCCACGGACGGGTCGGGCACCGTCATCCGTGCTGCGGGTGCGGTGCTGTGGCGTCCTTCTCGGCGTTACGGCGTCCGCGTGGCGCTCGTGCGTCGGCCCCGGTACGACGATTGGTCGCTGCCCAAGGGCAAGGCCGAGGCAGGCGAGGTCCCGCCGGTCACGGCTGCCCGGGAGGTGCAGGAGGAGACCGGATTCACCGCGGCCATCGGCCGGTCGCTGACCACGGTGTCCTATCAGGTGCCTACCGGGCCGAAAACAGTGCAGTACTTCGCCGCTCGCAGCATCGGCGGAGCGTTCACCCCCAACAAGGAGGTGGACCGACTGGAATGGTTGCCGCCGGCGAAGGCCACGGAACGGATGACGTACGAGTTCGATCGGGCGGTGCTGGGCACCTTCGCGCTGGAACCCGCTGACCTGCCCGCTGTGGTGCTGCTGCGACACGGCAGAGCGGGTCATCGGGAGTCCTACGATGGTGACGACGAAACCCGGCCGTTGGATGCGAAAGGCCGGCGGCAGGCGGAGGCGCTGGTGGCGGAATTGTCGGTTTTTGCGCCGAGCGCGGTGCTGAGCGCTCCACTGGAACGGTGCCGGGCCACCGTCGCACCGCTTGCCGACAAGCTCGGGCTACCCATCAGCACCGGGTCGTTGCTGGCCGAAGATGCTTATCGTGACGACCCGGCCGGCGCACGTCGGCTGTTGGTCGAACTCGCGAGCGCCGAACCGGCGGGCGCCTGCGCGGTGGTGTGCAGTCAGGGCGGCGTCATCCCCGGCGTGGTGAAATCCCTGGCCGGACGCTCGGATCTGGCGGTGGGCCAGGTGAGCACCCCCAAAGCCGCCTACTGGTACCTGTGTTTCGAGGACCGCAGGCTGGTGCAGGCAGATCCGTACCCGGCACCGATCGTCTGACGCGGCCCGCTGGCGGAAACCACCCCCTGGCGGACACCGACTCAGCCGCCTGTTGAACTGGCGTCGGCCGGCGTGAGATGACCGTCTTGGGATCCTTTGCGTGCTCGACCCCGCGGATCCGCCGTGCGACTACTTGGCTGCGGCCTTCGCCGGCGTCCGGCGGGTCGCAGGCGCCTTGGCCGTAGCGGCGGCTTTGGCCGTGGTGGCGCGCGTCGCCCGCGTGGTCGTCGAATTGGCCGCAGCGGATGCCGGTTTCGCGGCGGCGGCGCGGGTGCGCGCGGTGGTGCCGGCCGGAGCCGTCTTGGCGGCGGCCGCGCGGGTGCGCGGTGCGGTCTTGGGCTTCGCCGCGGCGGTCGCCCGCGGAGCCCTGGTGGTCTTCGGGGTCGCGGCCGCGGGCGCGGAAGCCTTGGCTGCTGCGGCGGCGGCCCGCGCGCTGGTCGGCTTCCCGGTCGCCTTCGGCAGTTTCACCGACCCGGAGATGACGTCCTTGAAGTACTTTCCGGGACGGAATGCCGGCACTGTGGTCTTCTTGACCTTGACCGCCTCGCCGGTCCGCGGGTTACGCGCGGTCCGTGACGCGCGCGCCCGCTTTTCGAAGACACCGAAGCCTGAGATCGAGACGTTCCGGCCGCGCTGAACCTCGCGCTGTACCAGGTCGATGAAGCCTTCGACCGCGGTCTGGGCGGCCTTCTTGTCGCCATTCAACCGTTCGGCGAGCTGGTTGATCAGATCGGTTTTGTTCACGGTCCCTCCCAGGACTCTCCGGCCCACGGCAGTTGGGGGCCGATTGACCGCAAACGGTAGGCGCAAAATCGCTGAAGCGCCAGCCCGCCACGCCCAGGATCCTGTGTGTTCTAAGGGTTCTCATGCCCTCTGGAGGCATCTTGGGGGTGTTCTGGCGCGTCTGGCGGCACTCCTTGGAAGGGCCAGTCTTTCGCGAAACTGCTTACTGGGCACTGTGTTTCGTCAGCTAAACCGATGACGAACAGCGAGGATGCGGCTCACCGCGTCGTCGGGGCGAACGCGGGCCGACCGATCTCAAATTCGCTGATCTCATCGGCATGTCGCAGGGTCAGGGAAATGTCATCCCACCCCTCCAGCAGCCTCCAACGGGTGTACGGATCGATCTTGAAACCGATCACCAGAGACCTCGCGGCAATGGTCTGCTGCTCCAGGTCGACCGTCACGCTGGCGCCGGGCTCGTTCTCCAGCAGCTTCCACAACAACTCGACATCGTCCTGAGTCACCTCTGCGGCAAGCAATCCGCCCTTACTCGAGTTGCCGCGGAAGATGTCGGCGAATCTGGACGAAATGACCACCCTGATGCCGTAGTCCAACAGCGCCCAGACCGCGTGCTCGCGCGAGGAGCCGGTACCGAAATCCGGTCCGGCCACCAGCACCGAACCCGATGAGAAAGCCGGCTGGTTCAGCACGAAGGTGGGGTCCGAGCGCCACGCGGCGAACAGTCCGTCTTCGAAGCCGGTGCGGGTGATCCGCTTGAGGTACACCGCCGGGATGATCTGGTCGGTGTCCACGTTGCTGCGGCGCAGCGGAATCCCGACCCCGGTGTGGGTGTGGAAGGCGTCCATCGTTGTCTCCTGTGGCGGCTGCGGGTCGTCCGGAAATCCAGGTCTGTACAGAGGGCGTTCATGGGCCGTCCGGAGCGGTGCGGCCCGCTCAGCGTGCGGGCCCGGCCGAGGTCAACGCGCCGACCGGTTCGAGATCGGCCGGTGACGAGAGGGTGCCGCGGACAGCCGTGGCCGCAGCGACCAGCGGCGACACCAGATGGGTGCGGCCACCCTTGCCTTGCCGTCCCTCGAAATTGCGGTTCGATGTCGAGGCGCTGCGTTCGCCGGGGCTCAGCTGATCCGGATTCATTCCCAGGCACATCGAGCAACCGGCGCTCCGCCACTCCGCACCGGCGTCGGTGAAAATCGTGTCCAGTCCCTCCGCTTCCGCCTGAACCTTGACCCGCATCGAGCCGGGCACCACCAGCATCCGCAGGTTCGGGTCGATGTGCCGACCGCGCAGAATATCCGCCGCGGCGCGCAGATCCTCGATCCGTCCGTTGGTGCAGGATCCCAAAAAGACCGTGTCCACCCGGATATCGCGCAGCAGCGTGCCGGCTTCCAGCCCCATGTATTCCAGCGCACGCTCCGCGTTGATCCGCTCGTTGTCGTCGCCGATGGCCTCCGGATCGGGAACCGATGCCGACAGCGGCAGCCCCTGACCCGGATTCGTCCCCCAGGTGACGAACGGGGTCAGCGCCGCCGCATCGATCACCACCTCCGCGTCGAAGACCGCGTCGTCATCGGTGACCAGGCTCGACCAGTACGCCACCGCCTCGTCCCAGAGCGCGCCGCTGGGTGCGTGATCGCGGCCCGCGATGTAGCCGAACGTGGTCTCGTCCGGGGCGATCATCCCCGCCCGGGCGCCCGCCTCGATCGACATGTTGCAAATCGTCATGCGGCCTTCCATGGACAGGGCCCGGATTGCTTCGCCGCGGTATTCCAACACGTAGCCCTGACCGCCGCCGGTGCCGATCTTGGCGATCACCGCCAGAATGATGTCCTTGGCCGTCACACCGGGAGCGAGCGCACCCTCGACGGTGATGGCCATCGTCCGGAATGGCTTCAACGGCAAGGTCTGAGTGGCCAGCACGTGTTCCACCTCGCTGGTTCCGATGCCGAAGGCAAGGGCACCGAAAGCTCCGTGGGTGGAGGTGTGCGAGTCGCCACAGACAATCGTCATTCCCGGCTGGGTCAATCCCAGTTGCGGACCGACGACGTGGACGATTCCCTGCTCTGCATTCCCCATCGGGAACAGCCGGACGCCGAATTCGGCGCAATTCGCCCGCAGCGTGTCGACCTGGGTCCGCGAAACCGGATCAGCGATCAACAGGTCGATCCCGAGGGTGGGGACGTTGTGGTCCTCGGTCGCCAGGGTGAGATCCGGCCGCCGCACCGGGCGGCCGGTCTGCCGGAGCCCGTCGAAGGCCTGCGGACTGGTGACCTCGTGCACGAGGTGGAGATCGATGTAGAGCAGGTCCGGCTCGCCCTGCGCCGCGTGCACCACGTGTGCTGCCCATACCTTTTCGGCGAGTGTCTGCCCCATTGCCGACCTTTCGTATGTCGCTGCGCCAACTGCCATCCGGCGAGGCGATGAGAGCCGGGACATCTTGTCGCGGTCGGCACCGGGCGCCGTCCCGGTCTTTGGACATCTCAGCATGCGGGAAACTAGTATCGCTGCATGGGACAGCATAGCGGCATCGGCGTGTTGGACAAAGCGGTCCAAGTGCTTCGGGCGACGACCGCAGCACCCGCCGGACTGGCCGATCTGTGCGCCGCCACGGGCTTACCCCGGGCAACCGCCCACCGCCTGGCGGTTGGGCTCGAGGTACACGGACTGCTGGCCCGGGACAGCAACGGCCGCTGGTGTCCCGGCCCCTATCTGGCCGTGCTGGCCGCCGGCGCTCCCGATCCCCTGGTCAACGCGTCGGCGGAGGTGTTGCCGCGGCTGCGCGACCGAACCGGTGAGAGCGTCCAGGTCTACCGACCCGACGGGCTGGCGCGGATCTGCATCGCGGTGGCCGAACCGGTCGCCGGGTTGCGCGACACCGTTCCGCTCGGTGCGCGACTGCCGATGAATGCCGGTTCAGGCGCCAAGGTCCTGGTGGCCTGGGCCGACCGATCCACGCAGCGGGCGATGCTACCCGACGCCACCTTCACCGAACGGACGCTGGCGGAGGTCCGCCGCCGCGGATGGGCGCAGTCAGTTGCGGAACGAGAGCCCGGAGTGGCGTCTGTCTCTGCACCCGTGCGCGCTCCCAACGGGTCGGTGATCGCCGCGGTTTCCGTGTCCGGTCCCGTCGAGCGAATCGGCCGGCGCCCTGGCGCCCGGTGGGCCGGGGACCTGGTGGAAGCTGCTGACGCGCTGACGGCCCGGCTGTGAGGCGCGGCGGGGCATCCCGCCGCTGCGGTGTGCCGGCCGCTCAGCGAGTGCCTGACGTGACACGAAAATTCGCCCCCGGCACCCCTCCCACCGCCGACCCCGGCAGCGCATCTTCCGCCCCCACGGCGGCGCGCAGCGCCTGGACAAGTGTTCGTGCGTAGCCCCGAAGGGATTCGAACCCTCGCTACCGCCGTGAGAGGGCGGCGTCCTAGGCCGCTAGACGACGGGGCCCTAGAAACAATCGGAATGACGACGCCGCGAGCGCATCATTCCGGTACACGATGCTACATGACGATCGGGCGCTGACGGACGGCGACCACCTACGACGACAATGCCCGATCAGCGTCAGATCCGCTGGGGTACTAGGACTCGAACCTAGAATGGCTGAACCAGAATCAGCTGTGTTGCCAATTACACCATACCCCAAGGGCCTCGCCGGGGCGGGCGCC
>JADGOY010000329.1 GCA_017882715.1 Nakamurella sp. | reverse complement strand
AGATGCAGATGCAGATGCAGATGCACGGTCCCGGGCATCAATACCGCGAGACCAAGAACGACCGAAGATGAGTGACTGAAACGGATTTCAGGAACCAACCGGAATGGTTCCGCTAGCCGTGGGCTACCCGGCGAACCGGCCGATCGCCACGAGCAGCGTCAGCAACAACAACACAATGTTGACCGGGAGAACCTTGAATTCCTTCCGGCGAGCATGCGTGACGATTGCGCCCACCTGTATCAGGAGGTATAGCGATGGCCGGATCGACTCAGCAAAGAGGCTGCAGCCCGGTCTGACCGCGGTGGCCTGTGAGTCGGCAAACGAGGTGGGCGAGCTGGTGCGGGAGGTGCTGGACCGGATCGGTGACGAGTGGAGCGCGTTGTTGATCGGCGTGTTGCAGGACGAACCGTAGCGATATTCGGAACTGCAGCGCCGGGTAGGCGGATCTCTCACCGCATGCTGACGCTCTCGCTAGGTCAACTCGAGCGTGACGGCTGGTCACCCGTACCGTCTTCGCGGAGGTCCCCGTGCGCGTGGTCTACGCGCTCACCCCGCTCGGGAGAACGCTGATCCCTCGCCTACTGGGGCTGGTCACCTGGGCGGCCGGCCATCACGAGGAGATCGACGCGAACCGACTGGCGTTCGACCGGAGCAAGCGGGACGCGCACCTCGATTGGTCCGGTCATTTCACCAGGATGCGATACGACCACGGCTGCAGCGTCATCGATGTGTCGTCATCGACCTTGACCGGCTCGTCGGTGACGAAGTCGGTGTAGGCACCGTGGCACAACGACTCCAGGAAAGTGACGGTCCGGCTGGCCGGTGAGAGATTGATGACGGCGAACACCTTGTCCTGATCGTTGCGGCGCACGAAGCTGAAGATGCTGGCGGGCACGCTGTTCGGCACGTTGATCATCCGCGCGCCCCATCGAGCGTTCCACAGCGCAGTATTGGCGCGCTTGAGCGCGAAGAGTTTTCGGTACAACTCGCCCAGCGGATGCTCCCGCCACACAATGGGGTCCCGCTCGAAGAACTCGAGCCGTTTGTCGTTGCCGGCCTCCTGGCCGCTGTAGATCAGTGGCATGCCCTCCCCGACCACGGACAGTACGATCGCGGCCTCGAGCGCATCCCCGAACTGCTCGAACTCCGTGCCCTCCCAGGCGTTCTTGTCGTGGTTGCTGACGAACATCATCCGCATCGCGTCACGCGGATAGGCCTTCTCGTTCGAGGAGTAATATACCTTCAGCTGCTCGAGATCACCCTTGCCCATGGCGATTCGGTGCATGGTCTCGTTCCAGCTCCAGGAATAGGTCATGTCGAACGCCTCGGCGTGCAGGTCCCGGGACTCCCACTCGGCCAGCATGAACACGGGCTTGATCGCGTCGAGTTCGCGTCGCACGGTGTTCCAGAAGTCGGTGGGCACGAAACCGGCTACGTCGCAACGGTAACCGTCCAGGTCGACTTCCGAGATCCAGTACTTCAACGCCTGAGTCATATACCGGCGCAGTTCGGGTTTGGTGTAGTCCAGATCGATGATGTCGTCCCAGTCCCACCACGGGGTCGGCCGATAATCACCCTTCCAGTCGCGGTCGTACCACTCCGGATGCTCGGTGACCAGATTGCTGTCCCAGGCCGTGTGGTTGGCGACCCAATCCAGGATGACGTACATCCCGGCGTCGTGAGCGGCGCCGACGAAATGCTTGAGATCGTCCAGTGTGCCCAGATGCGGTTCGACGCTGTAATAGTCCTTGACGGCATACGGGCTGCCCAGCGTGCCCTTTCGGTTCTTCTCGCCGATTTGTTGGACCGGCATCAGCCACAGGATCACCGCACCGAGCGCTTTGAGCCTGGGTAGATGCTCCTCCGCCGCCCGGAACGTGCCCTCCAGGGTGAACTGACGCGTGTTGATCTGATAGATCGTCGCGTTCCTACTCCACTCCGGATGCTCGATCCGCACATCGGGCAGCGCCTGGTAGGGATCCAGTTCGGGCATCGACTCCTCTTTCTCGTCGGTCTCTTCGGAGACCTGACAGGCCCTTGGCCTGGAAGCAGGATCAGGACAGCCGCCAGATACCTACCCCAGGTCCGTCACCCGGAATCACCAACGCGCCGCCGGCGACACCGAGATCAGTGTCGCCATAGAGCGTTTCGGCCTGACCGCCGCGCAGCAGCGAGGCCGGGGACAGCGCGCCCGACCGAGGCGAACGGCTGACGACAACGAGGATCCGCTCGTCGGCGGTCTCCCGCAGGTAGCCGAGGGCGTCGTCCGCTGCGATCACCCACCGCAGGCCGCCGCGGCGTGGCGCCGGATGGAAGTTCCGGATGGCGATCAGATCCTTGAAGGTCCAAAGAGTTTCGGTGTCCCAGTCGGCGCGCCGGTGCCCCGGGATGGGCCGACGAGCATCCTCGCCGTCCCGCCCCTCGAACCCCAACTCCTCCCCCGAACAGATCATCGGTGAGCCCACGTACGTCATCTGCAGCGCGACGCCGGTTCCGGAGGGCACGCGCACCCGGGTTCCGGAGGGCACGCGCACCCGCACCGGCACCACGTCGCCCTGCGCGGGGGTGTCCTCGGGCACGAACAAGGCCGAGCCGTCGTGGTGGGCGCCGAGCGCGCTGACCGCAAAGCCGTTCGTCACGATCGATCCGTCGGTCAGCACACTCATGCGCGCATCGCCCCTCTCACCGGTCGTCGTTGACCGGCCGTGATCTGCACCAGTACCGCCCTGCGTCACCAGGCTGACACACGCCAGCCACCCGCGCTGCCCGCGGACCCCCTGGCGTTGCTGTGATCAGTGCGAACGGCGAGACCGATGGCGGGGTCGAAGAAGTGCAGCCGCTCGGTGTCTACGACAACCTGGATCTTGTCGCCGAACCGAACGCGGGACCGTGGGCCGAACGATGCGACCAAGCGATTGTGCTCCGTGTGCAGGCCGGTGTCTGTTGCCCCGGAATCCTTCTCCAGGAGTTGGGTGTCCTCGGTGACCATCTTGGGGACATCCAGATCGAAGTGGACCACCTCTCGGAGCCGAGCGCCTCGGTAAGGCTCACCGTCGCGTCCAGCGTCGAATTCTCGGCGCGCCACCGCGGACCAGAGCGGCGTCCTCCATGTCCTCGCAACGCACCCCGATCGCGATGTCCCGGTCCACCCAGTTCGCCAGCGCCGGGTGATCCTGCAACGACAGCCGAGTGTAGCGCGAGGGTGGCGTCGCCGAATCGGGTACTCAGACCGTCGCCCAGCCAGATGAGCTTTCCGACACCGGGGTTCATCGGCGGCGATCCGATGAACCCGGCCCATACACCTCCACGTCGGTGGTGTCCCCGTCGATCGTGGCCGCCACCAACAACTGGCAGCGGCGCCGCGCCGACACCAACCCCAGCACCCGGGCGTTGACCGCGCCGATCCCGTTCTCGATCCCGGCCAGATGTGTTGCGGTGAAACGCTTCGCCACC
>JADGOY010000328.1 GCA_017882715.1 Nakamurella sp. | reverse complement strand
TCAGCACCTCGACCTCGGTGCTCATCACCGAGGCGATGAACCGGCCACTGAGCCACCCCAACGCGCCGGCCACCGACTCGTGCACCGACGAGTCGTGTTGCGGACCAATGATCGTGAATGCCTCGAACCGGCCCAGCCCGATCTCGATCGTGACGTGATCCATGACGGTTACCCCATCTCTGCATCGGCACGTTCGGCTGCTGCACGCAGGGGGTGTGGGGGCGGGGTGGTCGGTCAAGGGCTGCGTCCCTTGACCGGACGGGCCCCCGCCCCCACAAACTCGGAGGGCTTCAGCGAACCCCACCCCGACCACCGACAGAGCAGTAAAACGCGATCGGATCGGTTCGTCGCACCGTGCCCGGCGACCGCGGCCAGCACCTCGGGGTCGCTGTAAACGACCCGCTCGGAGATCCTGCTGAACGCCGTGGACCAGCCGGCGCGGCCTCGGCTGCCGAGCGCTGCCACCATCAACCGCCCGCCACCGGCCGGCCGCGTGCACCCGGCTGCTGATCTGGTAGTGCACGTGCCGGTGCGGGTCACCGGCCCGGGAGGTGCGATGCCGGACCGTCGCGACCTCCACCGAGTCGACGTGCACCCCACCGGTCGACGCCGTCGACCCGGACCCGGGTGAAGGTGTTCTCCGCCAACCACCGGCCCATCTCGGCGCCGGCCCGGTCCATCGCCGCGTCCAACGCCGCCGACACGTCGTCCCACGCCTCGGCCGCGATCGACAGGTCCTGTCCTGGGCTGACGTACACGTTGCCGTCCCGGAAGAGTTGCCACGCGGCGCCCAGCACGATCGCGTCGATGGCGTGGATGGCGTGGATGGCGGCCGCCATGAGTAATCGCGGTCAGCAGTTGGTCCGAGCAACAGGATCCGCGGGCTGCTCACCCAGATCCACCCCGCGCTGGAACGCGTCCTCGGCCCACGCCTTGACCACCCGCCGTGCTGGTGCTCGAAACCTGGACCACCCCAGCCGCTCTCACCGCAGCCGGGAAGACCAAGGTGCGGACCCGGCTGCTCAAGAAGGCACCACGGCTCGGCGGCCGGCTCACCGATGAGATCTTCGCCGCGCTCGCCGCGCAGACCGTCGTCGTCACCGGCACGAACGCCGCCGGCATCGTGCTGCCCCGGCTGGCCGCGCAGCTCGCGGCGCTGCGGCAGAAGCGCGCCGAAGTCGCCGAACAGGTCGAGGAACTCGTGGCGGCGCACCCGCTTTCCAAGGTCCTGACCACCATGCCCGGCGTCGGCGTCAGGACCTGCGCACGCATCCTTCACCCGAGGTCGTCGGCAAGGACTTCCCCACCGCCGGGCACCTCGCCTCCTACGCCGGTCTCGCCCCGGTCACCCGCCGATCAGGGACCTCCTCCGCGGAGGAACACCCAACCCCGCGGCGGCAACAAGGTCCTCAAACGAGCGCTGTTCCTGTCCGCGTTCGCCGCCCTGAGCGACCCCGTCTCTCGGACGTACTAGGACCGCAAACGAGCTCAGCAGAAGAAGCACAACGTAGCCCTCATCGCCCTCGCCCGCCGCCGCACCGACGTCCTCTACGCCCTGCTCCGAGACAACAAGCCCTACGCCCGCCCTACGCCCACCCGACACCTGCTGCTGCTTGACAAAGGTCATAGGGGCACCCCCCGACCTGCAGCCGGTCTTCGCCCCGGTCCTCCTCGGCGACGTCCGTGACGAGAAACTGGTCGAACCGTTCGAGCACGGCTACGCGATCGGCGCGATCCTGCTCCAGCCGGCGAGCCGCGGCGAGATCGTGCTCCGCTCTGGCGACCCCCTCGACCCGCCCACGCTCCGCCCGGGCTACCTGCGCGAGCCGGCCGACTTGGACACCCTGGTGCGCGGGGTCGAGCTGGCCCTGGCCATCGGTGGTGAACAGCCGCTCGCGGCGGCGGCCAGGCAGCGGCACGCTCCCGCTGTGACGATCGGGTCGACCGGGCTGACATGGTCCCTGCGCCGGGACATCGGGACGAGAGTGGACACGATGTTCCACCCTGTCGGCACCTGCCGGATGGGCGTTGACGAATCAGCGGTTGTCGACCCCGAGCTAACGGGTGTGCGGCATCGACGGCCTGCGCGTCGTGGCCGCCTCGGTGATGCCGGTGATCCCGCGCGGGAACACCCACGCGCCCACCACGATGATCACTGAGCGTGCCGCGGACCTGATCCGCGCCGCTCGGGAGCCGTCAACAGTCGTCGCCACCGGGGGACGGGCCCGGGTCGCCCGCTGACCGGGCGACACCCGGCGACCACGTCACACCCGACGATGCCGGCCCTCTGACGGGAGCCGCTGCGGCCGCATGCCGAACATTGCGAGCACCGCCCCGATCAGCAGGGCGATGCCGGCCACGGTGCACGCCACCTGCAGGCCCTGCACGAAGGCGTCGTTGCTCAGGGTCTTGAGCAGGGCGGCATCCAGACCGGGAACCTGACCGGCATCGTGTCCGGCGCCGCCCTGGGTCGCCGCGTCCACCAGCGCCGTCCTCGTCTGATCGGGTACGCCGAGCTGCAGCAGGGACGTGTCCAGCGAAGTGCGCATCTGGCCTGTGACCAGGGCGCCGAGCAGCGCGATCCCGAAGACGCCGCCGATCTCACGACTGGTGGTCGTGGTCGCGCTCGCCATCCCTGCTCGTTCCGGGGGAACGGCGGCCATCACCGCTGCCGTCATCGGCGTCATGGTCAACCCGACGCCGATGCCGACCAGCGCGAGCGCCCACCAGTACGACGAGTACGCGCTGTCCGCGGAGATCCCGCCGACGAACAGGGTGCCGATGCCCATCATCGTCAGGCCGGAGGCCATGGGTAACGGCGAGCCGAAGCGGCTGGACAGCTTCCCGGCGATCGGTGCGGTCAACGCAATGCTTAGGGTCGCCGGCAGGAAGTGAATGCCCGCCTGGACGGGGCTGTAGTCCTGCACGTTCTGCAGGAACAGGCTGATGAAGAACAGCACGCCGAACAGGCCGAAGAACAGCAGGAAGGCCACCACATTCGCGGTGGCGAACACCCGGTCGGCGAAGAACTTCAGTTGGAGCATCGGGCTGGCCGTCCGTGCCTCGACGACAAGGAAATGCACCAGGCTGGCGCCCGCGACGATGAACAGCGTCACGATCACGATCGAACCCCAACCGAGGTTGTTGCCCTCGATCAGCGCGTACGTCAGCGACCCGACCGCCGCGATCGCCAGCACCTGCCCAGGCAGGTCCAATCGCCGTCCCTCCGGGTCCTTGGACTCGACCACGAACAAGAACCCCACGATCAGGCCAATGATCCCGATCGGCACGTTCATCAGGAAGACGCTCTGCCAGCCCAGGCTGTCGACGAGGACGCCGCCGAGGACCGGGCCTGCGGCGATCGCGATCCCCGCCACGCCGGCCCAGATGCCGATGGCCTGGGCCCGTTCACGGGGATCAGAAAAGGTGTGCCTGATGATCGACAACGTACTGG
>JADGOY010000327.1 GCA_017882715.1 Nakamurella sp. | reverse complement strand
CCACCCAGGAAGGCGTCCACGGGCGACTGACCGGCGGACAGCAGGACCGACTGCCGAGCGGTCAGCACCGCGCCGATGACGGTGATGCCCAGCAGCCCGGACACCTCGCGGGAGGCGTTGAAGATCCCGGACGCGACACCGGCCTCGGCGCGCGGCATGGCGTCGAGCACGCTGGCGGTGAGCGGCACGGTGAGGCCACCGCCGATCCCGATCACCGCGAAACTGGGCATCAGGGAAGCGAAGTCGGCGTCCGCACCGAGCAGGCTGACCGAGGCGACGCCCGCCGCCATCAGCAGCATTGCCGCGCCGACCACCCGGTATGCCCCGAGCCGGTGGGACACCCGCTCCGAGATCACCGCGCCGGTCGCCATCAACAGGGCCATCGGCACGAAGGCCGCGCCCGCTTCCGTGGGGGAGAAGCCCAGCACCCCCTGCAGATAGAGCGAGGTGAAGAAGTAGATCCCGAAGAGCCCGAATCCCCACATCACGCCGTCACCAGCTGGCTTCCGGTCTACCGGGACGGCGAACCGGTGGCCTGAACGCTCGCCGCAGACTCTGATCGCACTGCCCGACCAGCACCGCGTCAGCTCCAGTCACGGGGCATGCGATGTGCCCGGAGCCGGCGCCTAGGTAATGGGCGATGTCGTCGGGACTCTCTGCATTTGTCGAAGATCAGCAGCCAATGGCGGGTCCAGCCGTGGGGCATGCGAGAGCCCGTTGCTCGGCGGCATCCGGTGATTGCCGACAATGGCCCTCACGGCGCGGCTATATTGGCGCTGTCTGCGCGCCGTTGCCTCCGGCACCTGCAGTTGACTACCGACGGGCCACTTTTTGACCAGGCCACTTTGACCAGGGAATCGGACATGATCCGAGCGGCTCGACGTGAGGATTTTCTGGCCCTCCGCGATTTGGAGCGCGCCGCGGGCGAGCCATTCCGCGGGCTCGGTATGGCTGAGGTGGCCGACGACGAACCCCTCACCGTCGAAGAGTTAGCGGCATTTCAGCTGGCCGGTCACGCCTGGGTCTGCGCCGATACCGGGGACATCCCGGTCGCATATCTGTTGGTGCGGGTCATCAACGACGGCGCCCACATCGAGCAACTGTCCGTGCACCCCAGCCACGCGCGACGGGGCCTGGGTGCAGCGCTACTGCGGTTCGCCGACGGCTGGGCGGCCCGGCACGGTTTGCGGGCGTTGACGTTGACGACCTACGCCGAGGTTCCCTGGAATGCGCCCTACTACCAGCGCTTGGGTTTTCACATGGTCAGCGACGACGAACTGGGTGACGACCTGCGCCGTATCCGGGACCAGGAGGCACGCCGCGGCCTGGACAAATGGCCGCGCGTCGCAATGCGGCGCGACGTCGCTCTCCGAACCCCGAATGGTTGTGAACTCGACCGACGATCCTGAAGGGTCGGCACATGAGATTGTCAGGCACGGAGATAGGTGAAGGTCAGAGGGCTGCGCGTGCGCATTTCAGTTGAGGCAGGTCAGCAAGTCAGCAAGTCCCACCTATCTGAACTGAAGCACGATCGCCCATGCCGGCGGCCAGCGGCGGTCATGGGCGGACCAGACCAGTGAGCCTTCGGGTGTGATCTCGTGGGCATCAGGGTCGTCGAACCAGATGCCCCCGTAACGGAAGCGCACCCTCCTGCCCGCGCGGAACGGCGAGGTGACACTTCGGGTCCCATTGCTGCGACGGACCAACCGGTGCACACCCGGCTGACTCACTCCCCCAGCTGAAATCCAGCTAGGGAGGCGACGTACACAACACGGATGGAACCACGTGCAGGCTCCCGTTTCTCCAAGTGTTCCTTCTTTCCATCATTCCGAGACCAGTCGTGCGTAAATCATTGGAGGCCCTCCCTGGCGGTTCCGCTGATCCCCTTGCGGCCTTGGCCAATGGCAAGAAAGCAGCAACCCATCCCTCCGCCCAACGTAGGTAGTGGTCTTGGCTGGCCTGCGAGCCCTGCGAGTGTCCTTCTCTCCGCACGGCTTTGCTCGGCTGGGCGCTGATAGTTGATCTGCATCATGCGTCCGGCGCCGGGCTCATGGCCGGAATCCCTGGCTCTGGCCGGACTTTCGCGCCGGGATGCTGCGGTGCGTCACGCTCACTCGCCGGCCTGCTCGTCGGCGTAGTAGCGCAGGCTCGCGGCGTCTTGCATGAAAGTGGCTGCGAGCTGGCCCGCATGGGCTGTGCTGAAGTCCTCGGGCAGCACGCCCTCGTGGACGAGGATTGCGGCGGCCTCCAGATAGCGGCCGGCACGGTTGACCAGTCCCGGCGGCATCATCACCACGGCTGCGGCGCGACCTGTCTGGTCTGGTGTGTGATCGGAGGTGACCTGGCCGATGGCGGACAACGCCTGGGCTAGCTGGGCAACGGTGGTGCGCAGGTGGTCGAGGTCGTCGAGTTCGCGAAGCCGTATTTGGATGGCTTCGGCGAGGCCGGCGATGCAGCGGCCCAGGATCGGCAGCGGTACCGCGGCGGTGCGGGCCGATTCGGTGACGTCGGCGCCGGGCGTTTCGTCCGCCACCGAGATGACCATGGTGCGGGCGAGGTCGGCGAGCGCGTCGTCGGTGAGGTAGCGCCGTGCGGCGGTGGGGGAGATGCCCGTCTGGGAGGACACCCACTGGACGCGTTCGTGTATGAGCTCGGTGGCGGCGGCGCGCGATGCGGACATGCCGAGGTCGTGTAGCGCGGCGAGCAGGGCATCGACGCGGCCGTCGACCCAGGTCGGCTTCGGGGTCATCGTGTGCTTCCAGTAGGGCTGAGGAGGGTTTACGGCCGGGACGCGGGGAGACCGCTGTGGGGCGGGACCTCCAGCGCGGTGATCGCACGGTTGAGGGCGCTGCGCGCGGTGCGCAGCTCGGCGAGCACGTCGACCGGCCGCAGGACCGGTTCGTCGCGCAACACGAATGAACCGACGCCTTGCCGGGTCTCGACCAGGCCGTCGTCGACCAGCAGCTGCTGGGCCTGCCGGATCGTGTTCAGGCCCGGCACCTTGTAGTGCTCCATCAGTGCCGTGATCGGCGGGAGCTGGTCGCCGGGTGCGAACTCGCCGGCAGCGATGCGGGTCCTGAGGTCTGCCGCGATGTCGCGGTAACGTGCCATGTGCTCACAATATCAAGACCCTACGAATCGGCAAGAGGGAACAAGCGGACTAGTTAACATAACGGAGCTTGTCGGCTGCTGAGCCGCTCGCTCGATATCCGCTGTATGGCAACGTCTTTGCATCGTAATGCGGGGCAATATGTCACAGTGACGAATAGACTAGGACACTGCCGAATTTGGATTGCCTATTTCCATGCCTTACCCCTTTGCTACGAGTCTGCTGCGAAGTAGGCAGTCGTCACTGCCACGGCGGACGGGGGCGGCACGGGGACGTCGAGGCCCTGGAGTTGTCCTACCTGAACGGTCCATATTGGCGAGGAGGTGTTAACAACGGGGTCAGCGCCG
>JADGOY010000326.1 GCA_017882715.1 Nakamurella sp. | reverse complement strand
CGGCCAGGCTTTACGGAGGTGTCGTCCGGATTGTCATGCGTTCACCGGGTCGCCCGAAGATGCTGAGAATTTCGGCGGGCGCGTCGCCGGTGCTGCCGAACCAGTGCGGCACTTTTGTGTCGAATGCCGCGACTTCGCCTGGTCCGAGCACCATGTCTTGGTCTCCGAGGACGAAACGCATGTGCCCGGACAGCACGTAGATCCATTCGTCGCCGTCGTGGGCCCGTGGTTCTGGGGTGGCGTTGCTGGTCGGGATGATGATCTTCCAGGCCTGCATCCCATCCGGCTGCCGGGTCAACGGGATCACCGTCCTGCCCTTAACACGTCCAGGTTTGAGCCGCAGGCGCGGATCGCCTTCCTCGGGCGCCGCGACGAGGTCGTCCAACGGCACCCGGTAGGCATGTGAGAGCGCGAGCAGCAGTTCCAAGGTGGGGCGCCGCTGACCGGTTTCGAGTCGCGACAGTGTGCTCTTGGAGATCCCGGTCGACGTGGAGACACCGGTCAGGGTCATTTCTCGTTGGGTGCGGAGTCCCTTGAGCCGGGGCCCGACCTGCTCGAGTGCGGCGGCAATCTTCGCCGCGGAAATGTCGTCCACGAGGCTCATCTGACTCGGATTTCCCAGAAACAGCAACGTTCGTAGGTGATCCGGTCACTCGGCTCCAGCCTTGGGGCATGAGTCAATACGACGTAGTAGTCATCGGAGGGGGTGCCGCCGGCCTGTCCGGGGCGTTGGTGCTGTCGCGGGCCCACCGCACAGTCCTGGTGGTGGACGCCGGGAGCCCGCGCAACGCCCCAGCCGCTCACATGCACGGTTACCTCTCCCGTGACGGCATGCCGCCCGCCGAACTGCTGGCCGCCGGACGCGACGAAGTGAACAGTTACGGCGGGGAGATCGTCGACGGCACGGTCACCGACCTTGTTGCCGATGGCCACGGATTCCTGGCGCTCCTTGCCGGCGGACAGCGAATCTCCGCTCGGCGAGTTTTGGTCACCACCGGCCTCCGCGATGAGCTGCCGGACATCCCCGGCCTGCGCGAGCGGTGGGCCCGAGATGTTCTGCACTGCCCCTATTGTCACGGTTACGAGGTCAGCGACCACCAGCTCGGCGTCATCGGCGGCACCCCGGGCGCTGTCCGCTACGCGCACATCGTTCGGCAGTGGACCCACGACCTCACCTACTTCACTCCGCCCGACATCCTCACCACCGCCCCGCGAAGCCAGCTGCTCGCCCGCGGTATCGGCGTCGTCGAGGGCACCATCGATCAGCTGGTCATCGACGACGCGGACGAGCTGCGGGGCGTGCAGCTGCGCGACGGATGCGTCATTCCTGTCGACGCATTGTTCGTGCCGCCCCGCTTCATCCCGAACAGCGCCTTGCTGGTCGGCCTCGGCTGCGATGTCGATGTCGACGGTTGGGTCACCGTCGCCACCACCGGGCGCACCAGTGTCCCCGGCGTCTGGGCGGCCGGAAACATTGTCGACCCGCGCGCCCAGGTCATCACCGCCGCAGGCGCCGGTTCCGCGGCCGCCGTCGCATTGAACGCCGACCTAGTCGAGGAAGACGTCCGCAACGCCGTCCGAGACCTGGACCACGGGTTCGCCCTCGCACCCACCGCGAACAGCCATCAGGAGTCAGCATGACCACCCCTCCGCCCCACCAGAACCCCGCCTCGCATTCGACGCCCGGTGCTCTCGGGCCGCCGACCAAGCACCAGCTCGCCCTGATGATCTGGCTGGCCGTCTTTCCGACACTCACCATCCTCAACCTGACCCTCGGCGACTGGCTCAGACCAATGACACCGGTCCTGCGCACCTTCGTGCTCGCGACCATCGCGGTGCCGATCGTCATCTACGGACTGATGCCACAGCTACACCGGCTCCGCAGACGCCTGCTGACCCGCATCGCGACCGGCTAGGCCTACAGACACCGGCCAGTCGTCAGCGCCTCCGGGGAACCCACACCAACACCCTCGCACGAGACGGCTCACGCACAGAGGAAGACCTGCCTGGCGGCGGACCGAGACGACGAAATCGACGCCACCAGACCGATCCAGCCGCTGTCGACCCCGCCGGTCGCGGAGACCGCTATTGCACCCTTCGTCGAACCCGACCCCGCGGGCCGATCTTGCGCTGCTCGTCGCCGGGCGGCTACCCGCCACAGCTCGAAGCGCCTGCGCTCAAGAGGTCATCACCTTGTCAAGGACGCCCCGCAACCAAACCGTTGTCATCCATCCACAGCAAGAGGAGAACCGTCATGACCAGTCCCACAACGGAAACAAAGTTGCAGCGAAACGACCGGAAGGGCACCGCCGCATTCGCCCAGGTGTCACTCACGCGCCTCTACCTCCTGCGGCTCGGCTATCTTGTGATGGCCGCCGGAATCGCCGTGACGAAGTGGCCGCTGATCATCAACCATGACAGGCCGTGGCCCCTGATGGAGGGGGTGGAGACATGCATGCTGGTGGCCTTGTCGCTCCTTTCGTTCCTCGGGCTTCGCTACCCGATCAAGATGCTGCCCATCCTGCTTTTCGAGATCGGCTGGAAATTCATTTGGGTGGCCGTTGTCGTTCTACCGCTGTGGATCAGCGGTGAGCTGGATCAGGCCACTGCGGAAATCTTCTATTCCTGCCTCGTCGTCCTGATCGTCTTCGCCGTCGTCCCGTGGCGTTACGTGGTCACGCAATACGTCAGGAAGCACGGAGATCCGTGGCGCCCGGATGCGACCCGGACCCGTCAATAGCCAGCTGTGTGTTTGTGCCCAGGTTTCCTCGAACAAGCCGGACAGCGTGACCGGTCGGGTGACCAGGCCGTGCACGACCTGGGTGCCCACGCCGCGCTTGCGGACCAGCATGCCCTTGTCGACCATTTCCGCGATCGCCCGGCGCATCGTCGGCCTGGAGAGCCCGAACCGGCAGGCCAGGGTGATCTCGTCGTCGAGCCGGTCCCCGAGCGCGGGACCCCGCCGGTGATTGCCTGCTCGATGTTCTGCGCGGCCTGGAAATACAACGGGACCGGGCTGGAGCGATCCAGATCAACAACCAGCTCGGTCATCAGCTTTCTTCCTCACCTCGCTCACTGCGTTCCTCGCACGTCGCTACATCCGTGGACAGTATGACCGCAGCGCCCTGTCAGCGTGCTGAACTGCGGTCTCCGCAGCACACCAACCACAGTCCCCGACAGCCGCATACAAAAGCACGCATAGCGTAATCGATGTATTGAGAGATTAAGAGAGAACTCAGCCAGGCCGGGTCCGGATCGGGGGACCGTCAACGGGTGTTGCGCGCCCGCCGAGCAGGTCAGCTGCTGCGGCGCCGCGGCGAAGGCCCAGTGCTGCGGCACCGGACTTGCCGGGTCCAGCGGTTGCGGCCGCCAGCCGAGCAACCCAGCGGAAGAGACGTCCACTCCGGGCAAGGCCACGCCCGAACAAGCCCCCGAGACATCCGGCAGCCCAACCGGTTCCGCCGGTC
>JADGOY010000150.1 GCA_017882715.1 Nakamurella sp. | reverse complement strand
ACGCTCGGCAGTTGCCGCCAGGGGCCTTCGCACGAAACTCCGCACCAAAGTCTTTAGGCGGGCCTGCGGATGGCCCGTGTCCGGGCAAGAGAAGGCCCGGACACCTGTTGGTGTGCGGGCTCTTTCGCTGGTCGGGATGACAGGATTTGAACCTGCGACCCCTTGACCCCCAGTCAAGTGCGCTACCAAGCTGCGCCACATCCCGGCCACCCGGGTATCCCGGGCGCCATGAAGACTACCGCAGGGCGAGGACGGACGAGACCACCCGACACCGGGGGCCCGACCTCGCCTCAACAGCGGAGGCACGCATGAACACGGTGACGCTCGGCTGGCCTCTCGCTGCGCTGCTGGTGGTCCTCGCCGCGACCGCATCAATAACGACCGAACTCGCGGGCCTGGGACGCGGCCGCGACATCGCGATCGCTGCGGTCCGGGCGGCCGCCCAACTCACCGTGGTCAGCCTGGTCATCGGATTCGTGCTCCGCTCGATCGGCTGGACCGCGGCCTTCCTGGCCCTCATGGTGATAGTCGCGGCAGGCACCTCGGCACACCGGATCACCGGCTCGCTCCGCCCCCGATCGTGGTGGACGGCCGCCCCGATCCTGGCCGGGATCGTGCCCACGATGACGGCCATCCTGCTCAGCACGGCGATGCCCATCGAACCGATCGCCGTCCTGCCCACCGCCGGGATCCTCATCGGCGGGGCGATGACCGCGACCTCCCTCGCCGGCCGGCGGCTGACCGAGGAGCTGACCATGCAGAGCAGCTCGTACGAGGCTGCGCTGTCCATCGGGCTTTCGCGCCGCGAGGGGGTCACCCTGGTCGCCCGCGGTGCGGCCGCTCTCGCCCTGGTGCCCGGACTGGACCAAACCCGCACCGTCGGCGTGGTGACCTTGCCGGGTGCCTTCGTGGGCGTCCTGCTGGCCGGCGCCTCACCTGTGCAGGCAGGCGCCGTGCAACTGCTGGTCCTCGTCTCACTCCTGCTGGTCCAGGCGTTGGCCGTGACGGTCACCGTCGAGCTGGTTTCGGCGGGTCTGCTGCCGGTCGCGGGACGCCCGCTGCCCGAGTAGGACGCTTGCTCCCGGGTAGAACACCGAACCGGCTATTGCGCCTCCACCGTCCGTGGATCCCGCCATCACCGGGCCAATCCGGCGATCGGCTGGAGGTCCATTTCCAACCCGAATCGGAGCCCAGGCTCAGTTGCGCTGCCCCAACCACCTGACGATTGTCGAGGGTGCCACCCCACATATTCGAAGAGCCCGGGCCGCTGGCGGGAAGCAGCCGTGCATGCCTGCGACTGGTCCGTGAACTACCTGCTGTCCACCGGCACCGAGCACCAGTTGAGGTAGGTCGCACAGAACATTAACGGACGACGATGACCGCGCAAGAGCCATGGGCGATGAGTGCGTGGCTGGTGGAGCCCAACAGCAGGCCGGTGAAGCCACCACGCCCCCGGGTGCCGACAACGACGAGTTGCGCTGTTCGGCTGGCGTCCAGTAATGCAGGCGTCGGGCGACTCCGAACCACTCGCTGCTGGATGTGCACATCGGGATATTTGTCCTGCCAACCGGCAAGTTGTTCGGATAGCAGCGCACGTTCTTCCTGTTCGATCGCGACGGGGTCGACCAGCAACGGAAATTCCGGGAAGTCCCCGTCAACGACGCTGTCATTCCAGGAATGCACCGCATTGAGATCGGTATGCCGCAATGCGGCTTCCTCGATCGCGAGCGCGATGGCTCGTTGGCCGGCCGGTGACCCGTCGACGCCCACAACGACCGGACCCGTCGGGTCGATCGGATCGTGTCGATGGATGACGGCGACCGGGGCAGGGTTGTCGGAGGCAAGAGTCAACGCCACCGACCCCAAGATCACGCCGGTCAGCCGGCCGGCGCCGCGTGATCCAACCACCGTCATCCCGGCCTGCTCGGACTCCTGACGCAGTGCTGCCGCGGCGTTGTCGCGAACCAATCGAGTGGTCACGCCCACCGTCGGGTGGGCACGCCGCACATCAGCGCCGACTCTGTCGAGCAACGATTCCGCCCGAGCGCCAGCCATGGCGGCGTGTTCGGCGGAATGCTGGGGCTGCCCCTCGAGGCTGACAAGACCGAACACAGCCCCTTCCGGCGCGAAGTCGGCGAGTTCGGCAACGGCGTTCACCAGGCGCACGGAACCGTGCCGACGCTCGGCCTCGGCAACTGCCCAGTCCACGGCTCGGGCAGAACCCACCGATTCGTCGACACCGACCACGATGAGATCGGCTCTGCGAGAACTGATTTCGCCACCAGCCTCAGCTGCCGTGGCGGGATTGGCCGTGCGCTGGATGTCCTGGGTAGGGGCAATCGACACCAAGGCGGCCGCGGGTGTCGCACCCCCTTCGCGGCGTTCCGGCCTTGTCGAGGGCCGCGTCTGCTCGACTCGCTCGTGGTAGGCGGCCGCGGCGAGATAGTGCTGCATGGCGACTTCATGTCTGGATACCGGCCTGCTCGACTTGGCGACCGCATTGTGCGCTTCGACTCCGGCGCGGCGGTTTTCGTTGGTGGACATTGTCAGTCCTCTCACCGCAAGGTCCGCATCCCTGCTGTCCAACCAACGCTCCCTCCGATTGATGTAGCGAACAAGGGCCCAAAGACCCGTGGTCGCCGAAGGCTCGACCGACGCTCGACGCACCGGCCCTGATGGGTCTGCCGAGCCGGGAGGCCGCCAACCGACTGCAGGCGCGAGGCTGACGAACGCTCGAATCATTCAGGGGCTTGCCGCCTCGTACCGCATCGGGATGGGGGGCTTCGAGGACGCCACTGACAGCCGCAGCAGGTGTCTGTTGGCCGGGTTGCCCACCCGACCCGAAGCCGAAGCCGAAGCCCGAACTGGCAGTGTTGTCGGCTCGGACGGCAGGCGCCAAAAGCATGTCCGTGGTCGCCTGGGGCCGTCCGGCGCAAAGACCGGGACCTTCGGCCCTGCCATCGAGCGGCGTGGAGATGGATGGTGTCGGACATGACGACGACGCAAACGCGGAGCGATCTCACACGCAAAGACGCCGTCGCAGAGGTCGTCGCCGGGGCCGTCGCTGTCTACAACCGGCTCCGAGTCCACGTCTGATCTGAGCCGCCGATGTCCACACCAGCTCTGTCCACAACCTCGGTGACGGTTGATACCGAACCGACCGCCCGCGCCCAACCTGTCCTTTCCCTGGGCCCTGTCCTGGAGGTGAGGCGGCAGGGCGCGGCCGAGCGAAGCGACACGACGGCGGCCACGTCGGCGATCGTTCAGGAGCTGGGTCCGCGATTCGACGGGCTAATCCCACAGAGCGTGATCGAGCGGTGTGTCGCACAAGCGGTCCAGGACCTGCTCGGTTCCATCTGTGTTGAAGCACTGCCCGAGATGGCCATCCGCCTCGCCGCGGTCCGCCTGGAGCGTCGCCTCGAGCCAATGTCCGAGCTGAGCGCACCACCCTATTCCGACGCGCCCTCCTGACGTCGTCACGGGGAGGGTCTGGGTCGGAGGGATCCGCAGCTCCCTCCGCGCCGACACGGTCCCACGCCCCCGCCACCTCGACCACAGCGGCGTCCTGCGCCGAATCGGCCTTGCGCGACCCGTACTGGCCACCGACGCACCCTGCATCAGCTCTTGCGGCCGCGCTTCTCCCGCACCCGCACGTTGACCCGCACCGGCGAGCCGACGAACGCGAAGTCTTCCCGCAGCCGCCGCTCGATGAAGCGCCGGTAGCCCGCCTCCAGGAACCCGGTGGTGAACAGCACGAACGTCGGCGGCCGGTTCGCCGCCTGGGTGGTGAACAGCACCCGCGGCTGCTTGCCACCGCGGACCGGCGGGGGCGTTGCCGCGATCAACTCACCGAGCCAGGAGTTCAGCCGGCCGGTCGGGATCCGCCGGTCCCACGAATCCAGTGCCGTGGCCAGGGCCGGCGCCAGCCGGTGCACCCCTCGCCCGGTGCGGGCCGAGATGTTGATCCGTTCGGCCCAGGTGACCCGGACCAGGTCGTGCTGCAACTCCCGCTCGACCTCCGCGCGGCGATCCGCGTCGACCAGGTCGGCCTTGTTCATCGCGATCACCAGAGCCCGGCCGGAATCGATCACCATCGAGATCACCCGCTGGTCCTGCTCGGACAGCGGCTCCGACGAGTCGATGAGCACGATCGCGACTTCCGCTGCCTCCAAAGCGGTTTGGGTTCGCAGCGAAGCGTAGAACTCCATCCCCCTGGCCTGATTGACCCTGCGCCGCAATCCCGCGGTGTCGACGAACCGCCACGTCTGATCGCCCAGCTGAACCAGCGAATCGACCGGGTCGACCGTCGTCCCGGCCACCTCGTCGACCACCGATCGGGAGTCGCCGCTGAGCTTGTTCAGCAGCGACGACTTGCCCACGTTGGGTTTGCCCAGCAGCGCGACGCGACGCGGACCGCCGGCCACCCCGACGAACTCGGAGGGCGCCTCGGGCAGCGCGTCGAGCACGGCGTCGAGCAGGTCACCCGAACCACGGCCGTGCAGCGCGGACACCGGATACGGCTCGCCCAGACCCAGCGACCACAACGCGGCCGCGTCGGCCATCGCCCGCTCGTCGTCGACCTTGTTCGCCGCCAGGATCACCGGACGGCGCGAACGCCGGAGCACCCGGGCCATCGCCTCTTCGGTCGCGGTCGCGCCCACCGAGGCGTCCACCACCACCAACACCGCGTCGGTGGTCAGCATCGCGCGTTGCGCCTGCGCGGCCACCGCGCCCTGCAGCCCATCGGCGTCGGGCTGCCAGCCACCGGTGTCCACCACGGTGAACTTCCGCCCACGCCACAACGCCTCGTACGACACCCGGTCCCGAGTGACGCCCGGGATGTCCTGCACCACGGCCGCGCGCCGGCCGATGATCCGGTTGACCAGGGTGGATTTGCCCACGTTGGGCCGGCCGACGACGGCCAGCGTGGGGACCGGCAGCGTCGGCCCGTCGTCACCGGGCGCGTCCCCGTCCTCTTCCCAGCCGGTGAATTCGCTTTCCTGCGACCAGGTTCCGTCATCGGGAGCGGCGTCGACGTCCTGGCTGAGGCTGAGGATCTCTTCTTCCCTGTCGATCTCGCTCATCGGGTCGCCTTCGCTGATGCGCCAGAAGCAATGTCGGCGTCCAGTGTGACGACCAGGGCGGCGAGCTGTTGCCGGATCTCCTCGGTGGCAGCCGCGACCGCGGTCTTACCGCCGCCACGGGGAACCGGGAAGGGGTCACCGACCAGCATGTGCACCTCGGGCTTGAACCGGCGATGCTTCCGCCCTTCGGGACGGGCGGTGCCGCGCAGCGCGACCGGGACGACGACGGCACCGGCCCGAGCAGCCAGCCAGCCGGCCCCGGGAAAGACGTTCGTGACGTTGCCCGCGCCGCGGGTGCCTTCGGGGAAGATGCCGATCGCGCCGCCGGCCTTGAGTTGGGCCAGCGCTTTCAGCAACGGTTCCCGGTCGGGCACATCGCGCACCAAGGCGTATTGCCCGACGTTGGTCAGCAGCCAACCCAGCGGGCCCTTCACCGCTTCGGCCTTGACCAGGAACGACACCCGCCGCGGCAACAACCCGAACAGCACGGCGCCGTCCATGAAGTTCTGGTGATTGGCCACGACCACCAGTGGACCCGATGTCGGCACCCGGTCCATCCCCCGGACCCGCATCCGATACATGAAGAAACACAACGTGATGCCGATCCGCCGACCGCGGTCCATGCCCTTCGGGCCGGTGTGCTCGGGAGGTGGATCAGCGGACCCGCCCAGGTTGAACCACCTCATCGGATGCCCCGCTCCGTCGCGAGAGTCAGCACGCGCTCGACCGTCTCGGGCTCGGCCAATTCGGAAGAGTCGATGACCACGGCGTCGGCGGCGGCCTGCAGCGGGGCATGCCGACGCGTCGAGTCGTGCGAGTCCCTGCGGTGCAGGTCCAGCGCGACCGCGGCCAGATCGGCTGCGGTGCCGTCGTTGTCGTGAGCCTCAGCACCGCCGCCGACCGGAACACCCGGCCGGACAGCGTTCTGCTGGTGCCGACGCCGGGCACGTTCGCTCGCGTCCGCGGTCAGGTAGATCTTCAGTGGCGCGTCAGGCGTGACCACTGTTCCGATGTCGCGGCCCTCCACGACCATCCGCCCGGAGTACGCCAACTCGCGCTGCCGACCCAGCAGCCAGGCCCGCACCGCGGGATTGGCCGACACCGGAGTCACCGCGAGAGTGACGTCCCGACCGCGGATCTCGTCCGAAACATCGCGCCCGGCCAGCAGATGGCGCTGCTCGGCCGGGTCAACCGGGGTGTCGAACGTCAAACGGGGCAACAACTCCGCGACCCCGGTCGGGTCGGCGGGATCGATCCCCGCACTCAGCACGGCCAGGGACACGATCCGGTACATCGCCCCGGTGTCCAAATACCCGGCACCCAGCGCGACGGCGACCCGACGCGCGATGGTGGACTTCCCGGTGCCGGCCGGACCATCGATCGCGATGACGAAACTTGTTGCGGCGCCGCCGGTCCCACTGGTCCCACCGATACCGGGGCCGGTCGACGCGGTCACAGCCCGACCGCCTTGTACAGCTGCGCGATCTCCACCGGGTTCAGCTTGCGCAGGGTGCCCGGCCGCTGGTGGCCCAGCTGGACGTCACCGATCTGAGTGCGCACCAGCCGGGAGACCGGGTGGTCGACCGCGCCGAGCAGCCGCCGCACGATGTGATTGCGGCCCTCGTGCAGCACGATCTCGACCACGGCGCGGCCGTTGTGCACGTCGACCACCTCGAACGAGTCGACCTTGGCCGGCCCGTCCTCCAGTTCGATCCCGGCGCGCAACCGCCGGCCGAGATCACGCGGGACCGGTCCGGGGATCTCGGCCATGTAGGTCTTGGGCACGCCGTACGACGGGTGGGTGAGCCGATGGGCCAGGTCACCGTCGTTGGTCAACAGCAGCAGGCCCTCGGAATCCATGTCCAGCCGGCCGATGTGGAACAGCCGCTCCTTACGGTCCACGAGCAGCTCGCCGATGTGCGGGCGGCCCAGCTCGTCGGACATGGTGCAGAGCATGCCGGGCATCTTGTTGAGCGCCAGATAAACCTGGTCCTCCCGGAGCACCACCCGGTTGCCGTCGACGTGCACGACCGCGGCATCGGGATCGATGCGCAGTCCCATTTCGCGCACCACGATGCCGTCGACCTTCACCCGGCCGGAGCGGATGAGCTCCTCGGCCTTGCGACGGGAGGCGACACCGGCCGCCGACAGGACCTTCTGCAGCCGCACGCCCTCGGCCTGATTCTCGTTCCTCTGCTGTGCATCTCGAGCCCCGCGGGTGGATCCGACATCAGACATCGTCGAGGCCATCGACGTCCGGCAGCAGCGGACCGAGCGACGGCAAATCGCCGAGGTCGGCCAGTCCCAGCCGCTCGAGGAACAGTCCGGTGGTGCCGTAGAGCAGTCCCCCGGTGTCCGCGTCACTGCCCGATTCTTCGATCAGCCCACGGGCGGTCAACGTCCGGATCACCCCGTCGACGTTGACTCCGCGGACCGCGGAGATCCGCGCCCGGGTCACCGGCTGGCGGTAAGCGATGACGGCCAGCGTTTCCAGGGCCGCCTTGGACAGCCGACCCTGCGCGCCGTCGAGCACGAACCGTTCGACGACGGGGGCGAACCGGTCCCTCGTGTAGAACCGCCAGCCGCCGCCGATCTCCCGCAGTTCGATACCGGAACCGGCTGCCGTGTACCGCGCGGTCAGTGCGGACAGCTCGTCGCGCACTCGCAGCGGGCCGTGGCCGACCGCTGCGGCCAGTGCGGTCTCCGTCACCGGCGCGTCGACCACCAGCAGCACCGCCTCCAGCGCGGCGACGAGATCGTGGTCGGGGACCATATCGGGATCACCGGTCAGCGCTCCCGATTCGGTATCCGTGGCGCCAGCCGCTTCGACCGAGGCGTCATCGGCCGGATGGTGATTGATCTCGACGGTGCCGGTCTCCACGGCTTCGATCTCCGCGGCGTTGATCTGAATGGGGGGATCCCCGGCGCTCGACTCCGGCCCGCTCGACCGGCCCTCGGTCAGCGTGACCTGCTCGCGTCTCACTCGTACTCCTCGTCCATCAACGCAGTGGTTCCCCGATCATCCCCGTGCCCGCGCTCCGGCTGCGGTCCGGTCCATCGCACGGTCAGCGGCCCGAGTGCCTCCGGCTGATCGAACGCCACCAGCGCCTCTCGGTACAGGTTCAGCAAACCGAGGAACCGGGCCACCACCTCCAGGGTGGCGCCGCATCCGGACACCAGTTCACCGAACGTTGCGATCCCCCGGTCTGCGAGGATCGACCGCACCGCGGCCTGGTGCTCGGCCACCGACACCCGCGACGCATGGATGTGGTCGAGATTGACCGTGGGTGGAGGCGGCTTCGGCAGGAAGGCGACGGCTGCGAGGGCGGCGAACTCCCCGGGCGACAGTCCGAGCCGGACCTCGGGCAGCAGGCCCAAGTAGCGCTCCTCGAGGGTGACCGCCCGTGGGTACCGGCGCAGCGCCCCCGCCTCAAGTTCGGCGAACAGCGCCGCGACCTGCTGGTACGCGCGATAGGCCAGCAGCCGGGCGAAGAGCAGGTCACGGATCTGAAAGACGTCGTCGTCGAGCGAGTCGCCGGCGTTCTCGTCGGGCAGCAACCGTGCGGCCTTGAGGTCCAGCAAGGTCGCCGCGACCACGATGAACTCGGTGACCTGATCCAGATCCCAGTCGCTGCCCATGGCGCGGATGTGCGCGACGAAGTCGTCGGTCACCTGGTGCAGAGCAACCTCGGTGACGTCCATCCGGTGCTGGCTGATCAGCTGCAGCAGCAGGTCGAACGGCCCGTCGAAATTTGCCAGCCGCACGTGGAACGGCCGTCGCCCGGGCTCTGCCGGCTGCTGGAATTCAACTGGATCGGCGGGCTCGAGAGTGTCGGCGGGGGCCGAGCCGGGCAATGCAGGGCCGGCGGGTGCAACGGTCATCGAGCGATCACTTCACGGGCCAGTGCCCGGTACGCCTCGGCGGCCGCTGAGGTCGGCGCGTACGTCGTGATGGGCTCGCCGGCCACCGTCGTCTCCGGGAACTTGACGGTGCGCGAGATGATCGTGTCGTACACCTGGTCGCCGAACCGCTGATGCAGCATCGCGACCACCTCACGGGCATGCATCGTCCGCCCGTCGTACATGGTGACGAGCACGCCCTGGACCGACAGGTTCGGGTTGATCCGCTCCCGCACCTTCGAGATGGTGTCCACCAGCAGCGCGACGCCACGCAACGAGAAGAACTCGGCGGCCAGCGGGATGATCACCCCCTGCGCGCAGGCCAACGCGTTTACGGTGAGCAGGCCCAGCGAGGGCTGGCAATCGATCAGCACGTAGTCGTAGGCGTGCAGGACCGGGCGCAGCGCCCGTGACAGCGTGTGCTCCCTGCCCACCTCGTTGATCAGCTGAACCTCGGCCGCCGAGAGGTCGATGTTGGCCGGGATCAGGTCGACCCCCTCGATCCCGGTCGGCACCAGCACGTCGGTCAGGGCCGTCGACGGGCCCAGCATCAGGTTGTAGATGGTGTGATCCAACTCGTGTGCGGCGATGCCCAGGCCGGCGCCCAGGGCCCCTTGCGGGTCCAGGTCCACCATCAGCACTCGGCGTCCGTACTCGGCCAGCGCCGCGCCGAGGTTGATCGTGGACGTGGTCTTGCCGACGCCACCCTTCTGGTTGCACATGGCCAGCACCATGGCGGGGCCGTGCGAGTTCAGCGGGGCGGGCACCGGGTCGCGGCCGCGGAACGCCCGCAGGGCCGGTGACGCCGAGGCCGCCACCGCAGGGTCCGTCGCGGGTACCCCGGGTTCCGAGGATGACGCGCCGTTGGCGGGTTCGCCGGACTCGTCCGGCGCGGGATCGGCCTGGCCTGGAGCACCGTCCGACAGCACGAACGGAAGGCCGGGGTCCCGGTCAGGGAAGCCATCGTCCGAAAGGGGTGCACCGGCCGCGGCGCTCCACGCTGCGTCGTCCGGTTCGCTCATCGGCTCAAGAAACTCCCGCCTGCTCTACAGATCGTCATCCCGACGACCGGCGCCAGCCTATGCGGCGGACGGGTGCTCGGACAACGCGACCCGCCGACCAGGGACAATGTCACCGCGCGATCGATCGAGCGCAACCGGCCACTGTCGGACATATCTCTCTCGGGCTTCGTGTCCTCACCTGCGGAGCCTGACTCCTCATCAGATCCGCTGGTCCTACGTCGTGGCGCTCGTCACACCGATGGTGGCCGGATAGATGGTCACCTCCGTCGCCTTGATCGCGAAGTGGCACCGCGACAACCACCAGCACCAGGGACAGTGCCACAGCGGCGTCGGGGTCGGTTGTCGCGGTGCCGTTGATCTCATGGAGGGCGGCGTGTCTGCTTTCGGCTGGCAGCTGAGCGGGCGATTATCGAGGGGCAAACGATGACGTCGTTCACGCCGCTGACGGTGTTGAGGCGTCGATGGCCCGGACTCAGCAAGTCGTGCCGCCGGATGGTCGCCTGACCACGACTGTGCTTGGTGCTGATGGTCTCTCGCCCGGCCCCGTCGAGGAGTTCCCGAGTTCGATCTACGCCTTCATGTTCGACGAACGGGAGGCGGCCGCCGAACAGACCGGTGACCACCGTTGGCTGGATCTGACGGCTGCATACACCAACCTCTGGCGGCCATACGACAACGA
>JADGOY010000325.1 GCA_017882715.1 Nakamurella sp. | reverse complement strand
CGGGCTGACCTACGGTGCGCTCGCCACCCCCATCACGTTCCTGCTGTTCTACTACTTCGCCGCGATGGCCATCATCCTCGGCGCCCAATTCAACAACGCACTGCTCGAGTACTACCCACCCCGCCTGTCCCCCCGGCGGATCCGCAAGCGCCGACACGCCGCGCACCCCCAACCCGCCGAGGCACCGGGCAGCACCACAACCATCACCTGACACCACCACCCTCAACACGACCCCCAGGGATGCGGTCCTACACGCCGGGGCAGTCTTGAAGTCATGGGTGGTCCGGAGGCGTCCGGGAGCGGGCCGGCAAGCAAATACCCATTGCGCTCCAACGCGTTTGTCACGCCGGGACGTTCGACTCTGCCACCTGCCGCCGGTGCGTGGGCAGTATCGAGCTGACAGCGCAGCCGGTGTCGTCCGTCGCGGGTCGACACCGTCGCACCGCCCAGCAGAACGGAGGCGTCGTGATGATGGGCTACGGGAACGGCGGCAGCTGGATTTGGATGGCGCTGGGTGTCATCGTCCTTCTCGTCTTGATCGGTGTGGTGGTGTGGGTGCTCATCGCCGTGAACAACCGGGCGCACCACGGCCATGCTCCGGACGCTTCGGATTCTGGTGGTCGGGCCCGGTCGCGGCAGGTTCTGGACGAGCGATACGCCCGCGGAGAGATCACCGCCGACGAGTACACCGAGCGACTGCACACGCTGGGGTTCTGACCATGTGGTTGCTGAATCGGCTCGGTCCGGCGTCAATCCGCTCCCAGGTGAACCCGTCGGCGCGCGGGGGAGTTCGTCGGTACCGCGGAGACCGTCGACGTCACCCCTCTCTGCCAAGCTGATCTGATTCCCTATGGGGGTTGGGTTGTCAAGGGGGTCCCCCGCGGGCTCGGGCTGCGCGTTGTACGGGCCGCCCCTCCAACGTCAAGGGTGCTGCGCATCGCTGCGCGACGGCCTGCGGCCGCCCTTGACCCGGGAGCCTCTGCCGGCCCTGGGGCAGGCGTTATCGGGCAGGCCGGGGCCTGCCCGATGGGTGCGCGCCGAGTCCGAAAGAGCGGCGCCCAGTGGGAGTGATCAATGGCATTCGACGCGGGTGTCACATGTCCGTCACCGGTGGTGTCGACAGGGTGGCGGGCAGATCCGCTCGCCCGGCCCGGTGTTCGATCCTGGCCGCCCGTCCACCCAGGAGAGCTTCATGGCCACACGCACCGCCACGACGACACAGTCTTTCGGCGCCGACCAACACGAGTCCGATCGCAGCAACGCCGCGGTCCCACAGCTCCCCGTTCCCGCCCCGCCGATCGATGCACCCACCCGCGTCAGCAGGGCCCGGATCCCATTGACCAACCCTAAGGGCCTCACCGGCAAGGCGCTGACCTGGTTCTCGACCCGAAAGTACGGGCAAGTGCTCGACAACCTGCTGGCGATGGCGCACAACCGGCGGGTACTCACCACCGTCAGCGTCTTTGAGGTCGGGGTGATGCGATGGAACCGCCTCGATCCGCAACTCAAGGCGTTGGCCGTCATGGCGGCGTCCGTCGGGATCGAGTGCAGTTGGTGCCTGGACTTCGGTTACTACGAGGCGCACTCCCACGGCCTGGACACGGAGAAGATCGCGGCCGTTCCGCACTGGCGAACCTCGAACGTCTTCACCGGGGCGGAGCGCCGGGTGCTCGCCTATGCGGAGGCGATGACGGTCACGCCCCCGGCCGTCACCGATGAGATGGCCGAGGAATTGCGTGCCGACCTCGGTGACGACGGGCTTGCCGAGTTGACGATGATGGTCGCTGTGGAGAATCTGCGATCGCGCTTCAACTCCGCGCTCGGATTGTCGTCCCAGGGATTTTCCGAGTCCTGCAGGGTGCGATGAGCGCCGGTACGCCGAAAGGCGGGACAGCGGCTGCCCCTTCGGAACACCCGGAACACCCGGAACACCCGGAACACCCGGAACACCCGGAACACCCGGAACACCCGGAACACCCGGAACACCCGGAACATGGTGGGCATCACGCGTCGACGGCGGTGGCCCAGTTCGCGCGGCATCGCACCCTGCTGTTCACCGTGGCCTACGAGATCACCGCCTCGGTCGCGGACGCCGAGGACGTCGTCCAGGAGACGTACCTGCGGTGGGCGCAGGCCGCGGAACAACCGGGCGGCATCCGGCAGCCACGGGCGTACCTGGTGCAGATCGCCACCCGCCAGGCGCTCAACCGGCTGCGCAGCCGAGCCAGGCAACGGGAGGACTACGTCGGGCCGTGGTTGCCCGAGCCGCTGCTCACCGCGCCGGACGTCGCGGACGATGTGGTGCTCGCCGAGTCGGTCTCGATGGCGATGATGCTGGTGGTGGAGAACCTGTCGCCGGACGAGCGAGCGGTTTTCCTGCTGCGCGAGGTGTTCGGCTTCGGCCATGACGAGATCGCCGCCGCGGTCGGCAAATCGCCCGCCGCGGTACGACAGATCGCTCATCGTGCCCGGTCCCACGTGCAATCTCGGCGTCCGGGCCTGCCCGGCGGACACACCGACACCGTGCAGGTCGTGGAGCGGTTCATGGCCGCCACCAGCACGGGCGATCTGCAGGGCCTGATGGACGTGCTGGCACCGGATGTGGTGCTGCTGTCGGACGGCGGTGGGAAGGTCAACGCCGCTCGCCGGCCGGTCATCACCGCCGACAAGGTCGCCCGCATGCTGGTCGGGTTGGGCGCGAAGGCCACCGGCACGTGGCGGCTGCAGCCGGCGATGGTGAACGGGCGGTTCGGGGCGCTGGTCTTCGTAGCCGGCGTTCTGCACACCGTGGGCAGTCTGGAGGTCCAGGACGGCCTGGTCAGCACGGTGTACCTGGTGCGCAACCCGGACAAGCTCGGCGGGGTCGCCGCGACCTGGCCGCTGCAGCGCTGAGCCGCTCGTCGGGCGCGTGGCCCGGCTCACGGGTCGCGCGTCGTGCGCCCCGGACGATGCTCACGGTGTGTCGCCGACCCCGTGCTGCAGCAGGGTGTCGGCTCGGGTGGCGTGAGCAACGCTCCCATTCCCCGCCGATTTTGGCCTTCCAGGTGGCCGCGGCGCGCGATGATCTACAGGCTGAGATCACCGGACGCTCGACCGCCGGCACATTCGCGACCCTGGAGAGGTACCCCGTGGCTGATTCACCTGTTCCTATGGGGGTTGGGTTGTCAAGGGGGTCCCCCGCGGGCTCGGGCTGCGCTTGTACGGGCCGGCCCCTCCCGCGTCAAGGGTGCTGCGCATCGCTGCGCGACGGGCCTGCGGCCGCCCTTGACCCGGGAGCCTCTGCCGGCCCCGGGGCAGGCGTTATCGGGCAGGCCGGGGGCCTGCCCGAAGGGTGCGCGCAGCCCGAACCCGCTCCTTGGGGTTGACCGTGTGGTGGTGACCCGCGCAGGATCGTCGGCGAGGAAGGTCGCCTCGTGTGTCGACGTCGCCTTTGAGGTGTTCGTGTGACCCTGTCATGCCGCCGTGTGCGGCTTGCTGAGGGGCCTTCCCCCGCTGCTGCCGGTGGTGGATTGCTGAGCC
>JADGOY010000149.1 GCA_017882715.1 Nakamurella sp. | reverse complement strand
GGGATTGACCGAGGATGCGCTGGCTACGCGGCTATTGCAGCTGGAGGCGCAGTTGGACGCCGGCATCGACCGGGGCCGGGAATCGGCAACCGCCGCGGCACGGGGAGAGCGGTCGGCCAACCTGGCCATCCGCCTGCACGCCAGGGTCCTGTCGGCCCGGCTCGAACTCACTGCCGGCCAGCCGACCGCCGGATTGGCGCACGTCCGGCGCGGTCTGGACGACCTGGCGCGATTCCGGGCGAAGTTCGGATCGCAGGACCTTCAGTCGGGCGCTGCGATCCACGGCCGGGAGCTGGCCGCGCTGGGCCTGCGCACGGCAGTCGAAACCGGCTCGCCCGCCGCGATCCTGCAGTGGCTCGAGCGATCCAGAGCGGTCACCACCAGGCTTCCCGCCGTCCGACCACCGTCCGATCCGGCGCTCGCCGCAGACCTCGGATCGCTTCGGGTGGCTTGTGATCGGGCACGGCAGGCGGCACTGGACGGTCGCCGGGATCCGGTGCTGGAGCATCGGGTGAGCGAACTGCGTCACCGCATCCGCTCCCGGTCGTGGACAGCCGGTGGATCTGGAACGGTCGACCCCGCCCACGCTGTCCGCGGTGCGGCGGGCAGGGCATCCGGGTACCAGCGTGCTCGCCCTGTTCCACGGAACAGGCCGCGATCACGCGTTGGTGATCACCGCCCGACACGCCGGCCACGTGCGGCTCGGTGAGATGGCGCAGGCTCACCACAACGGCGTGCTGGTGGTCGCCGGCCCGGCCGCCAGCAACGGGGAGAAGGAGGCGCTGGCGGTGGCCGCCCTGCACCGTGACGCGCGCCTGCTGACCGGCGAGCAAGCCACCGGGCGCGGGGTGCTGGACGCCATCCACTCCGACGGGTTGGTGCATGTCGCCGCTCACGGCCACCACCAGCCGGACAACCCGTTGTTCTCCGGACCGATGCTCGCCGACGGGCTGTTGTTCGGCTACGACGTGGCACCCAATCCGCAGCTCCCGGCCCAGGTGGTGTTGTCCAGCTGCGACGTCGGGCGCACCGACGAGCGCCCTGGTGGCGAACCTCTGGGACTGGTCGCCGCTCTGGTCCGCAGCGGTGTGCGAACCGTGATCGCCGCGACCAGCCGGATCTCCGACGCGGTCGCGGAGCCCGTGATGATCGCCTTTCACCAGCATCTGCTGTCCGACGCCGCCCCGGGCCGTGGCGCTGGCTTCCGCGCTCGGCGAGGTGTCCGGCACCACCGACCTGCCGGCTCCGCTGACCTGCTTCGGAGCGTCCCGCTGATCCGGTCCCGCGGGCGCGCATCGAAGTCCGATGCCTGCCGAGCATTCCGCCATCCGGGTCGCGAAGACTGTTTTGACCAAGGGGGGCGTGACGATCGCAGTCAGCAAAGGGCATGCTGTCCCAGTGACAACGGGCGTTCAGGCACGAACGGCCCATCTCCCTGCGTCCGAGGGCAAGCCGTCGATCGTGCAGCTCTGGACCAGCGCAAGGGGGATGGTCGACGTCGGCCGCCCGGCCACCGGACTGCGGGTGGCCGAACGCGCCTTGCACGCCTTCGATCGGGCGGCGCGCGGCGGTCCCCGGGATGTCCGTGGCACGCCGGGCGAACCAGGATCGGACACGCTGCGGGCCAGGATCCTGCTGGTGATGGCGGACGCGCTCGTCGAGCTCGGGCAGATCGCCGAGGCATCGGTGGTGCTCGAGCAGGCCGCCGAGTCAGGTCCCGCGGTGCAACCTCTGGTCCAGGCGTCTCGCGGGGTGCTGCTCGGGCGAACCGGCCGGATGGGTGAGGCGCAACACGAGTTGGACGAGGCGATTTCGACGTACAGCCAGGGCCGCAAGCCCAGCGGCACCCTGCTGCGGATGCTGCTCTGGCGTGGGCTGCTGCATCTCACCGAGGGCCGGCCGGAACTCGCCCAGATCGACTGCGAGGAGGCGCGCCGGCTCGGCGTGGCGCTCGGTCTGGACGCATCGGTCGCGATCGCCACCCACGACATCGGGCTGGCCCGCTTCTACGGCGGCGACCTGCCCAGCGCGCTCGCCGAGATGGCCAAGGCGGACGAGGTCGCGCCGGACGTGCGGGTGGGTTTTCGGGCACTTGACCGCGCCCGGGTGTTGCTGGCGGCGGGTCTGGCCGTCGAGGCCAGGGACTTCGCCGACAAGGCGCAGCACGCGTTCGCCGCCGAACGATCGCGCGTCGACCTGGCGGAGGCACTGCTGGTACAGGCCGAGATCGACCTGATCGCCGGGTTTTCGCGGACGTCCAGACTGGCGGCCAGACGGTCGGCGCGCATCTACCTGGCGGCTGGGCACACCCGCGGGGTGCTGGCCGCCCGGGTCATGGAGGTGCGGGCCGACGCCCAGGAGCGGGAATCGAGCCGAACGTCCGGGGCCCGCCGGGCGACCGCCGATGCCGGCCGGGCGTCGCACGTCGCCGCCGATCTGGACGAGGCGGGGTTGGCGGACGAAGCCAGGGCGGTGCGGTTGATGCAGGCCGACGCCCTGCTGGAGGCCGGCGACCTGGCCGCGGCGCGGTCCGTCGCGGAGGCCGCCGGGGTCGTCACCAGCCCGCGGGCGCACTGGAGCGGGCGGATCCCCACGTTGGCGACTGAGATGCACAGCCGCTTGGTCGCAGCCAGGCTGGAACTGGTCGACGGCCGGCGGACGTCGGGACTGGCCCACATCCGCCGTGGTCTGGACGATCTAGCTGCATTCCAGGCGCGTTTCGGGTCCCAGGACCTGCAGGCAGCCTCCGCCGTGCACGGCCGGGAGTTGACCCAGTTGGGCCTGTGGACCGCGCTGGAGACGCGGTCGCCGGCAGCGATCCTGCAATGGTTGGAACGCTCCCGCGGCGCCAGCACCAGGCTGGCCGCGGTCCGTCCGTCCGCGGACCGGGAGTTGGCCCGTGAGCTCAGTGCGCTGCGCACCGCCATGTACCTCTCGCTGCGCGCCACTGGCAGCGGCAACGTCGATCCTGCTCTCGAAGTCACCGTCAAGGAACTGCGGCACCGCGTCCGGTCGCGATCGTGGGTGGTCGGCGGCACCGGCGCGGTCAGCCGGCCGTTCTCGCTGGCCGAGGTGCAGCGCAGGCTGGCAGAGACCTCGCCGCGCGTCAGCGTGGTGGCCCCGTTCCGCGGCAAGGGTCATTTCCACGCGCTGGTGATCACCGCGAAATCCGCGCGGTACATGAAACTTCAACGCGATCTCGGCTTGAACCCCCTGCTGCACCGGATCATCGAGGACCTCAACGTACTCGCCGACCATCGGATCCGGCGCCCGCTGCGCAAGGTCGCAGAGCATTCCCTGAACGCTGGGCTCAGTGCCGCGGCACGGCTGATCGTCGATCCGGTGCAGCCGTACGTGGACGACGGACCGGTCGTGATCGCCGCGGCGGGCGCGGCCGCCATCGTTCCGTGGGCGTTGCTGCCGGGACTGTCCGGCCGGGCGGTGTCGGTGACGGCATCGGTGACAGCGGCGATGTCGAGTCTGGGACAGCGTGGTCAGGACCACCGGCACGGCGTGCTCGCCGTTGCCGGACCGGAGGTGCCGGCGGCCGTCACCGAGGCGTCGAAGGTCGCTGCGGTGTACCCGAACGCCGCGTTGCTCACCGGTCGGCAGGCCACCGGGCGGGCGGTGCTGGACCTGATGCCACAAGGCGGCTTGCTGCACATCGCCGCGCACGGCCATCACGAGACGGAAAACCCGTTGTTCTCCGGAGTGATGCTGGCCGACGGGCTGCTCTACGGCTACGACGTCGCGCCCAATCCGGTGCTGCCTGCGCAGGTCGTGCTGTCCAGCTGCGACGTCGGGCGGACCGACGACCGGCCGGGGGGCGAACCGTTGGGGCTGGTCGCCGCGTTGTTGCGCAGCGGCGTGTCGACCGTCATCGCCGGGACCAGCCGGATCTCGGACGCCGTCGCGGCGCTGGCCATGACCGCCTACCACGACCGGCTCAGCACCGGCGTCGCGCCAGCGATCGCGCTGGCGGACGCGATCAAGTCGGTGGCCGAACAGGACGAGGACCCGGCGCCTTTCACCTGCTTCGGTGCCGGGATCTGATACGGATCCGCTACCGTCGAGAGCGCCGACATCGGGCGATCGGAGAGTGATCTCCCCCTGACTTCCTGGAGTTTCGAGCATGGTCACCGAGTGGATCCTGCTCGTCGTCGGGCTGATCCTGATCGCCGGAACCGCGCTGTACGTCGCCGCGGAGTTCAGCCTGGTGACCGTCGACCGGGCGACCGTCGCCAAGCAGGCTGCCGAGGGCGACGCCCGCGCCCGCTCGCTGCTGATCGGGCTGCGGTCGCTGTCCACCCAACTCTCCGGTGCGCAGGTGGGCATCACCGTCACCACGCTGGCCCTTGGCTTCGTGATGGAGCCGTCGCTGGCCGGTCTGCTGGCGGCGCCGCTGCGGGCGGTCGGGCTGTCCGACGGCGCGGCGCAGTCCACCGGGGTGATCGTCGCGCTGGTCGTCGCGACCGTGCTCTCGATGGTGTTCGGCGAACTGGTACCGAAAAGCATTGCGATCGCCGAGCCGATGAACACCGCGAAGGCGGTGATAACGCCGACCCGGATCTCCACAAAGATCGTCAAACCGCTGATCGTGGTGCTCAACGGCGTCGCCAACGCCGTGCTGCGGATGCTGGGTGTCGAGCCGCAGGAGGAACTGCGCTCCGCTCGATCAGCGGTCGAGCTGAACTCCCTGGTCCGCCGCTCGGCGGCACAGGGCACCCTGGAGGCGCCGACCGCCGGGCTGCTGGCCCGGTCGATCGCATTCTCCGGGAAGACGGCCGACGACGTGCTGACCCCGCGGGTCCGGGTGCGATTCGTCAAGGCGAGCCAGGCGGCGGACGCCGTCATCGCCGCGGCCGCGGAAACCGGCCATTCCCGGTTCCCGGTGTCAGGCGAGGATTCCGACGACGTGGTCGGCCTGGTGCACCTCAAGCGGGCGGTCGCCATACCGCCCGAAGAGCGCCCGGCGGTGACTGTGGAACGGCTGATGGCTCCGGTGCCGCTCGTCCCAGGATCGATGCCGCTGGACGACCTGCTGGACCTGCTCCGTGAGCGGGGCCTGCAGCTGGCTGTGGTCGCCGACGAGTACGGCGGCACGGCCGGGATCCTCACCCTCGAGGACGTGGTCGAAGAACTGGTCGGGGAGATCACCGACGAACACGACCCGGCGGCGGTGCGGGCCGAGCGCCGCTCGGACGCCACCTGGCTGTTGCCCGGAACGTTGCGACCTGACGAGATCGCCGAGCTGACCGGTGTCCGGTTGCCGGAATCCAACGCGTACGAGACGGTGGCCGGTCTGCTGATATCCCTGCTCGGCCGGATGCCGGAGAACTTCGACACCGTCGAGGCCCAGGCCACGATGGACGCGGTCGCGGAGCTCGGCGTCCGCTCGGGGCAGTCCGGAGCGCACCCGGACGACGAGCCGATCCCGCGGGAGGAGAACGACGACGTCCCGCGCGCGGTGGTCGTGCGACTCACCGTGCACAAGCGGGAGCGCCGGCGGATCGAGACCGTGATGATGTCGGCGGTCGGCCTGGCCGGCGACTGGGACGAGCGCGGCGAACGTGATGATCATGGCGACCGCTGGGACCCGGAGCACGGCGGTGACCGGCGGTGATCGGCAACTGGTTGCTGCTGGGCGTCGTGCTGCTGCTGCTTGCGATCAGCGCGTTCTTCGTCGCCGCGGAGTTCTCCCTGATCGCGGCCCGCCGTACGGTCATCGAGCCGATGGCGGTGACCAGCGCCCGGGCCCGATCGACCATCAAGGCGATGGAGCACGTCTCGCTGATGATGGCGTGCGCCCAACTGGGCATCACGTTGTGCGGGGTGCTCCTGGGTGCGGTCGGCGAGCCTGCCGTGGCGTCCTTGCTCGAACCGGTGTTCGTCGGGCTGGGGGTGCCGGATTCCTGGTTGCATCCGGTGTCGCTGACCATCGCGCTGCTGCTGGTGGTGTCCGCGCACGTGGCACTCGGTGAGATGGTGCCGAAGAACATCGCGATCGCCGGGCCGGAGCGCACCGCCATCGCGTTGGCTCCCATCCTGCGGCGGATCGCTGGGATGATCGGCCCGGTGATCCGGGTGCTGAACCGCTGGTCCAACGCGGTGGTCCGGGCGACTGGGCGGGAACCCAAGGACGAGGTCGCGTCGGCGTTCACCCGCGAGGAGGTGGGCGATCTGGTGTCCCAGTCGCGGGCCGAGGGTCTGCTCGACGACGAGGAACACCAGCGGATCACCTCGGCGCTGGAGTTCGACGTGTCCGAGGTGGCGTCGGTCATGGTGCCGGGCGCCGAGGTCGTGTCGGTACCGTCCGGTGTCTCCGCGGCCGAGCTCGAAAGGGCCTGTGCCAGTACGGGTTTCTCCCGCTTCCCGGTCCGGCAGAGCGACGGCCGGTTCTCCGGGTACCTGCACATTCGTGACGTGGTCGACATCCCGGTGGAGCGCCGCGACGATCCGGTCCCACCACAGCGGATCAGAGCGCTCCCGTCGGTGTCGCCGGACACCGATCTGCGATCGGCGCTGGATCGGATGCGCCGCATCGGCGCGCACCTGGCCGAGGTCGCCGAGCGGGTCGGGGACAAAGTGCACGCGCCTGAAGGGGTTGAAGGAGTTGAAGGGTCCGTCAGCTCGGCGGCCAGCCCCGTAGATAGTGCTGTCGCCGCTGTCGGCGCTGCCGCCGCCTCCGGCGCTGCCGGCTCGGCCACCTCATCCGGCGCTGCCCGCGCGCTCGCCGACCCGACCGGTGGCCGGGTCCCCGACCCGACGAACCCGACGGACGCGGCAAGCCCCGTCGGCACAACGGACCCGGCCGCACCTGAGGCCGCCTCCGGCGTTCGCACCGAGTGCGGCCTGCTGATGCTGGAGGATGTGCTCGAGACGCTGGTGGGGGAGATCCGGGACGCGACCCGCCGTCGACCGCAGCCCAGGGGTTCGTCCGGGGCATAGTGTCGGGCGCATGCAGCGGCGGATTATGGGGATCGAGACCGAGTTCGGCATCACCTGCACGTTTCACGGCCAACGCCGGTTGAGCCCGGACGAGGTCGCCCGCTATCTCTTCCGGCGGGTCGTGTCGTGGGGGCGGTCGTCCAACGTGTTCCTGCGCAACGGTTCCCGGCTCTACCTGGACGTTGGCTCGCACCCGGAATACGCCACCGCGGAATGCGACGAACTACCCACCCTGATCGCGCATGACAAGGCAGGCGAGCGCATCCTGCAGGATCTGGTGGTCGACGCCGAGGCGCGGCTGGCGGAGGAGGGTATCGGCGGCGACATCTACCTGTTCAAGAACAACACCGATTCCGCGGGCAATTCCTACGGCTGCCACGAGAACTTCCTGATCGCCCGGGGCGGCGAGTTCGCCAAGATCGCCGACGGTCTGATCCCTTTTCTGGTCACCCGGCAACTCATCGCCGGCGCCGGGAAGGTGCTGCAATCCCCGCGCGGCGCGTCGTACTGCCTGTCCCAGCGGGCGGATCACATCTGGGAGGGCGTGTCCAGCGCGACCACCAGGTCCCGGCCCATCATCAACACCCGTGACGAACCGCACGCCGACGCCGAGCGGTACCGGCGGCTGCATGTGATCGTCGGCGACTCGAACATGAGCGAGACCACCACGCTGCTCAAGGTGGGCAGCGCCGCACTGGTGCTGGAGATGATCGAAGCGGGAGTGCCGTTGCGGGACTTCACCTTCGAGAACCCCATCCGGGCGATCCGGGAGATCTCGCATGACGTCACCGGACGGCGACCGGTGCGGCTGGCCGGTGGTGGTGACATCTCCGCGCTCGACGCCCAGATCGATTTCCACGAGAAGGCGGTGGATTTCGTGGTCCGCCGCGGCAGCGACCCGGTCACCGAACGGGTGCTGGACCTGTGGAGCCGGACGTTGACAGCCGTGCAGGGCCAGAACCTGTCCGCGGTGGACACCGAGATCGACTGGGTGATCAAGAAGAAACTGATCGACGCGTACGCGGCCCGCGCCGGGCTGGACATGACCCACCCGCGCATCGCCCAGATCGACCTCACCTACCACGACGTGCGCGCCGGTCGCGGCCTGCACTCGCTGCTGGTGGCCAAGGGCCGGGCGGCGCAGGTCGTCACCGAGGACCAGATCATCGAGGCCACCACGGTGCCGCCGCAGACCACCAGGGCCCGGCTCCGCGGGGAGTTCGTGGCGGCTGCGCAGGATGCCGGTCGGGACTACACGGTCGACTGGGTGCACCTCAAGCTCAACGATCAGGCGCAGCGCACCGTGCTGCTCAAGGACCCGTTCCGGGCCACCGACGACCGGGTCACCAGGCTCATCGAGGCCATGTAAACGGGTGTGCCGAGCTTCCTGAGCCGTCAGTGGGACTGATCGGCCGAGGGACTATGACAGGCTGGTCGGCGTGGCGACGGCGAAGGCGGAACGGCTGCTGAACCTGGTGATCGCCCTGGTCAACTCGCCGCGGTACCGGTCGGCGGGGTGGATCAGGGACAAGGTCGCCGGGTACGCGGACGCACCCTCGGACGAAGCCTTCTTCCGCACCTTCGAGCGGGACAAGCAGGAGCTGCGCGAGCTGGGCATTCCGCTGCAGACCCCGTCCACGGGTGAGGACGGTTACCGCATCCCGCCGGTCGATTTCGCCCTGCCGCAGCTGTCGTTCACTCCGGCGGAGGCGGCCGCGCTCGCCCTGGCCGGCCGGCTGTGGGAGACGACGGCGCTGGCCCGGGCCGGGTCCGGTGGGCTGCGCAAGATCCGGGACGCCTCGTCCGCCGCCGGACCCGCCGGGCGGAATCCGTCGGTCAACGGCGCGGCCCAGGCATCTGTGCCGCCCGGCGCGCAGGCGGACGAGCATCCGGACAACGTGGAGCACTCCGACGAGGCCGCGAACTTGTTGCAGCCCAGGGTGCGCACCGGTGATCCCGCGTTCGCCCCGCTGTACGCCGCGGTACGGGCCCGTCGAGCGGTCGTCTTCGGCTACCGGAAGGATCCGACCGGGCCCGCGGAGCCACGGTCCGTCCAACCCTGGGGTCTGGTGTCCTTCCACGGCCGGTGGTACCTGGTCGGTCACGACGATCAGCGAGGGGAACAGCGGACCTTCCGGCTGTCCCGGATCGACGGCCAGGTCAAGGCCGTCGGCCGGCCCGGAGCGGTCCGCCCGCCGACCGGCATCGACCTGCTGGCCGAGGTCGCCGGCAGCGTCGAGCGACCCTCCGACCGCACGGCCACCGTTCGGATGCGCGCCGGGCGGGCGGCCGGGCTGCGCCGAACCGCCGTCAGCTCGGTGCCATGCCCGGATGCGCCCGGCTGGGACCGGGTGACGATTCCGCTGGGCGGCCTGTGGGACACCGCCCGGCGGATCACCGCGCAGGGCCCGGATGTGATCGCCGAGGAACCGGCCGACCTGGTCGCCGCGGTCGTCCGGCTGTTGACCGGCACCCGTCGTGGCCTGGCCGCCGGTGCCGATCCGGCGGCGCGCCCGCATCCCACGCCCCGACTGGACCCAGCGCCACGACTGGACCCCGCGCTACGACTGGACCCCGCGCTACGACTGGACCCTGCACCGCAATCGGACCCCGCGCCACGACCGGACCCCGCTGCACAATCGGACCCCGCTGGTCCGGGGTGGCGTCATGAGTGAGACCGCGACCGATCGGCTGGCCCGCATGCTGGCGTTGGTGCCCTACATCTCGCGGCGACCGGGCGTGGCGATTGCCGAGCTGGCCGCGGAATTCGGCGTCAGCGAAGAGAGGATCAGTTCCGATCTCGATCTGCTCATGGTGTGCGGACTGCCCGGCTACTACCCGGACGACCTGATCGATGTGGTGCTCGACGACGACGGCGGCACGGTGGCGATCGCATTCGACGCCGGCATCGAACGGCCCGTCCGGCTCACCGGTGACGAGGCGTTCGCGCTGACCGTCGCGCTGCGGGCGCTCGCCGAGTTGCCTGGCCTGGTGGACGCCGAGGCGGTGCACTCCGCGTTGGCCAAGCTCGAGCAGGCCAGCGCCGCGTATGCGGGTCCGGCCGAAGCCGTCCGGGTCGCAGCCGCCGACCCGGCCCCCGCCCTCGGCACCGTCCGCGAGGCGCTGGACCGGTCCCGCCGGTTGTGGATCCGTTACTACACGGCGTCTCGGGACGCCGTCACCGAGCGCACGGTGGATCCGTTGCGGCTGCTCGTCACGGACGGGCACGCGTACCTGGAGGCCTACTGCAATCTGGCCGGTTCGATCCGGCATTTCCGGGTGGACCGGATCGAGGAGGTGCGGATCCTGGACGAACCCGCCCAACCGACCCTCTGGGTGGATTCCGAGGTTCCCGACCGGATATTCCACCCGGACCTGCAGATCCCGCCCGTCACGCTTCGATTGGCCCGCAGCGCGCGCTGGGTCGCCGAGTACTACCCGATGGAGGAAACCATCGAAGTGGCCGACCCACCGGGCGGCCTGCGGGTACGGATGCGGGCCGCCCGGGACGAGTGGCTGGCCCGGCTGGTGCTCTCACTCGGCGGCGACGCCGTCATCGAGGACGCCCCCGAACTCTCCGCATTGGTCGCGCGGCGGGCGGCGGAGGCGCTGACGGCGTACCCGCCCGCGGCGGTCGCCTCGGCGGCGGCGGAAGTGCAAACCGCCCAGACCCCCGCCGAGGGCTGAACCGATGCCCGGCCGAACCTGGGGACCGCGGCACCGGCGCTGCGTAGGATCGGCCCGAGGACCTCTGCCGCGGCAGATGACGTGCGGTGGGCCAGTC
>JADGOY010000324.1 GCA_017882715.1 Nakamurella sp. | reverse complement strand
AGCTGGCGCTGAGGCCCAAGCTGGCGCTGAGGCCCAAGCTGGCGCTGAGGCCCAAGCTGGCGCTGAGGCCCAAGCTGGCGCTGAGGCCCAAGCTGGCGCCGACGCTGAGCCCGCCGGTCGCTGAGACACCCTGGCAGGGTGGTCGCGATCACGCCCAGCGCGAACACTGGGTGGACCGGACGGGCTGCGCCGCCGGTCGCCGTTACTGTCAAGGCGGAAAGCCGGAACGCGGTGGTGGTCGGACGGAGCGAGGAGACCGAAACGATGAGCGGCGTCGATATCGTGGCCCCGGCGTTGCGGGCCCCCACTGGGGGCATGGGGCTCGACGAGCAGGTCTTCAACCGGCTCCTGAAGGAGAGGATCATCTTCCTGGGGTCGGTGGTCGAGGACAACGTGGCGAACGCCATCTGTGCCCAGCTACTGCTGCTGGCCGCCGAGGACCCCAAGCGCGATATATACCTCTACGTCAACTCCCCCGGTGGCTCGGTGACTGCGGGCATGGCGATCTACGACACCATGCAGTACATCGAGAACGACGTCGCGACGGTGGCACTAGGCCTGGCCGCGTCCATGGGACAGTTCCTGCTGTGCGCGGGTGCGCCCGGCAAGCGGTACTCGCTCCCGCATGCGCGGATCATGATGCACCAGCCCTCCGGCGGCATCGGGGGAACCGCAGCCGACATCGCGATCCAGGCCGAGCAGATGATGTACACGCGGCGCGTCCTGCAGGAGCGGATCGCCTTCCACACCGGCAAGACCTACGACCAGGTCGAACGCGACTCCGACCGCGACCGTTGGTTCACCGCTGAGGAGGCCCGCGACTACGGGTTCGTCGACCATGTCGTATCCACGGCCAAGCAGGTGCCTTCCGAGGGCCCAGTCAGCTAGGCCCGGTGACCCAGCCCATTCATCCCGCAGCCGGAGGCAGCCTTATGGCCGAACACCGCGCGCCCTTCCCGACGGGATCGGCTCCTGTCCACAACGGGCCGGCGAGCTCGTACACCATCCCGTACGTCATCGAGCAGACAAGCCGCGGTGAGCGGTCCTTCGACATCTATAGCCGCCTGCTCAAGGACCGCATCATCTTCCTCGGAACGCCCATCGATGACGGCGTCGCCAACGTCGTCATGGCGCAGCTGCTGCACCTTGAATCCGAGGACCCGGACCGGGACATCTCCCTCTACATCAATTCGCCGGGCGGTTCGTTCACCGCATTGACCGCGATCTACGACACGATGAATTTCGTGCGGCCGGACATTCAGACGATCTGTATGGGGCAGGCAGCCTCGGCGGCCGCCGTGTTGCTCGCCGCCGGCACGAAGGGGAAGCGCTACGCGCTCGAGCATGCCCGCATCCTCATTCACCAGCCCAGCGGCGGCGGCGAGGGCCAGTCCAGCGACATCGAGATCCAAGCCCGGGAGATCCTGCGGATGCGGGCGCTTCTCGAGGCAATGATCGCGCGGCACAGCGGCCGGCAGGTCGAGCAGATCCGCTCCGACATCGAGCGCGATAAGATCCTCACCGCCAAGGAAGCTGTGGACTACGGCCTGGTCGACGAAGTGATTCAGACCCGCAAGTTGTCGGCCGTTTCGTGAGCCGGCCGGGCTGGGGGGCGAAGTTGGGGGCCAAGTTGCGCCAACCTGGCGTTCTTCCATGGGCGCGGAGAGCCGATAGAACTCCCGTAGGCGCGGGTGGAGGGGTAGCGTCGAAGGCAGGCAACGGTTGGTCTGTTCGTGCAGGTGTGGTCAAGGGTGGGGTTGGCAGCTGGGCCGCGGAAGCAGGCTCGATGACATGGGCGACAGTGTCGCTTCGACCAAAGGAGAAGGTCCTCGGTGGCACGCATCGGTGACGGCGGTGACCTGCTGAAGTGTTCTTTCTGTGGAAAGTCACAGAAGCAGGTCAAGAAGCTCATAGCCGGCCCGGGCGTGTACATCTGCGACGAGTGCATCGATCTCTGCAACGAGATCATCGAAGAGGAGCTCTCCGAGTCCAGCGAGCTCAAGTGGGACGAGCTTCCCAAGCCGCGCGAGATCTATGAATTCCTCGACAGTTACGTCGTCGGGCAAGACCAGGCGAAGAAGACGCTGTCGGTGGCCGTCTACAACCACTACAAACGGGTTCAGGCGGGCGGTGGCGCCGAAGCCGGGAAGGGCGACGTCGAGCTCGCCAAGAGCAATATCCTTCTGTTGGGGCCCACCGGGTGCGGGAAGACGCTGCTGGCTCAGACGCTTGCCCGAATGCTGAACGTCCCCTTCGCGATCGCCGATGCCACTGCCCTGACCGAGGCCGGGTATGTGGGTGAAGACGTCGAGAACATCCTGCTCAAGCTCATCCAGGCCGCCGACTACGACGTCAAGAAGGCCGAGACCGGCATCATCTACATCGACGAGGTAGACAAGATCGCTCGCAAGAGCGAGAACCCGTCGATCACCCGGGACGTCTCCGGTGAGGGCGTCCAGCAGGCGTTGCTGAAGATTCTTGAAGGGACGACGGCCTCCGTCCCGCCCCAGGGTGGGCGCAAGCACCCCCACCAGGAGTTCATCCAGATCGACACCACCAACGTGCTGTTCATCGTGGGCGGTGCCTTCGCCGGGCTAGAGAAGATCATCTCATCGCGTACCGGGTCGAAGGCGGTGGGGTTCGGCGCGGTAATCCGCTCGAAGCGCGACCTCGACACCGGTGAGATCTTCTCCAACGTGATGCCCGAGGATCTGTTGAAGTACGGCATGATCCCGGAGTTCGTCGGGCGGCTGCCCGTCATCACCTTCGTGTCGAATCTCGATCGCGAGGCGCTCATCCGCATCCTCACCGAGCCCAAGAACGCGCTCGTCAGGCAGTACCGGAGGCTGTTCGAGCTCGACGGCGTCGACTTGGACTTCAGCCAGGACGCCTTGGAGGCCATCGCCGACCAGGCGATCCTGCGGGGCACGGGCGCCCGTGGCCTCCGTGCGATCATGGAAGAGGTCCTGCTGTCTGTGATGTACGACATTCCCGGGCGCAAGGACGTCGCGCGGGTCGTCATCACCAGGGAAGCCGTGCTTGAGCACGTCAACCCGACGATCGTGCCCCGCGAGGTGGGCACCAAGCGCGGCGAGCGTCGCGAGAAGTCGGCGTAGCTCAGCGCGCCGCGCCGCGGGGTCGACTCGCCCTGACGCCGAGCGCGGCAGACTCAGGGCAGCGGCTCTCATGCGGCGGACGCGGTTAGCCGACCTCTCGTGCCGCAGCCCCGCGGCAAGCCCCTCCACCGCACACATCGTCACCACCGAGACGAGTTGTCCCGGTTTCTGAATCGTCATATACAGGGCGAAAGGGACCGATCTTGTGCGGCTGTGTGGTGGGCCGCGGACGCTGGCGTCACGGCTTGAACGGTTACGGCTCGACGGAGTCGCGAAGCTGGCGCAGCAAGTCAAGCACCTGCGGCTGCGTGTCGTGAGGGAGCAGGATCGAACCGACGGTACGCGGGTCCAGCCAGGTGCATTGGACGCCGGGGCCGTCGCTCACCCGCCCGCACCCGACAACGCCGCCCTGCGGG
>JADGOY010000323.1 GCA_017882715.1 Nakamurella sp. | reverse complement strand
TCGCCGCGGACAACCCCGACCCGGAGCCGAGGAACTGTTCCAACGCCGGCGTGAAGTCCATCGAGGACAACCCGTGCAAGTACAGCAACGGCAACACCTATCGAGTGATCGTCAGAGATGTTGCGCGCGAACACGTATGGCCAACGGCCGGGAGCGGCTCAACGCCGTGAGGCTGGTGGCAAACAATCTCCGATTCACGATTGAATCGCGCCCGGCAACACATCAGCCATGTGCCCGAGGACCGCGGGTCCAAAGACCCTTTTGCGATCCACGTCCCAGCGGTCAGCATCGAGGGTTACGTGCACCCGTGCTGGTCGCGTCATTTCATGGGGGTTGAGTGGCATGTCGAATCAAGAATTGTCGAATCAACGGGAGCCCAGCAGCCGCAACGGTGAGGCCCAACGTCGCTGGGCCGTCGCCGTGCTGCTGAGTGATCATTCCCGGCTGCGAGCGGTCGTCCGGCGATGACACCCGACCGGGCGACAACTGCGACAGCGGATGTCGCCGCGGCCGCAACGCGCTCCGGTGGGAATGCGGTCGAGACGACCGGTCTGGTCAAGACATTCGGCACTGCCCGGGCGGTCGACGGGGTCGATCTGGCAATTCCCCGGGAGTCGTTCTACGGAATCGCGGGGCCGAACGGCGCGGGCAAGACGACCATGATCCGGCTGCTCACCGGGCTACTGCGACCGGATACCGGGAACGCCGTCATCGACGGAGTACAGGTGTGGCCGCATCCGGACGAGGCGAAACAACGTCTGGGGTACGTGCCCGACAACCCGGTGCTCTTCGACCGGCTCACGGGCACGGAGATGCTGGAGTTCGCAGGGCTGCTGCGCGGTATGGAGCCCGCCGTGATCCAACACCGGTCGCAGGAGTTGCTACGCATCCTGGATATGGAAGGCGCCTCCGACCGGGTCATCGCGGACTACTCGTTGGGCATGACGAAACGGATCGGCCTGGCCGCCGCGTTGCTGCATTCACCACGGGTCCTGGTCATGGACGAGCCGTTCGGCTCCCTGGACCCGGTCAATACACAGGTGATGGAGGAGATGCTGCAGCGGTACCGCACGGGCGGAGGCACGGTCGTGTTCTCCAGCCACGTGATGGACGTCGTCGAACGGCTGTGCGACAGGGTCGTGGTGATCGAGCTGGGTCGGGTCCGCGCGGAGGGGACCGTGGCTGACCTCGCCCACGGGCGGTCACTGCAGCAGGCGTTCGTCGACCTCGTCGGTGGTCGGGATCTGCAGGAGGGTGAACTCGGGTGGCTCTCGTCCTCGTCCGGCTGAAACTGGCCCTCCAGAGGCGGGCACTGGGCGGCAGTGGGATCGGCCAGCGGATCGGGTTCGCACTCGGGTGGCTGGTCGCCCTGGTCCTCGGGTTCGCTGTCGGCGCGGTCGTTGCGGAATTCTCCGCTCGGCTGCCCGCACCTGGTGATCTCGCGCTGCTCATCGTGCTCAGCCTGGTCTTTGTCGGCTGGGTGGTCACGCCGATCCTGATGCCCGGGTCCGCGGACCAGATGGCCGACCCGGAACGCCTGGCGCTGTACCCGTTGACACCGCGCCAGCAGGTCACCGGGTTGTTGCTGGCCGGCCTGCTCGCCCCGACAGCATTGTTCGCGTTCCTCACCGCTCTGGGTGGCGCGTTCACGGCCGACGCGACCGTCGGCGTCCGGCTCACCGTCGCCGGGTGTGCGGTCGTGTTCACCGTGCTGTGCCTGACCGCGTCCCGGGCGACCCAGGCCCTGCTGGGTGGGATCGCGAACTCGCGCCGCGGTCGTGACCTGGTCGTGCTGGTGACCGGGGTGATCGGTCTGGGGATCTACCTGCTGACGCAGGACATCCACCGGCTGACCGAATCGCTGGCCGCGATGCAGCAGCCCAGCGCGGAATCCGCACTCTCCTGGTTGCCGCCGGGGGCCGTGGGGCAGGCAATGATCTCCGCCCAGAACGGCCAATGGGGTGACGTCGCCGTGCGTCTGGCGGTCGCCATCGCAAGCGTCGGACTCCTGCTGCTGCTCTGGGCCTGGGGAATTCGCCGGTTCGCGAACAGCGGCCATGGCGGCTTTCGGCATTCCACAGCCAAGACCCGCTCGTCAGTTGCCATGTCATTGACGCCGTTCCCGGTCAATGCGGCGCGTCCGTCGGTCCTGACGGCAGCGATGAGCCAACAGCTGCGTTACTACCTGTTCCGCTCACCCCGGGCGTTCCAGTCGATGGCTCTGTCGCTGGTCCTCGCCGGGTTCGTCGGACACAACATGAGCAGCTACGGCCTGGTCGCCGAGTCCGCCGCGTTCGCCCTCATGGCCATCGCGCTGCACGCCCCGAATCTGTTCGCGTACGACGACAAGGGCTTCACCTACCTGCTCATCACCGGCGGCCCGTGGCGCCCGGTGCTGATCGGCAAAGCCCTGGCCGGACCGCTCATCGTCATCCCTGTCATGTTCGCCGTGCTGTTCGTGGAGGCCGGACTGGCGGACGGGTGGTCCCAGCTGCTCGTGGCCGTGGTGGTCGGCGTGAGCGTTGTCGCGGTCGCTGTAGGGCTGGGAGCATTTGTCAGCATCTGGGAACCGCAAAACCGGATCGAACGGACCGGAGGGAGAAGCCGTGCCCTCCTCGGCCTCGCGGTGGAGTTCGTCCTGCTGTTCGCGATCATGTTCGCCGGGGTGCTGGCATGGCTGCTACTCGGCGGACGGGTCAGCGCCACCCTGCTCACACTGGCGTGCCTGATCATCTCCGTGCTCCTGGGGTGGGTCCTGGTCCGTGCGGCGGGATCTCGCCTGGCCAGGGATCCGTTCAGGATCGAGGCGCTGCTCCGTCCGTGACCCAGACGGTGACGCAGGCCGCGTGACTCGACCGGTCCTTCGAGCACTAATCCGAACTTACGTCGGCGTGTTGCATGAATCCATACCGTGACCTGGCGAAACACTCTCAGAGACCGTCTGGATGTAGACAGAACGTTTCGCTTGGCTCATTCCTGAGGTACGTGTTCACGAGATCAAATCTCCACCGGCCTGGCGCTCTCGCCGTGCCGGTCGTCGCGTTGTAGACAGAACGCCGCCGCATCAACTTTGACATATCCCCAGGTCAACAAGCATTTCGGCAGTATCAAGATCACGTAAGTTCGGCTTAGCGGGCCAGCAGTCCGCTGAGTTCGGCGTCGGTCAGGGCCCGCGGCGGATCGTCCGGATCGCGCAGCCGGGCCAGCAGCGTCCGGGCCGCGTCGGTGTCGATCCCGGGCAGCTCGGGGACCGTGCCGGCCGGCCGGGCGCGTCGAGGACGAGGTGTTGGCCCACATCTCGCCGGGCGCACAGCGAGAACATCAACTTCTTCGGCTCCATCGACGTAGACATCGAGGGCGAGTTGGCCCAACTCGGCCCGACCGGCTATCGGCCGCTGCGCGTGCGCGACACCCTGTTCTGACCCTGGGATTGAACAGACCCTGCGCACGCTGTTTGGTCGAGCGCGGCTCGCCGTGCCGATCGCGTTCCGGCGCGGTCGCCGGGACCTACCACACCGGCCGGTTCAGCAAAGTCCCA
>JADGOY010000148.1 GCA_017882715.1 Nakamurella sp. | reverse complement strand
CGGGGCGCAGGATCGTCGTGTTCGATGACCGGCGGCGTGGGGTACCTGTCGAATTGTCCGGTTTGTACCGGACTCCAGGAGGGAGCGGAGAAATGGCGGATCGAATCGTTGGCCAGATTGTCATCAACCGGCCGGTCGAAGAGGTTTTCGATTTCGTCGCGGACGAATGCAACGAACCTCGCTACAACCCGCGAATGGTTCGGGCAGAACGCATCTCTGCCGGACCGGTCGGGCTCGGTTCCCGCTACCACGCCGAGACCAGGTCCATGGGACGCACTGTGGGAATGGACATCCAGAACACCGACTACCGGCGGCCCTGCGCGCTCGGGTCGACGACTCATCTGGCCGCGATGGACATCCACGGGACGTTGACCTTCGAACCGGTACCCGGGGGAACCCTGATGAAGTGGGTGTGGGACCTGTACCCGAAGGGTGCCTTCAAGCTGATGGGTCCGTTCGCGGTGCGGCTGGGTCGGCGCCAGGAACAGGCAATCTGGACCGACTTGAAGGAGCTTCTGGAGAGCTCGGGGCCCGCACCGTCCGCCAAGGCCGGGTGATCGGCAGCAAGAACTGCTCCGCGACGTCACCGCCGGTGGCGTACCTTGTGGTGCCAGGCGTACGGAAGGGCGTAGACCCGTGGCCGATGTTGGCACCCGGACCGTGGATGACGCGGCGAGCAATTCCAGGGTGGCGTTTCGGCTCGCCGGTGGTTTCTCGGTGGCCGTCAATGGTCGGCAGATCGAGGATCGTCAGGTCGGCAGCGCGAAGGCGCGCCGGCTGCTGGCACTGCTCGTCGTGCACCGTGGCCAGACGGTGCCGACCGATCGCATCGTCGCCGCTCTGTGGGGGGCGGAGCCACCTGAGCGAGCCGCGGAGAATGTGGCCACGTTGGTCAGCCGACTTCGTCGAGTACTCGGTGCGGCGGTCATCCGCAGTGCACGCGGCAGCTACGCGCTGGGCGACGGCGCTGACTTGTGGGTCGATGTGGACGAGGCCGAACAGCTCACGGTCCAGGCGGAGAACTGCCTGGACACCGCGCCGTCGTTGGCGGCCGCGGCGGCGCGCAGGGCACTCGACCTGGTCGGCTCCGGTGAGTTGCTGGAGAACGAGCCCGACGCCCAGTGGGCGGATATTGCTCGTCAGCAGCTGAGTCGGCTGCTGCGCCGCATCCGGCTCGGCTACGCCGAAGCAGCTCTCGGGTTGGGTGACCATGTTCGAGCCCAGGAAGTCGCGGAAGCCGCGCTGGCGACCGACCCGCTCGACGAAGCCGCCTGGCGAGTACTCATGCTGGCCCATCAGCGAGCAGGTGAGCCCGCCGCCGCGTTGGCTGCCTACGAACGGCTGCGGCAGGTGCTTGATGCAGAGCTCGGCGGCGCCCCGGCACCGCAGACGCGGGCCGTACACCTGGCCATCCTGCAAGAGCGCAGCAGCAGTGTTCGGTCCGCGCCGCCGGCCCGGCGCAATCCGCCACCGACAACCGACATCACCCTGGTGGGAAGAGATGTCGAACTCGACAGGCTCAGGGATGCGTGGGTGGATGCCGCCGCGGGGCACCCCTGCCTGCTCACCCTGAGCGGTGAAGCCGGTATCGGCAAGACCCGCCTCACCGAGGAGTTGGTCACCATCGCCGCGGCCACCGGCGGCGTGGTACTCCGAGCCCGCTGTTACGAAACGGAGCGGTCGCTGTTCCTGCAACCTGTCGTCGAGGCAATCGCCGGTCAGGTGGTGCGGATGGCTCCGCGCGAGCTTCTCGAGGTGGTCGGCGAACGGGCCGGTGTGCTGGCCGCGTTGATACCGGAGATCGCCGCCGTCCTGGGCCCTCTTCCCGTTGATCGCGGGGACGCCGACACCGAACGTCGGCGCGCCTACGACGCGGTGACGATCTTTCTGCGCCGTCTGTCGATTCGGCACCCGGTCCTGCTGGTCATCGACGACCTGCACCACACCGGTCTGGCCGTCATCGAACTGCTGCATTACGTCCGTCGGCGGCTGGGCGACAGCCGGCTGCTGATCGCGGTCGCCGTGCGCACCGAGGAGGGCCAGCAGGTGCTCGCCGACCTGGCCGATGTCGGGGAAAGCGTCGAGATCGGACCCTTGACCATCGATGCGTTGCAGCAGTTGGCCGTTGTCGCGGGCCACGGCGACCAGGCCGAAGCCGTCGCCCGGCGCTGCGCTGGGCACCCGATGTACGCCATGGAGATCCTGCGCGGTCTCGCCGTCGGGGAACGGCTACCGGCCACGCTGCAGGAGGCGGTGCTCGCCAGGGTGCGGCGCACCGGGCCGGAAGCCGAACGAATCCTGCGGGCGGCAGCGGTCCTGGGCGCATCGTTCGAGCCGATGACGATCGCGAAGTTGCTCGACCTCCCGCCTGGCGACGCGGTCCACCGGTGCGAGAACCTGCTGGGAACCAGGTTGGTGGTGGTGGCTGACCGCGCCTACGAATTCGCGCACGACCTGGTGCGCGAGGTGCTCTATGCCACGACACCACCCCCGACGCGCCTGGCCTACCATGCCCGGGCGGCCGACCTGCTCGGTGCGACACCGGAGGCCATGGCCGGGCACGCGGCCGCCGTCGGTGACTGGTCCCGCGCGGCGAGGGGGTGGCTGCTGGCCGCCGAACAGGCGATGAACCGGTTCGCTGCCGCGGATGCCGAACGGCTCCTGGACCGCGCCGTCGATGCCGCCACGGAAGGCGACGAGCAGGAGGTCCTGGGTCGGGCGCACCTGGCCCGCGGACGGGTCCGAGAGGCACTGGCGCGATACGACGAGGCGGTCGCCGATCAGGAGACGGCCGCCGATCTCGCCCGAGCCGGCGGGGACAGCCGGCTGGAGATGCTGGCCTTGCGCGAACTCGGTGGCGACGCCGCCCTGGCGATGGTCGGCCGCTCAGCGCATTCGTCACTCGAACGACTGGAATCGGGATTACGGCTGGCCGAGTCTCTCGGCGATCGTGGCATGCAGTGCGACTTCCTGGCCCGAACCGCCGTCTTGATGAGTAACCAGCTGCGTTTTCGCGACAGCCTCGACGCGGGCGCGCGAGCAGTCGCCGTGGCGCGCGGCTCCGGCGAACCGGTAGCGCTGGCCAAGGCCCTGGACGGCGCGAAAACGGGGTTCGCCTATCTCGGCGAACTACCGGAACTGGCGTCGATCCTGATCGAACTCGAGCCCCTGCTGCGACGCCAGGGTGATCTCTGGCGCCTGCAGTGGGCCGTGTTCGAGTCGTCCTTCCCGTTCATCGCCGCTGCCGACTGGTCGCCGGCGGTGGCTCACGTCGAAAGCTCGCTGGCGCTGAACCGGCGCAGCGGATACGTCGGGTACGAAAGCTGGCTCACGGCCCATCTCGGTTGGCTGGCCCGGTTGCAGGGGCATTATGACGACGCCCTCGGGCACGGCCGGCGGGCGATCGACCGGGACGCTACGGCGGGTCACGTATGGTTCGTCACCACCGCAGCGGCAATGCTCTCCACGACGCTGGTGGAGATGGGAGATCGCCCGCAGGCCGCCGCCGTGTTGCGGGCCGCTCCCTTCGGCGGTGCGGACAACCAGACGGAGGCGTACCGGCTGCGCTATCTCGCGGCGCTTGCCGAGGCAACCGGATCTCGTGATGTGCTGGCGGAGGCTGATCGGCTGTTGACCGGAATCCAGGCCCCGGCCGGCGCCGCCTGGCTCCTCGGGTCCGACGCGTATCTGGGGGTGGCGCGCGCCTGGCTCGCGGCCGGACGGCCGGACCTCGCGGCCGCCAGGGTCGCGCCGCTGATCATCGCGGCCGAACAGCACCGGTGGATCCCTATCCTGGCCCAGGGCCTGGTGGTCGCCGGCCGGTGCGCTCAGGTCAGCGGAAATGCGCCCGGCGCACGCGCCGGCGCGGAAAGGGCCGCGGCTCTGGCCGTCCGGCACGGCATGACCGGCGTCGCCCGCCAGGCCCACGACCTGCTCGCCGGAATGTTGTCCAATTACTGAGAGTCGTTGCAGGCCTTCAGATCTTCATGGGTCTGGCAGAACGCCCACGGGTGGATTAAACTGTCCACTTTCGTTCAGATCAATGGCGCGATGAGCGCTGCCGCCCGCGCGGCGCCGTCGGATTCCACCGGCCGGTACGCGACCTCGCGCCCGATCTCCGAGGCGATCGCCGCGGCGATCACCTCCGGGTCGCAGCCGTAGTAGTCCATGCACCGTCCGGCACCGTGACGTTCGAGCCGGTGCCGGACGTGATAGTTCTGCTCGAAATGATGACGCAGCGGGAAATACAGGAACGGCCGCCGCAGGGCCGTCAACTCCATGCACGTGGTCAGACCGCCCTGCACCACCGCGAGATCACAGGCGGCCAGGTGCCGGTAGAGCCCGTCGACGTAACCGCGCTTGTCCAGCCCGGGGTAGGACGGGAGCGACGCCGGGTCGATCCGCGGCCCGGTGACGACCACCATCCGCAGATCTGGCACGAGTTCTCGCGCCAACGGAAACGACGCGATCACCCGACGCAGCAGCGGTGCACCCACCGCTGATCCGCCGGCCGTCACGACACAGACGCGTTCGTCCGGGTGGAACCCCAGCTGTTCCCGCAGGGCGGCTCGATCCGCGACTTCGGTCGGGTCGAAACCAGTGACGTAGCCGGAGAAGTCGTAGTGTTCGCGGGTCCACTCCCGGATGGCGGGCAGCCCCGGCCCGAACCGGTCGGGGACGATGTCGTCCGGGTCGCCGATGAAGATCGCGCGATCGCGGACCCGCGGATAGCGCTCCACCTGCTCGATCATCTCGGCGTTGTAGTCGGCGGTCAGGTACGCCTCCCGCTCACCGCCGGCGGGCATGGGCAACCACCCCACGAAGTCGGTCAGCCAACCGAACGCCGCCTGTTTCAACTCCGGGTTGTCGTGCCAGAAATGATCCGCATCCCAGGCCTCGTCGCCCACCACCAGGTCGTAACGACCCTCGGCGATCACCTCCTGCAGCACATGGAAGTTCGCGACCAGGATCTCGTCCATCCGCCGGAAGGCCTGGAAACAGTGCAGGTCGTGCCCGCTGGATTCGCTTTCCAGATGCGCCGACTCACTGGCCAGCCAGCGCGACGCCGGATGAACGGCCTCGCCACGCCGCTCGAGCACCGACGTGACGGGATGCTGGGTGAGCCAGTCGATCTGGAGATCCGGCCGCAGCGCGCGCAATTCGCCGGCGATGGCGATGTCGCGCAGGGCATGTCCCAACCCGATCGGCGACGACAGGTACAACGCGCGCGGCTTGCGTGACCGGGCTCGGGTCCAGGACCGCACCGCCGGGTCGGCGTGCACCCCGTGGACGCGGTCGACGAACTCGCGGAGCAGCAGGTTGAAGCGCACCGGGTCGCGAACGTTCGGCGCGTGACCGGAGCCTTCGAACAGCACCAGCTCGCAGCCGAGCGCGGCCGCCAGGCGCTCACCGGCCGTCACGCTGACGAGATCGTCGTCGCTGCCGTGCACGACCAGGCATGGGCATCGGACCCGAGATGCCAGGTCGGCCGCGGATTCGGTGAGAAAGGGCGCCAGTTCGGTGTCGACGATGGTCTCCGGCGTCGTCTCCAGGCCCCAACCGATCGCGTCCTCGATGGGTTTGGTCGAGTGCGGTTCGATGTACATGCGGCCCATGAAGAATTCCAGAAAGCCCGGCCAGTCGCGCACCCACGAATGCCGGTTGTACTTCGCCCACCCCTCGTCGGAGGCGAGCGGACGTTTGAAGCTGAAGCTTCGGCCCGGTAACGGATCCCCGATGCCGACGGCCGGACCGATGAAGACCGCTCCGGAAACCCGCTCGGGATGGTGCACGGCCAGCTCGAGCAGCTGGCCGCAGCTCCTGGACATCGCCACGCAGACGGCAGCGTCGGTGCCGGTGGCATCCAAGACCGCGACCACGTCCCGCAGGATCTCCCGGGATGCGTAGGCGCTCGGCCCGACGGGTCGGTCGCTGCGCCCGCTGCCGCGCCCGTCGCAGGTGATGACGCGGAAATGCCGTGCCAGCGCGGGAACCTGGGCCTTCCAGTAACGCGACTGCACGATCGCCCACGGCGGCAGCAGCATGATCGTCGGGTCGCCGCTGCCGAACACCTCGTAGCCGATCTTCACGCCGTCGCGGTCGACGAAGCCCTCATCGTCGGGTTGGCGTGCGCGCATCGGGACCTCCTGCCGGCGGACGTCCCCAGGATCCCGCGACCCATTGCACCCCCATTGCACCCCCGTTGCGACGTTGCTGCAAGGTTGCCGCCGCAGAATCGGCCCGTCAACGACAACCGGCATCATGCCGACCAAGGAGGACATCATGGCCGTGGACCAGGACAAGCTCATGGGATTTCTCGGGCAGTTCGTCAACGATCTCGGGGCGACCGTCGCAGCCGGAAGCGTGGTCGTCGGAGATCGGCTGGGACTGTATCGCGCGCTCGCCGAAGGCCCGGCGACCGCGCACGAACTCGCACAGCGCACCGAGACCGACACCCGTTACGTCACCGAGTGGTTGCGGTGCCAGGCGGCCGGCGGCTACGTGATGTACGAAGCCACCACGGACATCTACTCGATGACCGAGGAGCAGGCCTTCGCGCTGACCGATCCCGACGGCCCGCTCTACCTGCCTGGCGCCTTCCAGCTCGCGCTCGGGACGCTGCGTGCGGAGCCCCGGGTGACCGAAGCATTCCGTACCGGAGCGGGCATCGGCTGGCACGAGCAGGACCCCGAGGTGGTCGTCGGTTGCGAGCGGTTCTTCCGCCCCGGGTACATCGGGAACCTGACCACCAGTTGGCTGCCCGCGCTGGACGGTGTGCAGGACAAGTTGCGCGCCGGAGGCCGGGTCGCAGACATCGGCTGCGGCATGGGCGCGTCCACCATTCTGATGGCTCAGGAATTCGGCAATTCCACCTTCGCGGCCTCCGATTACCACCGCCAGTCGATCGAGGGTGCACGCAAGCGGGCCGCCGAGGCCGGTGTCGGTGAGCGGATCGCGTTCGAGGTCGCCTCCGCGCAGACATTCAGCGGAACCGGGTACGACCTGGTCACCACGTTCGACTGCCTGCATGACATGGGTGACCCGCTCGGCGCTGCCCGGCACGTTCGCGAATCGCTGGACTCGGACGGCACCTGGCTGGTGGTGGAACCGTTCGCGCAGGACACGGTCGCCGCGAACCTCAATCCGGTCGGGCGGATCTACTACTCCTTCTCGACGTTCCTGTGCGTGCCCAATGCTCTGTCCCAGCCGGGCGGTTACTCGCTGGGCGCTCAGGCGGGCGCGGCTGGCATCCGGCAGGTGGTCACCGACGCCGGATTCACCCGGTTCCGGCAGGCAGCGGAGACACCGTTCAACCTGGTGTACGAGGTACGTCCCTGAGTGGAGAGCCGGCCGTCGACCGGGCCCTTTCCCAGGGCCCGGTCGGCGCGGGCGTCGTCGTGCACAACTACGGGCACGCGCGCGTCGGGGTGATGCTCTCCTGGGGTGTGCCGACGCCGCCACGGCCCTTGCCCTGGGCTGATGTGTCGGCGCGGCGGCCGCTCGAGGCGGGCGTTTCTCTGCCGGCAACGCGTTCCTCCCGCACCCTGAGCACCGGGGGTGGGGCCGGTCACAGTGCGCAGGGTCACCCGGCGCCGGCCGGCAACGGGACTTAGGGCCCTATCACGCCGCTTTTCGGGAGCGAAACGATGGCTGCGGAAGGGGGCACCCATGACCCACATCCTGGTTGCCTACGCAACGAAGAACGGATCCACCCAAGAGGTTGCCGAGTTCATCGGCGAGGTGCTCCGGGACGATGGCGCGAAACTGGATCTCCGACCCGCTCGATGGGTAAGCGAGTACCTCGACGGGTACGACCTGGTGATGCTGGGCGCGCCGCTCTACTCCGGCCGCTGGCACCGGGACGCCCACCGGTTCCTCAAGCGGCATCGCGAGGAGCTGGGCCATGTTCCGGTCTGGGTCTTCGGGATGGGAGCACGCAGCGGCTCCGAGGAGGCCTGGCGGCGTGCGCGCTTCCAGCTCGACCGTGCGCTGGCCAAGCGCGCGTGGCTCTGTCCGGTCGCGAGCACCGTGTTCGGCGGGGTCGACCCGCCCAAGCCCGACGGAGGGGTCCGGCGGGACATGCGGAACTGGGACGAGATCCGCGCGTGGGCGACCGATGTCTCACGGTCGATCGAGTCCAGCCACAGGCAACCGCACTGAACCGGTTCGCTCACGCACCGTCAGGCCCAGGACTTGACCGCTGCTTCGATCAGGTCGGCGCGGTGGGCGACTTCCGCACGCGGAACGTCCACCAGGTCGTCACCGAGCGCCAGGTAGGTCTTGACGTGCACGCGCTCGAATTCCAGGGACTGCTCATACGAGATCCGTCGCGCCTGCGTGGGTTCGACGAATCCGAGATCGCGGACGAAGAACACCTCGCGTTCGTAGAAGCGGTCCCGGCCGATCCTGTCGATCTCCGCGGCCATCACCGCCGGCACCGGATGCCCGAGATACTCGCTCAGCGCGAGCGTGCACACCGGCGACCGATCGTAGAACTGCAGGTCGGTTCCCGGCGGGACTGGTTGGGCCTGCCGCCGGGACTGCAGAGCGACGATCTGATCGATGAAAGTGCTCTGCTCCCAATGCTTGTCGGCGCCGCACTCGGTGGCGGTCGCAATGACATCCGTTGCCGCTTCCCGCACCACCTCATGTCCGCGGCGGCGCAGAGCCAGCAGTAGTGATGTTTTCCCCGCGCCTGGAGCGCCCGTCACGATGTACCGCCGCATGGGGAATCCGTCCCTCTCTCTCGTGATCCGATCGCTGACGACGGCACCCTCGACGTCGTGGTCCCGCGCCCAGACCGTCGGCTTCTCCAAGGTGCAGGCCTGCGCGGTGTCGGCCGACTGCAGATGGGATCGACCGGTGATTGCCCCCGGTTCGGCACGGCTGTGCCGGTCCGAAGACGGCGTCATGGCCATCCGGGAGCTTGCTCGCGAGGTCGTACCGTACCCCACCGACCCGGGTCATCAACGATCTCGATGTGGGCCACCACGAACACCGGCCGTTTGCCGAGCGCGTCGAAGCGTATCTGGATCTCGGGACGAAGCTCAGGACGCCGACGCCGACCGCTTCTTCGCCGGGACATCCACGTGGGCGGCCGCCTCGTGCGGCCGGCTGAGCATGAATTCCTCGAGCACCTGTGCGAACCGATCCGGTTCGTCAAGGTGCGGGAAGTGCCCCGAACGGTCGAAGATCTCCACCCGGCTCGCGGGCAGCTCCTCGCGGGCCGCCTCGACGTGCGACGACGGGATCATCCGGTCGCTGCCCCCCCACACCAGCAGGGTGGGAAGTCCGGCGATGCCGCCCAGTCGGTTCCGGGCGCTGACCGTCTGGCCGTGCATGTCGATCACCGAGCGGCTGGTCGCCAGGAACGCCCGGCGGGTGTCTCCGTCGGCGAGGCTCGTCAGGCTCTGCCATACCTCCGACAAACTGGGGCTGACCCCCGGCAAACCGGTCATGGACCAGATCTTCAGGGCGGTGTCTCCGACGTTGTGCACCCAGCACGAGGCGAGCACCGGCAGCACGAACTCGCTACCCGGGAGCGTGGCGGCGCGCAACAGTGGGTTCAGTTCGGGGCCGAGGCCGCCGCTGCTGACCAGCACGATCCCGCTGACCCGGTCGGGAAACAGGTAGGCGAACTGCATGGCGATCCCGCCACCGAGGGAATGCCCGACCAGGGTGGCGCTGCCGATGTGCAGCGCGTCGAGAAGATCGCGCAGGCTGGCCGCGTGCGCGCCGAGCGAATAGTCGCCGACGGGCTTGTCCGACTCGCCGTGACCGAACAGGTCCGGGGCCACCACCCGATGCCGGCCGGAAAGCCGCTCGATCTGGGTGGTCCAGGTCCGGTGCGAACCCATCAGGCCGTGTACGAACACCACCGCAGGTCCCTGACCGACGTCCACGTAGGACAGGTCGTAGCCGTGCAGCGTGATCCGGTTCATCGAGTCCGGCACCGGCAGCTCCCTCGCGCTACTCCCCGGTCATCAAGCTACGCCGTCCTGGGACAGTCGCTGCGAGTGCTGAGCGGTGGACAGCATCGCCAACGTGGATTCCGCGCCCTGATTGAGGTTGCGGCCGTCGGCGTGCAAGCCGTCGTAACCCGCGCCGGTCGCCGGATCGAACATCATCACCCCGCTGTCGTTGTGACCCTCGAACCAGGCCCATGCGCGGGCCACCTCGTCCCGCCACCGCGGATCACCGGTGATCGAATAGGCGCGGGCGCAGGCGTCGGCCAGCGCTGCTACTTCGATGGGTTGCTGGTCGAAGGACGGACCGACATCCAACGGGCCGCGGCCGCCGACCGGGGTCACCGAGAAACGCCCGCCGGTCACCTCGATGCCGATCAGGAAGTCGAGCATGTCCAGACCGCGCGACGCCGCCGCCAGGTCAGGCAGGGCGGCGCCGATCAGCAGGACGGCCTCGGCGACAGAACCGTTGCCGTACCGCAGCCGTGGTTCGATCCAGATCCAGCTCGGGTCGTCGACCATGGAGGCGGCGACCATCAGCATCGGGCGCGCGTCCTGCAGCAATGACCGCGCCACGGATTGATCGGGGTCGTGCAGCAACAATTCGCCCGCACCCAGGACGGCAAACGTCATCGCCCGCAGGTGCGAGGACCTGGCACGCGCCGCCCGATGGAATCCTTCCAGAGCCTGTCGTCGCAACAGGATCGTCGGCGCTCGAACGGCGGCCACCCCGAGCGCCCAGCCGGCCCGCCCCCACCAGTCCCCCGCCTCGGCGACATCGGTCCACCGCCCGGACGAGTCCAT
>JADGOY010000322.1 GCA_017882715.1 Nakamurella sp. | reverse complement strand
TCGTCCGTGGTTCGACCGATCACACCTGGGAACGACTCGCCGGCCGGGTACTCCTTGATCGCCATCATGTCTCCGTCATGTCGTGGTGGGCGGTTGATTCGGCTGGTACGCGACCTGCGTGGTCCCGGCAGCTGAGCGGACCGTAGGCCAGGTGTTGCGGGTGTCGCCTCATCCGACCTGGACGAGGCACGGCAGCCGGGTAACTCACGGACGGCCGGTCAGAGCCGTCCGTCCGGGGTCGATCTGGATGTCGATCGGTGGAAGTCCGTGCGCGTTGAGGAGGTCAAGGATGCGGCGCAGCTCGTCGGGGCCGGCGACGGTGCCGCGCAGCACCGTCGCCGCCGGTACCGCGGTGGTGCTGAACCCGGGCAGGCAGGAGGCGACGACCCGACCGATCGGGCCGGCCACTCTGATCTCGTAGTCGGGCACGTGCCCGCTCCCCTCTACGGCCCGGCCGAGTGCCGGTGCGGTGGTGGGGCGTCGACCGGTCCGAGTTGCCTGACCCCCCGCAGTTCGATGCCCCAGCCCTGCAGCCGGTTGATGATGCCGATCAGCGCCGCCTGATCCTGGACGGGACCCCGCAGCACGGTCTCGACCGACTCGGTGATGACCCGGACGTCGTCGAGTTCCTCCAGCACGTCGGCTGGCACCGTCCCCGCCACCCGGATCTCGAATTCCAGAGCTGTCACCTATCTGACTCCCGCCGACGATCGCTTCCCGTCCGGTGACGTTCCCACGGCGGACGCAGACTGGCATCATTCGAACCGGATGGGCCCGTATGATCCCAAGGCCCGTGTCGACTGGACCGCCGCTCAGGCAAGCACGTCCGGACGCCGTCCCCGCGGTTCGCCCGAACCGGCGGTCTTCTCGCTGTTCGTCCTTGGAGAGTCCGGTGCGTGAACGGTCCATCGGCCTCCTGCGTTTGCGGGCGGCACCGCCGGCCGTGCCGGCGGGGTTCGTGCGCCGACCACGCCTGGAGGACCGGCTGACCGATGGGGTCGCGCATCCGGTCACCCTGGTCTGCGCCGGACCCGGCTACGGCAAGACACTGACCCTGGCGTCCTGGGCCCAACTCGGCGCGACACCCGGCGCGGTGGCGTGGCTGACCATCGACGAGACGGACAACGACCTGCAGGCCTTCTGGTCCGACCTGCTGGGTGCCCTCGCGATCGGCGGCGCCCTCCCGCCCGGCAGCGCCCTGCTGGAGGTGGAGCCGGCCTCCGGGTTCGGCGATCAACAGGCCCAACTGATCCGCGCCGGGCTGGCCGAACTGCCGGCAATGGTGACCCTCGTACTGGACGACTTCCACCACATCCATGACCGCACGGTGCTGGAGTCAGTCGGTCAACTGCTCGACCATCAACCACCGCAACTACGCCTGGTGCTGGCCAGCCGCACCGACCCCGCGCTCCGCCTGCACCGACTCAGGGTCAACGGCGAGCTCACCGACATCCGGGCAGACGATCTGGCCTTCACCGAAACGGAGGCCGCAGAGCTGTTCCACCGCAACGACATTCACCTACCAGGCGACCCACTCGGGATACTGCTCGACCGCACCGAGGGGTGGGCTGCCGGGCTGCGGCTGGCCATCATGTGCCTGGACCCGGCCGACATCGACGGCGGGCTTGCCCGCTTCACCGGCAGCGATCGCCTCGTCGGTGAATACCTGGTCGAGGAGGTCACCGACCGGTTGCCGGAGATGGACCGGCAGTTCCTGCTGATGACCAGTGTGGCCGACCGCCTCAGTGCAGGACTGGCGAACGAGCTGACCGGCCACGACAACGCACAGCTGATCCTGGAACGACTTGTCACGCAGAACGCCCTGGTCGTCGCCCTGGCCGGCCGGAACGACTGGTTCAGCGTTCACCCCCTGCTGCGGGAACTGCTGCGGCACCGACTGACCCTGGAACATCCGGGTGACGTGACCGACCTGCACCTGCGGGCCTCCCGCTGGTTCGCCGCCCAGGGCGAACCGATCCCGGCGATCCGGCATGCCAGTGCCACGGGGCAGTGGGACGAGGTCGGGCGGCTGCTGACCGGGCTCGCCCTGCCCCTGATCGTCACCCCCAGCGCCCCGGCCCTGGTGGCCGCGCTGGGACCCGCCGCTGCCAGGGCCCGGGTGAATCCCACCGCCAGTACGTTGCTGGCCGCAGCGGTCTGCCATTACCACCGGCATGACTACGAGTCGATGATCCGGGACGCGAACGACGCCGCCGACCTGATCGCGGGCGTTCGGGAGGCCGATCGGTCCGCGGCCGAGGTGGTCATCGCGGTGTTCCAGCTGGTCGGATCCCGAACGCGGAACCCGGCGCTGACCGTGCCATCCGCCGCCCACCTCCTCGACCTGCTGGATAAGACCCCCCGCCGCGAACTGCCGACGGTCGAGCAGTACCGGGCCATCGCGACCACCAATCTCGCGGTCGGGCGGATATGGACCGGTCAGCTCACCGAGGCCCAGGAAAGCCTGTCAATCATCAAGACTCGATCTCGCGAGCTCGGCCTCGGTCTGACCGAGATGAGCGCTCAGGCCCACCTTGCACTGCTCGACGTGATCCACGGACGCCTACCGGAGGCCTACCGTCGATCCAGTGTGGAACGGGGCGTCGCCGACCGCCGGGGTTGGGCTTCCGAGCCCCAGGCGCTCGCCCTGCACGCGGCGTTGGCGCTGATCCACTTGGAGTGGGACCAGCTCGATGCGGCCACCGTGGATATCGACTCCGCCCTGACCGTCAGCAACAGCGGATCGGACATGCCCTGTCGGCTGGTCCTGCACATCGCGGCGGTCGGTGTCGCCGTCGCTCGCCGTGACGGTGCTGCGGCCGTCGCCGCGTCTGCCCGGCTCGACAGGATCCAGACGCTGGCCGGGGACCTTCCACCGCTGTTGGCGCGGTGGTGTGCCGTCGCCCACGCCGACGCGCACCTGGCCGCCGCGGAACCCTCCGCAGCGATAGCCCGAGTCGACGCCGACCGCGAACCCGTGGGTTTCGCCGACGCCCTGGAACGAGTCGTCATGGCCAAGGCGCACCTGATGCTCGACCAGCCCGAGGCTGCGTTCGACCTGCTGGACCCGGTGGCAGCGACCTCGCTGCCGTATCGGGGAGCGGTCGTCGAGGCCAGAGTCCTGGCCGCGGTGGCGGCGGACCGGATGCACCGAGACACTGCCGCGATGGCCGCGATCACCGAGGCCGTCGACCTTGCCCAGGGCGTCGGCATCGTCAGACCGTTTCTGGCCGGCGGACCGCGAGTCACGGCGTTGCTCGCGCGGCATCGGCACGTCGTGGCAAGGCACCTCGATTTCACCCTCGATCTCTCGACCGAGGACGCCGATCCCGCTACGGTCGGTGCCTCTGCGTCACCCGTTGACCCGCTGACCGAACGGGAACTCGCCGTCCTGACCTACCTGCCGACCATGCTCAAGTCCGGCGAGATCGCGGCCGACCTGTTCGTCACGGTCAATACCGTCAAGAGCCACCAGCGGTCCATCTACCGCAAACTCGGTGTCGCCTCCCGCCGGGAAGCCGTCGACCGGGCCCGGGACCTGAAACTCCTCTGA
>JADGOY010000147.1 GCA_017882715.1 Nakamurella sp. | reverse complement strand
GTCCACGAACCCGTCCCCCGGCCTGCGCGGATGCCCTGCGCTCCAGCCGCTCTCGCTGCGGGACGATGGTGTACTTGGGATCGCGGGCGGATTCCTGACCGGCCTCGAAAATGCCGAAGCGGGTGCATGCCGAGCCGGCCAGCAGCGCCAGCCCGCTGACCGCGGAGATCACCCGGCTGCGGCCGGCGAAGATCGCCCCGACACCGCCGACGGCCGTGAGGATCTTGCTGGCGGTCATCAACCGACCCGCCTTGCCCGTGTGCAGCGTTTCGACCGCAATCCCCAGCGCCGATTCCATGCGATGCCCGGCGATCAGATCCAGCGCCGCGCCGCCGACGGCGAGCCTTCGCGCGGGACCGGCGTCGTGCAGGGTGGCGGCGATCATGCCCAGCCCTCCGGACGCTGCTGCGGCCGACCCGACGAACACGAACGGCAACTCCCGGCGGGCCTCGTGCCACGCCGGCGTCGCCGTGTCGGCCAGCAGCACGGCCGGGTACGACGCGATGGCCGGTGCCGCGACTGCCGCGCCCAGACCGGCCGGGCGCCCGGCCAGGCCGAGCAGTGACCCGATCCAGGACAACCGCCGCGGCAGCAGGCCGCGGAGTTCCGCCGCGCCGGCCAGCCCGGCCAGCGGTCCGTACAGGGTCAGAATCCAGGTGCCGACCGACATCGGTGACGTGCGTTTGGCGACGCGCAGCATGTTCACGAACCGGGCCGGCCGGCCGAGGTCGTGCACCAGGGCGACGAAACTGCCGATGGTGCCGATCACCGCGCCGAGCCGGCCCGCGCGACGCAAGCTCGTGAGACCGGCCAGGTCGGCGCCGGCCGCGAGCAGAGACGATCCCGCCGCCATCCCACCCAGGAACAGGTACGCCGGAATGTCGGCCTCCCACGGCGACGGCTTCAGCACCGGTCGCCCGTAATACGAGGTGAACGAGGCGTCGGGCACCACCGGTTCTTCGCCGCGGCCACGGCGTTTGCCGGAGCCATGACCCGCGCCGTGACCATTCGCCCGGCCGCGGGACCCGGGTAGCGCCTCGCGGCCGGGACGTTTCTCGACGGGGCCCTGGCGATCGACGGGGCCCTGGCGATCGACGGCGTTCGGACGGTCCGACTGGGCGGGCCGGCTCGATCGCTGCCACCTGTGCTGCTGATTCCCCAGCGGGTTCCTCACCGACGGCCCCTGATGAACGACATCGCGGCGCCGACCAGCAACGTGCCGGCCGCCGCGACCGCCATGTGCCACATCTCGGCCAAGTGCCTGGTGGTCACCACCGGATCCGGCGGCAGGCCGTACACCTCCGGTTCGTCCAGCAGCAGGAACATCGCACCGGCACCACCGATGCCGTCTTCGGGATCCTCGCCGTACAGGCGGGCCTGGCTCACGCCCGCGGCCTGCAGGGCGGCCAACCTGGTGGCCGCCCGTTCCCGCAATTCTTCGACGTCACCGAATTGAATGGATTCGGTGGGACACGCCTGCGCGCACGCAGGTGTCTGACCGGACCCGAGACGGTCGTAACACAGGGTGCATTTCTGCGCGATGCCAACGTTCTTGGTGCCCTGCTCGCCGATCCGCCGGTCGATGACGCCGAACGGGCAGGCCGGCACGCAATACCCGCACCCGTTGCAGATGTCATCCTGCACCACCACGGTGCCGAATTCGGTGCGGAACAACGAGCCTGTCGGGCACACGTCCAGGCAGGCCGCCTCGGTGCAGTGCTTGCAGACGTCCGAGGACATCAACCAGCGGAAGTCGGTGCGGTCGCCGGCCTCTGCCCGCACGCCGGGCAATTCGAAGGACGGCATGCCCAGCTCGACCGCTCGGGTCGACGTGCCCAGCTGACTTACCTCGCCCGCCACCATCTGCGCTGCAACCTGATTTGCTGCAACCTGATTTGCTGCAACCTGATTCACGCTGCCGGTGGCGGTGGGACCAACCGGTAGCCCGGCCAAGCCGGCGTCCTGGCGGCCCATCGGCCTGGCCTGCTCGATGAAGGCGACATGCCGCCACGTGCTGGCGCCGAGCGCGCCGGTGTTGTCGTAGGACGATCCCAACAGGTTCAGTCCGTCCTCAGGAACACCGTTCCACTCCTTGCACGCCACCTCGCAGGCCTTGCACCCGATACACACCGAGGTGTCGGTGAAGAAACCCTTGCGGGGCGGCGCATCCGACCAGCCGGCGTCGATGGCAACGTAGTTGCCGTCGGCGTAGTCCCGCTCGCCGCGCCCCGTCGTGAGGCTCAAGACGGATCCCCCTGTCGTGGGCCGGTTTCTCCTTCGGCGCCGTCCTGCTCCGGGCGTGTGAGCCGGACTCCTGGCATCGGGGTGCGCTGGTCGTTGCCGGTGTAGATGGTGATCCCGGCCCGCCGATGGTAATCCTTGACGTATTCCAGCAGGGCCGGACCGGTCGGTCGCCGACCGGACCGGATATCGCACGAGGCTACCTTCGATTCCTGGATGTGCACGTTCGGGTCCAGGGTGACGCCGAACAGATCATTGGCCGAATCGCCGGTGACCAGCGCATTGCCGCCGACTCCCCAGTGATATGGAAGGCCGATCTGGTGAACCGTCTTGCCGCCGACCCGCAACGGCACCATCCGGTCGGTCACCAGCACTCGCGCCTCGATCGCCGTCCGGGCAGTCACGACGGTGGCCCAACCGCCGTGCTGCAGGCCGCGTTCCGCGGCAAGTTCCGGGGACACCTCGCAGAAGAACTCGGGCTGCAGTTCGGACAGGTACGGCAACCATCGGCTCATGCCGCCCGCGGTGTGGTGCTCGGTGAGCCGGTAGGTCGTGAAGACGAAGGGAAACACCTCCCAGTGCGCCTCGGGTGCGGAAGGATTCGAGAGATTGTCCTTGCGGCGGAACACTTGTCGGGTCGGGTTCGCCTGCTGGCGGTAGAACGGGTTGTCGACCGGTGACTCGTGCGGTTCGTAATGCGCGGGCAGCGGGCCGTCGAGCAGGCCGGTCGGCGCGTAGAGCCACCCCTTCCCGTCGCCCTGCATGATGAACGGGTCGTCCCCGGCCAGCCCCTTCGGGCCGCCCGTTCCCTGCGGCGGCCGGTAGGAGGGCGCGGTGTCCACCGGGAAGTCCGGCACGTCGTGCCCGGTCCATCGGCCTGCGGGCTCGTCCCACCAGACGTAGGCCTTGCGTTCGCTCCAGGGTTTGCCGTCCGGATCGGCCGACGCCCGGTTGTACAGCGTGCGCCGATTCGCCGGCCAGGCCCAGCCCCATTCCGGCGCCACCCACGACTGCTCCCGCCCGGGCTTGCGGCGGGCGGATTGGTTGACGCCGTCGGCGTACACACCGGTGTAGATCCAGCACCCGCCGGAGGTGGAGCCGTCCGCCTTCATCTCGGTGAACGAACTCATCGGCTGACCGGCCTTCTCGCCGGACAGGTGGAACCCGTTGATCTCCCGCAGGATCGCGTCCGCCGACGGCTCGCCCTTGTCGTCGACGGGGTAGTCCCAGGTCAGGTCGAGCAACGGCCGGTCCCGGTCGAGGGTGGATCGGGCCAGCCTTTCCCGCAATTTGCGGCCCAGCTGGAAGAAGAAATGCAGGTCGCTGCGGCAGTCGCCGGGCGGTTCGACGGCCTTGTGATGCCATTGCAGCATCCGCTGGGTCTGGGTGAAGGTGCCGTCCTTTTCGACATGGGAGGCCGCCGGGAAGAAGAACACCTCGGTGCCGATGTCCTTGGTCACCAGCTCACCGGTGTCGATCTCGGGGGAGTCCTTCCAGAACGAGGCCGACTCGATCATGTTGAGATCCTTGATGACCAGCCACTTCAGATGCGCCATCGCCAGCCGCTGCATCTTGCCGTGCGCCGAGCCGACGGCGGGGTTCTGGCCGAGCAGGAAATACCCCTCGACCGTGTCCTCGAGCATGTCCATGACCGTCTGGTAGGTGCCGTGATCACCGGTCAATCGCGGCAGATAATCGAAGCAGTAGTCGTTGTCGGCGGTCGCCGCGTCCCCCCAGAACGACTTGAGCAGACTCACCGTGTACGAGTCGGCCTCGGTCCAGAACCCCTTCTGGTCGGGCGAGGAAATGGTCGCCAGGTAATGCCGCAGGTCGCCGTGCTCGCCGACCTTGGGCATCGGCAGGTAGCCCGGCAGCAGGTTGAACAGGGTGGGGATGTCGGTGGAACCCTGAATACTGGCATGCCCGCGCAGCGCCATGATCCCGCCGCCCGGCCGGCCGATGTTGCCGAGCAGCAACTGGATGATGGCGGCGCCGCGTATGTACTGGACGCCGACAGAATGGTGCGTCCAGCCGACGGAATACACCCAGGCCGTGGTGCGGTCGCGCCCGCTGTTGGCGGTGACCGCCTCGCACACCTTCAGGAACTGCTCGGGCGGGACACCGCAGGCCTCCTGCACCATTTCCGGGGTGTAACGGGCGTAATGACGTTTGAGCACCTGGAAGACACAGCGCGGGTCGGTCAGTGTCTCGTCCCGGCGCACCCTGCCGTGCTCCAGACTCGCCCCGTGGCCGCCCATCTCGTGGCCGGCCGCCCGCTCGCTCCGGGACTCTTCGCCGCTCGCCGCGGACTCCTGGGCCGGCATGCCCTGGTAATTCCACGTACTCGTGTCGTAGGTGCCGGTTTCCGGGTCGTAGCCGGAGAACACGCCGTCGACCTCGTCGACGTCCCGGAAGTCCTCCCGCAGCATCGTTGCCGCGTTCGTGTAGGCGAGAACATAGTCGCGGAAGTACTTCTCGTTGGACAGGATGTAGTTCACGATGCCGCCGAGGAAGGCGATATCGCTGCCGGCGCGCAGCGGAACATGCATGTCCGCAACCGCGGTGGTCCTGGTGAACCGCGGGTCGACATGGATGATCGTCGCTCCGCGGGCCTTGGCCTGCATCACCCACTGGAACCCGACCGGATGGCATTCGGCCATGTTCGAACCCTGGATGACGATGCAGTCGGAGTTCTGCAAATCCTGCACGAAACCCGTGGCGCCTCCACGGCCGAAAGAAGCCCCCAAACTGGGGACGGTGGCGCTGTGTCAAATACGCGCCTGGTTCTCGATCTGGATGGCGCCCATTGCGGTGAAGAGCTTCTTGATGAGGTAGTTCTCCTCGTTGTCCAGGGTGGCGCCGCCCAGCCCGGCGATGCCCAGCGTGCGCCGGACCCGGTTGCCCTGGTCGTCGTGCTCCTGCCAGGTGCGTTCCCTGGTGTCCAGGATCTTCTCGACCAGCATGTCGGTCGCGGTCTCCAGGTCCAGCGACTCCCACTCGGTGCCGTACGGGCGGCGGTAGAGCATCGCCGTCTGCCGGCCGGGGCTGTTGACCAGTTGCTCGCTGGCCGAGCCCTTCGGGCAGAGCCGGCCGCGGGAGACGGGGGAATCGGGGTCGCCCTCGATCTGGATGACCTTCTCGTCCTTGACGAAGACCCGCTGCCCGCAGCCGACGGCGCAGTACGGACAGACGCTCTGCACCACCCGATCGGCGGTGGTGGTGCGGGCGGTGCAGGCCTTGGTGTGCGCGGACACCGCGGCGGCTCCGCGGCCGAGCGGGTCGCCCTGCGTGTACTGCCGGATGACCGGCCAGGACAGCAGGGTCGAGCGCAGCGATCGGCGGGCACCGTCGGGTGTGCCGCCGCTGCTGGTGCCATGGTGCACGCGCCCGCCTCCTCAGCTGTCCAAACGGTAGCTTGACGGAGTTGCCGGGACAACGTCGGCGCGGCGGAACTCGGTTTCGCCGTCGTCGGCGATCCCGGACGCCCTTCGGAGCGCAAAGGCGCTCATCGTCGTCGCTCAGCGGCGCCCAGCGCGGCGAGTCCGCTGTTCACCGCATTGATAGCGAAGGCGGCCGGATCGAACTCGGAGGCCTGCTCCAGCCCCAACCACGTCACCATCTCCGCGTGCTCGACGTCACCGGGGCTCGCAAGAACCTGCCGGAGATGCTCGTAACCCGGTGGCCCGCCACAGTCCTCCGGCGGGCAAGCGCCCTCGCCTCCGACGCAACGTGGGTAGTGTTCGCCCGGCTCGGCCACCCCGACCCTCTCGACGACGATATCGTGCACCCAGTCGTCGCCGAAGTCGTAGGTGTACTGGACGACGTCCTCGAAGTCGAGATCGCCGAACCGCACCGATGACTCATCGATGAATCGGAGCTCCCGGTCGGCGGGGCCGTACGTGCGCACGCCGTTGGTGAAGCTGTGCAGGTGGCATTCCTCCCAGCCCATCGCCGTCTGGATCACCTGGTGCAGCCCGCTCAGCGGCATTGCGGATGGGATCAGCAGGCGCCGCCACACCATTGGGTCGGCGACATCGGTCAGCGTTACCGAGATCTGGTGGACGGCATCGCCCGGCTCGGGCTCCCCCCGCTGGCGGCGGATACCGGACCGACCGAGTTCGGTCAGTTCGGCGGTGTCCTCGTTCGTCGCGACGGCACCGATGTCGGCAAGCACCCAGAGCGCGCGCCGGACGTCGCGGTCGTTGATCCGACGGGCGGTGCTCAACTGTACGTCGGTGGCACCGTCGAGCACATACCGAGCCGTGACGGTGTTCCAGACCACGTCACCCAGATCGGTCAAGGCGATCGGTCCGTTCTGTCGGTGCATGGCAGACAGCATTGCCCGGGAGCCGATGTCGAATTCATTGCGCAACAACGACTCTCCCCAGCCCGTCGGCAGGAATGCCGGCCCCAACTTCCCGAATGCGTCAAATAGCGCCGTCCACAACTCCATCGGGCGATCGAGCAGGACGGCCCCCTTCTTGACCGGAACCAGCCGACCCCGCACCACCCGCACCAGTCCAGCGGCCTTGGCCCACTCGACGATCAAGCTCAGATGCAGCAGCTCAGTGCTGGACTTGGTCTTGAACACCCGACCGCCGATCGCCGGATCGATCTGGTCTCTGGTGCCCAACCTGTCGACAAGGGTCCGGGAATCGGCCAGGGTCAACGCGCCGGTCTGGGTCAGCTTGCGACCACCGTCGATCCACCTGACGAAGTCCACGACCTGTCCCACCAGCGCCGACTCGGTCGCGCCGGCCGCATCGCCGAGCTTTGGATCAGCCACTCAGGTCCTCCTCCCACGACGAGCCCCTCGGCCGGACGAACGCGGCCAACCGTAGCGTTTGTCGCCGCCGCCGGTTGCCACCTGCTGCGATCAGAACAGGACTCCCGGCGTCGCGTCGCGCCCCTCATTGTCCAGCTCGGTTGCCCAGCGGCGGATCTGGGCATCGGGGTCGGCTGTGGCTCGGCGCACCGCGTCGATCCGGTCCAGTCGGTCGGCCAGTACGCGCAGCGCCACCTTGCGGACCGGCGCCCTCCCCGAGGCGAGCCCGAACGCTATTGCTCGCCGGGCGTCGTCCTCCGTCAGGACGTCCGCGGCGTCCAGGGCGCCGGCGATCACGGCCGGCCCGTGACGGGAGTCGAGTGCCGAGGCTCGCCCTCCTAGGCCCGTCAGATCGGTCAGCTGCCGGCGCAGCAGATGCCCAGCGGCCCATCGCAACAGCGGCGGCTCGGCGTGCGGGCGCTCGGCATCGACCATGCGGTTGCGTTCGGTGCCGCGGCGGACGACTCGTCCTTCGTCGAGGTCGATCTCGACCCACCTCAGTCCCACCCAGGAGAGCGGGTGACGGACCAGCGGTCGGTCCGGCCACAGCAACCGGTTCGCGAGTTCGTCGAGCGAACCCTCGTCGAGGATTCCCGTCCCGCAGATGCCGTCGATCACCTTGTCCGTGCATCGGCTCCACCGCCACGCGGTGCACAGCAGCACAGCCGTGTCGACGGCCCCGGCCAGATTGTCGCCGTGATGGCGTGCGAACAGCCCGATCGCTTCCCGATGCTGAGTGCTGCGCCGCAGGAATGGCTGCGTGATGAGCATCCGGTGCAACTCGGTCACCGACGCGGCGGCCCACAACCCCGCCATCCCGTCCCAGTCTTCGTCGTCAATCACACACGCAAGCCTGCCATCGCCGGTCGCTCTGGCCGGCCACCGCATCCCGGCGAGTCGGCCGGACCAGCCGGATCAATATCTCGCGACGGTCCTCACCGCTACCGCCCCGGTCACGCCGGACGCCACCCGGGGAGCAGGACCACGCCGAATCTCCACGTCGTCGGGGAATTCGGGGCGATGGGGGACGCCAACCCCGCCGGTGTCAGGTCCGTGCCGGCGGCGTAGCACTCACCACGGTCACGGGCACCCCGCTGTGACGCTCCACCCGGTGCGGCAGGTCCTGGTGGAGCCATTGGGAGATCCCGTGGGGGAGGGTGGACACGATGATCTCGTGCACCTGCTCCTGCGCCAGATAGTCAAGGACCGCGCGCACCGGATCGTGTTCGCCGACCTGGCCGTCGACGGTCGCGCTCAGTCCACGCATCCATTCCAGTCCGGCCTTCAGCCGGGCGTTCGCGTCCGTGTCGTCATCGTTTGACGGCTTCGGCGGCCGCATCCCGCCCTGGACGGCGAAGGCCTCGGCCATCGCCACCACGATGTCGGCCCGTCGCGTGGCCGGCACCAGGAGTGAGAACCGCGTCGGTCTCTCGGCCATGCGCGCGGTGATCACCTCCGCGAGGTGATCCCCGCCGAGGGTCTGATTGGCCACCACCAGTATCCGGCGCACGTACACACCTTCTTCGTCGACAGGCACGGATGATGCTGCCTCCTGACGGCGCGCTGCGCATCATGGCGGATGCCTGGGCTCGGCCGAGCGCTGCTCAGCCGCGATGTGTGCACCGCTCCCAGCAGGCGGATCTACTCCGGCTCGGCCAGCCCGAAGGAGCGGACCCAGTCCGGGTGGATCTTGATCACCTCGCCGGAGAAGCCGCTTTGCGGCGGCTGGACGTCGACCAGCGCCTCGGCGGTACCCCTGATCTCCAGGTACCGCGGATTCCACCCGGGCCCCGCCGCGAGGTCGTCGACCACGAAGGCGACCCGAGACCCGGCGACCACGTTGCGAAACTTCTTGGTCGCGCCCATCCGCTGCCCACCGATGTCGACGGTGTCGTCACTGCGCACGAAGAAGGACACCGGGGCGTTGCCGACAACACCGGTGGGCGACACCGTCGCGAGCCGGCCGAGTCGCTGGCCGGCCAGGTACGAACGTTCGGCCGAACTGAATCCGTTGAAGGGCATGTTGCCTGCCTCCGCTGCCGTGGTGCTGGGGTTCGATACGCGATACCTGTCCCTGTGTCACAACACCGCGCGGTCAGCGATGCATGCCCGGCTGCGTTCGCGCCCGGAGCGGCGCAAGCCGGCGAGCGCAGCTGCGCCGAGCGGGTTGGGGCAGCACCCCGCATCGAGTAAGGTGGGGCGTCGCGACGAACGACCGTCGCGAACCCGGTCCGGGTGGCGGAATGGCAGACGCGCTAGCTTGAGGTGCTAGTGCCCTTCGGGGCGTGGGGGTTCAAGTCCCCCCTCGGACACTCTCTGACCTGCGGAAACACCCAGAATGTTGACGAGGCATAGTCAATGTGTTGACTGGGAGGCGGGTTGTTGATCATGGTCAGTATTCGGAATCGTGTCCAGACGGACGGTTCGGTGAAGTTCGCGGTGCTGTTCCGCGAACGGGCCACGCGCAAGCAGACCTCGTTGACGTACGCGTCCAGGGTCGAGGCCGAGCGGATGGCCGCGGTCATCGAGGCCAACGGAGGCGACCTACGCAGCGCGCAGCGGGTGATGGCGGCGTCCAAGCGCAAGTCGCCGCTGGTCCGGGACGTGGTTCTGGAGCACATCTCAATGCTCACCGCGGTGGCCCCGGGTCAACTCGTCAGGTACCGGAATCAGGTGCGCGATCACCTGTCCGGCCCGATCGGGGTGACCCCGGTCGACAACCTCGACATCAAGGTAATCAGCGGATGGATCCAGGAAATGCAGCGAAAAGGCCTGTCCGCCAAAACAATCAAGAACGTGCACGGACTGCTGTCGGCGGCGCTGAAGACCGCGGCGATCCTGGGCTACCGAGGGGACAACCCGTGCCGGGGTGTTCCGCTTCCGAAATCGACCGCCACCGACGACGACATGCGCCTGCTGACCCATGCCGAGGCGCGGCTGATCATCGACGCGATCCCGGACCAGTACCGGCTGTTGATCCGGGTGCTGCTCGCCACGGGCATGCGCTGGGGCGAGGCGACAGCTTTGAAGGTCTCCGACCTGGATCTCGCGTCGGATACCGGATCGGTCCGGATCAGCAGGGCGTGGCGCCGCGGCGGCGACGGTGAGGAGACGGCGGTTCTGGGGCCGACCAAGACGCGGAAGTCCAAGCGGACCGTAGCATTCGCGGACGACATCGCCGACCAGTTGCGCGTCCACGTGGCCGGTCGCCGGCCCGACGACTTCGTGTTCGTCAATTCGCTGGGATCGCCGGTCAAGCATCACAACTTCTGGCGCACCTGCTGGCGGCCCGCGATCGCCAGGGCGCAGCGTCCCGAGCCGCGGGACGGGGTCGACACGGCCACGGTGCCGAGGCTGCTCCGGACCCCGCGCATCCACGATCTCAGGCACACCCATGCCTCATGGATGATCGCGGCAGGCGCGGACCTGATGACGGTTCAGCGCCGGTTGGGTCACGAGTCCATCCAGACGACCGTGGATCGCTACTCACATCTACTGCCGGAACAGCACGCGAAGTCGGCGAAGATGTCGGGCCTCGCGATGCGGGGGCTGTGAACGGCGTCCAGAACCGGACTCAGGCACGGCGGCCAACCCTGCCTCGCCGCCGTGCAAGGGATCGCGGGTCCAGACCCAGGGCCTCGAGGTCGGCGATCTCCGCCTCCGTCTGAGGCGCGTCCGCATCACGATCCACCGGGTGTGGCGCAACCGCCGCCAACTCCAGGATCGCCCGCACATCGACAGCCCGGAACATGATCTTGGCGTGGCCGAGCCGCAGATGCGGGATCTCGCGCGCTCTCGCTTTC
>JADGOY010000020.1 GCA_017882715.1 Nakamurella sp. | reverse complement strand
TCGAAGCTCAAGAAACGAACCGGCGTCGACAGGCAGCCCACCGGTCATTTTCACGCCTACGAGGCGTCACCGGAAGGGACAGGGAGACTGATCTGAGGACGCTGACTGATTACCAGCCCGAAGGGTCTGGATCAGAGTGGCGGTGGCCCCGAGAACTCGACCGATTCCCAAAGCCGATGCCTGTCAGCTGTGCGGCCCAGTCCTTCGGGGTCATTCGCTTTCTATGACGTTCAGTCGTACCCCCACCTCCCTTCTCGGCCGCAGAGCTGGGATCACTCTGCACGCCAGATCAGCTACCGCGAGCTGCAAGCTGACACCGACCGCTGCGCGCTCGGTTTGCTCGAGCTCGGGGTCGGGCCCGGCGACGTGGCGTCGTTCCAGCTCCCGAACTGGATAGAATTCGTGGTCCTGCATTTCGCAGCGACCAGGATCGGTGCCGTCAGTGACCCGTTGATCCCGATCCTGCGTGACCGTGAGGTCGGTTTCATGCTCGGGCTCGCCAAGTCGCAGGTGCTGGTGATCCCCAGGGAATTCCGCGGGTTCGACTACCCGGCGATGGTGGATCGGCTGCGCCCGAGGTGGCCGTCAGTGCAGCGCGTGCTCGTGGTGGACGGGCAGACAGGGGACACCAACCCTCCCGGGAATCGTTCATGGACACCGCGCGGGAGCAGCGCCGCGATCCGGCGCAGCTCGCCGCGCTGCGGCCCGATCCGAACGAGGTGACGCTGTTGATGTTCACCTCCGGGACCACCGCGGAGCCCAAGGGCGTCATGCACACCCACAACACCCTGGTCGCGGCCAATCAGCCGTTGCCTGGCAGGCTGGGCGTGAACAGTGAGAGTGTCATCCACATGGCGTCGACGTTCGCGCATCTGACCGGCATGCTGTACGGGGTGCGATTGCCTACCCAGGTCGGCGGCGCCCCCGCTGTCTACCAAGACGTCCGGCACGACGAGCGATTCATCGAGCTGATCCGAACGGCTGGAAGTCCTCCCCGCTCTGCCTTCAACGGCGAGCGGCAAGATCCAGAAATACCGGCTCCGCCAAGCACTCGCGGGGGCGTCGTGAGCACCGGGACGAGCCCCGCATACCTGGTGGCCGGGGTCCGGACGCCGTTCGGTCGGTACGGCGGCGCGCTGGCGGATGTTCGTCCGGACGACATCGCTGCGCATGTGCTCCGGGGGCTGACGAACCGGTTGCCCACCGTCGGCCGGGCGGAGCTGGACGACGTCCTGCTCGGTTGCGCCAATCAGGCCGGCGAGGACAACCGCAACGTCGGCCGGACGGGGGTCCCGCTGGCCGGACTTCCGGTGACGACGCCCGGCGCGACCGTCAACCGGCTCTGTGGGTCGGGGCTGGACGCGGTGGCGATCACCGCCCGCGCGGTGCGCTCCGCCGACGCCGATTTGGTGCCGGCCGGGGGAGTGGAAAGCATGACCCGCGCTCCGTTCGTGATACCCATAGCAGGTTCGGCATTCTCGCGTGCCACGGAGATCCACGACACCACCATCGGCTGGCGATTCGTCACCCCGCCGATGGCACGGGCGTTCGGCACCGACTCGATGCCGGAGACCCCGGAGAACGTCGCGGCCGAGTACGGGGTGAGCCGGCAGGACCAGGACGAATTCGCGCTCAGATCGCAGGAATGCACGGCCAAGGCCGAGGCGGCCGGGTGGTTGGTCCGCGAGATCGCGCCGGTGTCGGTGCCGCAGCGGCGTGGTTCCGCGGGGCTGGTCGAGCGGGACGAACACCCGCGTGACACTTCCTTGGAGGCGCTGGCCAAGCTGCGGCCGATCAGGCCGGGCGGGACCGTCACGGCCGGCAACGCGTCGGGGATCAACGACGGAGCAGCCGTCGTGCTGGTCGCCTCCGCGAAGGCCGTGCAGCGGTACGGGCTGACCCCGCTGGCCCGGATCACCTCCGGTGCCACGGTCGAAGTGCCGCCCAGGGTGATGGGCATCGGGCCAGTCGCCACTCGGAAGCTGCTCGGCCGCAACGGCTTGCAGGTTGCCGAGATCGATGTGGTCGAACTGAACGAGGCCTTCGCCGCGCAATCCCTTGCGGTGCTCCGGGAACTCGGACTGCCGGACCATGCCGAGCACGTCAACCCGAACGGCGGAGCCATCGCCCTGGGTCACCCACTCGGTGCCAGCGGTGCCCGGGTGGCGTTGACCGCCGCTATGGAACCGCAGTCCCGCCGAGCCGCCCGCGCGGTCGTCACCATGTGCATCGGCGTCGGTCAGGGCGTGTCGATCCTGCTCGAATCCGCGTGACAACGAAGATGTCCACCCCAGGAGAGGCGAGATGACAATGACGTCAACGGATTCGGTCCGTCAGGACACCGGAATTGCCGCGCGGATCACCGAGCGGGCGCGGGACTACCTGAACCTGGACTCGCTGCTGTCCGCCGAGGAGCTGGCACTGCGGGACCGGGTTCGCGAGTTCGTCCAACGCCGGATCGTCCCGAACATCGCCCAGTGGTACGAGGACGCGGTGTTCCCCCGCGAGATCACCACCGAGATGGGTGATCTCGGACTACTCGGCATGCACTTGAAGGGTTATGGGTGCGGCGGGCGCAGCGCGGTCGAGTACGGCCTTGCCGCTATGGAGTTGGAGGCCGGTGACTCCGGGCTCCGGACGTTCGTCAGTGTGCAGGGTTCGCTGGCGATGAGCGCGATCTACAAGCACGGTTCGGAGGAGCAGAAGCAGCAATGGCTGCCCGGTATGGCGACCGGCCGGCTGATCGGCTGCTTCGGCCTCTCGGAGCCCACCGCCGGTAGCGACCCGGGTGGCATGACGACCTATGCGCGCCGGGACGGGTCCGACTGGGTGCTCACCGGCGCCAAGCGGTGGATCGGGCTGGCCTCGATCGCCGATGTCGCGGTGATCTGGGCGCAGACGGACGGCGGGATCCGGGGATTCGTCGTGCCCACCCCGACCCCGGGATTCACCGCGACGCCGATCGGGCCGAAACTGTCCATGCGGGCCTCCATCCAGTGCGACATCGCCCTGGACGACGTGCGGGTGCCCGCGGATGCTGTGCTACCGAATGTGGTCGGCCTGAAGGGTCCGTTCGCATGCCTCAACGAGGCTCGGTACGGGATCATCTGGGGCGCCATGGGTGCCGCGCGGGACTCCTACGAAACCGCGCTGAGGTACAGCCTGCAGCGGTTGCAGTTCGACCAGCCGCTGGCCGCGTACCAGCTGACCCAGCGCAAGCTCGTCGACATGGTGCTGGAGATCCAGAAGGGGGCGCTGGTCGCCCTGCACACCGGCCGGCTGAAGGATGCCGGAACCCTTTCCCCGCAACAGATCTCCTTCGGGAAGCTGAACAACGTGCGGGAGGCCATCGCCATCTGCCGGGAGGCGCGGACGATCCTCGGCGGGAACGGCATCACCCTGGACTACTCGCCGCTGCGGCACGCCAACAACCTCGAGAGCGTGCGCACCTACGAAGGCACCGATGAGGTCCACACGCTGATCATGGGCCAGGCCATCACCGGTCTGCCCGCGTTCCGGCAAAGGTAAGTGATGACTTACTCAACTCTGTTGACCGAGGTGTCGAACGGCATCGCGCTGGTAGCCATCAACCGGCCGGATGTCCGCAACGCCGTCAACCGCCAGGTCCCGTTGGACATCCGCGCCGCGCTCGCCGACTTCCGGGACGACGACCATGTCGCTGTGGTGGTGTTCACCGGCGCCGGTGAGAAGGCCTTCGTGGCCGGCGCCGGCATCGCCCAGGTCCGGCAGCACACGATGCTCACCTCGCTGGTGCCGGGGGACGAGTTGCTGACCACGGCGCGCGATATCGCCGGTCAGATCATGGCCAAGGGCCCGCTCGCGGTGCGGTTGGCGAAGCTGGTGATCCGCTCTGGCATGGACTCCGACCAGCTCACCGGGTTGGTGGTCGAGGCCCAGGCCTTGCTGTACACCACCGATGACAAGGCCGAGGGCGCGGATGCGTTCCTGGCCAGGCGTCGACCGGTCTTTCAGGGGCGGTGATCATGACGACGAACACCGATCGGATCAGCACGGAAAGTGGCATCGAGCAGGTCCGTCACATCGTCGTGGTGGGAGCCGGCGCGATGGGCTCACAGATCGGGATGCTCTGCGCCCTGGCGGGTTTCGAGGCCAGCATCACCGACATCGACCAGGACGCACTCGACCGGGCGAAAGTCGAACTGCAGCAACGGATGACCCGGGACGTCGCGAAGGGACGGCGCACCGACACCGACGTTGACACGACTTTCGGGCACCTGACGTTCACCACGGATCTGGCCGGAGCTGCGGCCCGCGCGGACTTCGCGATCGAGGCGGCGGTGGAGAATCTCGACGTGAAACGGCGGCTGTTCACCGACCTGGACCGTATCGCGCCGCAGCATGCCATCCTGGCCACGAATTCGTCCAACATCGTCTCATCCCGCATCGCGGACGCCACTGGGCGGCCGGACCGGGTTTGCAATATGCACTTCTTCAACCCGGCCCTGGTGATGCGGTGCGTCGAAGTGGTTCGTGGGCCGGACACCTCAGATGGCACTGTCGCCACGGCCGTCGAACTCGCCCGCCGGTTGGGCAAGGTCCCGGTAGTGCTGAACCGGGAGATCCCCGGTTTCATCGCCAACCGGATCCTGAACGCCGTCCGCGACGAGGCCGTTTTCCTGCTGGAGAACGGCATCGCCTCGGTGGCGGATATCGATACCGCCTGCCGCACCGCGTTGGGCTATCCGATGGGGCCGTTCGAACTGATGGACCTCACCGGGATCGACATCGGGTTCCTGGCGAAGCAGGACCGCTACGCCGTGACCGGTGACCCGAAAGACCAACCGAGCAAGAGTGTTTCCGAGCTCGTGCAGCGCGGCGAACTCGGCCGCAAGACCAGTCGCGGTTGGTACGAGTACGACGAAACCGGTACGAAGATCCCGCGCCCGACAGAACAGGTGATTTCCTCGTGATCGTCGATCAAGCTGTTGACCAGGCTGCTGATCTCACTGTGGACCTCACGAAATGCCTGACCACCGCCAGAGGCACCGACTACTACCTGCTGTCGGAACTGCTCACCGACGCCGAACGCAAGATCCGCGACCGGGTCAGGGCGTTCGCGTCGCTGGCCAAGATGTACACCGCGCAGAAGGCCCGCTCGGTGTGTTTGGAAGCCGGGACATCCTGGGCGGCAACGGATTGCTGCTGGAGTTCCACGTCGCCCGGCACATGACGGACACGGAGGTCGTGCACACCGACGAGGGCACCGACAGCATCCAATCCCTGATCGTCGGCCGGGACGTCACCGGCATTTCCGCCTTCCCTGATCGGAGACCCACCAATGCGAGCGTTGCGTGTGCACGAGTTGACCGGCCCGGATGCCCTGTGGGTCGACCAGGTGCCCGTGCCGGCGCGGCCTGACGGCGATGCCGTACGGATCGAGGTGCGCGCCGCAGGCATCGGTTTCGTCGACACGCTGGTCGCCCGCGGGCGGTATCAGGTGCGCCAGGAACCGCCGTACGTGCCCGGGATGGAGGTCTCCGGCATCGTCGTGCAGGCGCCCGAACGCTCTGGGCTGGCACCGGGACAGGCCGTCACCGCGACGGTCGCGTGCGGCGGTTGCGCCGAAACCGTCTGGGCATCAGTACATCTCACCGCGCCTTTGGCTGCTGGTCTGACGCATGTGCAAGGTGCGTCGATGGTCGTCAACTACCACACGGCGATGGTCGCCTTGACCCGGCGGGCCGCTCTCCGCCCGGGTGAGCGGGTGCTCGTGCACGGCGCAGGCGGCGGACTGGGCAGCGCCTTCGTCCAGGTCGCGCACTCGCTGGGCGCGAGGGTCGCCGCGGTCGCCGGATCCGCGGAGCGCCGTGCGCTGGCCAGGACTGCAGGCGCGGAGGTCGTGTACGGGCCAGGCGAGTGGTTCGCGGCGATGCGCGCCGGTGGTGGTGCGGATATCATCGTCGATCCGGTCGGCGGCGACGTCTTCGATGAGAGTGTCCGCTGTCTGGCCTCGGAGGGCCGGCTGCTGACCGTGGGTTTCACGTCGGGCCGGATCCCGAGCGCGGCCGCCAACCGCTTGCTGCTGCGCAACGCGAGCGTGGTAGGCATGGGCTTGACCGAACTCCTCCGCGCTGATCGCGGGTTGTTCGCCCGGACCGCAGATCAGCTGGCAGAACTGATCTCGGCGGGCCTGCGGCCACCGCCGGCCGTGCAGTACGACCTCGCCGCAGCCGCGGCCGCGTTCCGAGCGATCGAAAACCGCGTGGTGGCGGGCAAGACAGTGCTGGTGACGTGATCGGCCGGCGCTAGCCGGTCAGCGCGCCGAGCCACAGACCGGCATACCCGCGGGCGTCGACGGTCAGCGCCACGTCCACCTGGGTGGGCACCGTGCCGTGCGAGTGGTGATCGTCGCCGCGGGGGCCTCGACGACGATCAACGATCGTCTGCGCGCGGGCGAACCCGTGCCCCAACTCCACCCGCACCGCGCACCGCTCGGTGCCCAGGCCGTCGGGGTCCACGATCGCGCACAAGGTGCCGGCGTCACCGATGCTGGCCGATTCCTCACCGCGGGCCCGTGCCACGATGAGCGCCCCGGCCAGCTGGCAGCCCGGATCCAGCCGGCCGCTCAGCGTGGCGGCATCGCTGTCGGTGACCCGTACCTGTTCGAACACGTCCAGGCCGTACATGGTCACCGGGATGTCCAGGTCCCTGGCGGCCGCCAGCATGATCGCCGCCGCCTCCGGATCGTGGAACACGTTGAACTCGGCCACCGCGGTCACGTTGCCCACGGACGCGCTGCCGCCCATGAACACGATGCGCTCGATCCCCGCCGCCACTTCCGGATGAGCCCGCAGCAGCAGCGCGATGTTGGTCAACGGGCCGGTCGGCACCACCGTGACGGGCTCGCCGTTGCCGACAGCCGCGAGCAGTTCGTGACGCAACAGATCCAGCGCAGGCAGCGGACAGGTGCGACGGTCGGAGGGCCGGGAGAAGCCCCCGAGCCCGTCGAGGCCGTGGACGTGCCCGGTGTCCGGCGTCGGGGCCAGCAACGGTGCGGTGGCCCCACGCCCGACCGGGACTTCCCCGGCACCGGCGGCGTCCAGCACGTAGCAGGTGTTGGCCACCACCTGGTCCACCGGCGCGTTGCCGGCCACGCAGGTCACCGCGCGCAGGTCGATTCCGGGGTGCCGGACGGCGAACATCAGCGCGAAGGCGTCGTCGATGCCCGTGTCGACGTCCATGACGACCGGAACGGCGGTCACAGCTGGGCTCCGCGCAGGGCCTCCCGCATCCTGCGGTGCCTGCGGTAGCGAATGACCGCGAGGGTGAGCACGACGACCACGCACACCACCGGTATCGACCACCAGATCAGCGGCAGCTGGAAGGTGATCGCGATGGCGGTGCTGAAGAACGCCAGCATCGTGCCGATCAGCATGACGCCACTGGATGCGGGAACGGTGGACACAGCGCCAGCCTGCCACGTCCGCGGGACCGACCTCGGCGGCCCGGCGAACAGGTAAGCTACTGATCAGTAACTTATCGGGTCTCAGCCGCTGGCCACGCCGGGCATGATGGGCCACACAGCAGATGCACAAACGTATCGTGGGAGGTCGATCACGGATGGACATTGCCGTTTTGATCAAGCAGGTGCCCGACACCTACTCGGAGCGCAAGCTACGGGAGCAGGACTGGACGTTGGATCGCGATGCGGCCGACGCCGTCCTCGACGAGATCGACTCGCGAGGCGTGGAAACCGCCCTGCAGCTGACCGAGGCCAAGGGCGGCGAGGTGACCGTCGTGACGATGGGCCCCGATCGCGCCACCGAGACGCTCCGCAAGGCCCTGGCGATGGGCGCGCACAAGGCTGTGCACGTGCTCGACGACGGCCTGGCCGGTTCCGATGCCCTGCAGACCTCCGCTGCGCTGGCCGCCGCCATCCGGACGCTGTCCGTCGACCTGGTGATCGCCGGTAACGAGTCCACCGACGGACGCACCGGATCGGTGCCGTCCATGCTCGCCGAGCGGCTTGGCCTGCCGCAGGTGACGTCGGTGCGCACGCTGGAGATCGACGGCACGACGCTACGCGCCGAGAGGGTGCACGACGGCGGCTACAGCGAGGTCACCGCGTCGCTGCCCGCGGTGGTCTCGGTCATCGAGAAGATCAACGAGCCACGTTATCCGAACTTCAAGGGCATCATGGCGGCCAAGAAGAAGCCCGTCAGCACCCTGGGCATCGGTGATCTCGGGCTTGATCCGAGCACTACCGGCCTTGCGAACGCGGCCAGCCAGGTCCTCGACGGGGCCGCGCGCCCGCCGCGGACCGCCGGCGAGAAAGTTGCCGACGACGGCTCCGGGGGCACCAAGGTCGCCGAATTCCTCGCCGCCGCACGGCTCATCTGAGACTGGGAAGGAGAAATCACCATGGCTGAAGTCCTCGTTCTGGTCGATCATCACGACGGCGTGGTCCGCAAGGTCACCGCCGAACTGCTGACTGCCGCGGCCCGGCTGGGTACCCCCGCTGCAGTCGTCGTCGGCAAACCCGGCACCGTCGAATCGTTGGCGGCCGAGCTGGGCGCGCTGGGCGCCGCGATCGTCTACGCGGCCGAATCCGACGATGCCGCCGGTTTCCTGATCACCCCGCAGGTCGCGGGTCTCGCCGCGGCCGCCGCCGCGGCCACCCCGGCCGCGATACTGGTGCCTGCCACCGTGGACGGCAGGGAGATCTCCGGGCGGCTGGCGGTCCGGTTGAACTCCGGGCTGTTGGCCGACGCGGTCGACGTCGAGTCCATCGACGGTGAGGTGGTGGCCACCCAGTCCGTCTTCGGTGGCGAGTACACCGTCCGTTACAGGGTCACCACTGGCGTACCGATCATTTCCATCCGCCCGAACGCCGTCGAGGCCGCGCCGACCGCTGCGAGCCCGCAGGTCGTGCCGGTGCAGATCACCATCGATCCGGCGATCTCGGCCACGGTGATCGCCGATCATCCTGAGCCCATCGGTGATCGCCCCGAACTCGGCGCCGCCTCGGTCGTCGTCTCCGGTGGCCGCGGCGTCGGTTCCGCCGACAACTTCCATGTCGTCGAGGAGCTGGCCGATTCGCTCGGTGGCGCGGTCGGGGCGTCCAGGGCCGCCGTCGACTCGGGGTACTACCCGCCGCAGTTCCAGGTCGGCCAGACCGGCACGACGGTCTCGCCGCAGGTGTACATCGCACTCGGCATCTCCGGGGCAATCCAGCACCGGGCCGGCATGCAGACCTCGAAGACGATCATCGCGGTGAACAAGGACAGCGAGGCCCCGATCTTCGAGATCGCCGACTTCGGTGTGGTGGGCGATCTGTTCACCGTCGCGCCGCTGCTGACCGGGGCGGTCAAGGCCCGTAAGAGCTGATCGCGGCAGCACCGGGCCGGGCCGTCGGGGTGGGCGCCTCGACGGCCCGGTTGCGGTCGCTGTGCGCTGCGGCCTGACCGGTGTCGAGCCGGGAGAGCTTCACATCATCGTCACCCGCCGTCCACCCGGCGGTCGGCGCAGCTACGTCTGGGCCGCCGACACTGTGGTTCGTGACGGCAACCGAGTGGCTCATCGATGCACCGGATTCGCATCGACCCGACACCCGTGGCTACCGGCTCAGCCTGGCCACCAGCGCCGACGAGGTCCGCGCTGCCCGAGTGCTGCGAGACGGCGTCTTCGCCGATGAAAACTATGGAACCACCACCGATCCCGCAGGCAATGACCGTGACGATGTCGATGACCGGTGCGATCACCTGATCGTCTGGTATTGCGGCAACGTCCGGTCACCCGTGCGCGTCGGCGAACGGAAGACCGCCGTCGCCACCATCCGTCTGCTGCCGCCGCACCGCAACGACGCGGCGCCCCGGGGCGCCGGACTGGGTGCCAACCGCATTTTCGGTCTCATGCCGCTGGAGAGCCTGCTCGATTCGACCGTCGAGGTCGGCGGGGCGTGCGTGCATGCCGACCACCGCACGGGCACCGCGGCCTCGCTGCTGTGGGGCGGGGTTGCCAGGTACCTGCACCTCACGGGGTACCGGTACGCGATCGGCTGCGCTCCGGTTGACCTGAGGGACGGCGGTTCCAACGCCGCCGCATTCTGGGACCTTGTGCGCCAACGGCACCTGGCGCCCGCGGAGCGGCGATGCCGGGCGCGGATCCCGGTGCCGATCGGTGGCGTTCAGCGCGCCGACGCCCCGGTCGTCCCGCCGATGCTGCCTGGCTGTCTGCGGTGGGGCGCGACGATCTGCGGTCCTCCCGCCGCCAACGAGATGTACTGCACAGCAGAGTTTCTCGTCCTGCTCGATCTGCAGGGCGCGGATCGCCGCTACTTGCGACGTTTCCTGGGCGTGGGTGGCCGAGATGAGCCAGGCAGTCCGCGAGGAGGGCCGCGGCGCGGCGTGCGCTGAGCAGTTGCCGGGACCGGAGACGACGGCGGCGTCGGGTGCCGGTCGTCTCCTGTTCGTGGCCGGTGCTGCCCTGGTCGGCGCGGCGCTGGCGAAGGCGACACCTCTGGACCCGAACACAGCCGCCGGCGCCACTGCAGCCGTGGGATGCAGTGGGCGTCCCCGGCTCGTGTTGCGCGTCCTCGGCGTGCGGCCGACGCAGACCGGCGGTCCGGCCGCTGACGTCAGCTGGCACCCGGTGATTCCTGCGCCGGTCGCCGGAGGCCACCCGGTCTCGGACCGCACGCGCGCCCAGGGTCGCCTGAGCGCGGCGCGCCGCGCGACGACGACCACCCGACCACTCCGGTGCGACGTCGTGCCGTCACGCCGAAGTGGTCGCGGTCGTGCACCGCGCCGGCCGACCGCTCGGCGGTCCGCAGGTCGACCCCGCGGACAGTGGACTGCGCCGACGGGTGTGCGGTCAGCCGGTCTTGCCGGACAGTGCCACCAGCACGCCGGCGACGGCGAAGTACTTGTTCGAGCCGAGATCCCGGATGGTCTTGATGTTCAGGCCTTCGGCCAGTGCCTTGTCATGGGCCTCGGTGAGCCCGGCGAGCGCCGACGGCGGCGCGGCCAGGATCTGCTCCAGCGTGGAGTTCTCGTAGGCCTTGTCCAGCGCCTTGTCCAGATTGACCGAAATAGCCATGGTGTGCGTCCCCTCGTGTCGCGGCCGCATCGTCGCGGTCGTCGTTCGTCAGCGTGGATCATGATCGCCTGGTCGGCAACGCCAACGGGGCGATTACGGCATGTTTGTCTTGATCGACGGAGTGTGAGGTCGTTCTGGGCCTGGCCGGAAGTCCGAATTCTCCCCGAAGGCCCCGACCGCCGACAGATCCTGGCTGCCGAATGACGACACGACAACCAAACGGCCTACCCTGGACGCCGATGACGTATCTCGATCACGCCGCTACCACCCCGGTTCTGCCGGAGGTGGTCGCTGCGGTATCCGAAGCACTGTCGAAGACCGGCAACGCCTCGTCGCTGCACACCTCCGGCCGCGCGGCTCGCCGCCGGGTGGAGGAGTCCCGGGAGACCATCGCCGAGTCGCTGGGTGCGCGGCCGAGCGAGGTGCTGTTCACCTCTGGAGGCACGGAGTCCGACAACCTTGCGGTCGCCGGGATCTTCCGGGCCAGGCGGGCCGCCGACCCGCGCAGGCGCCGGATACTCGCCGCGGCCCTGGAGCATCACGCGGTGCTCGACGTCGTCGAGAACCTGGTGACGTCCGAGGGAGCGAGAGTGACCTGGCTCGAGGTCGACGACTTCGGCCGGGTGCACGCCGACACCCTCGCCGCGGCCATCGCGGAGGACCCCACCGACGTCGCGCTGGTTTCGGTGATGTGGGCGAACAACGAGGTGGGCACCGTCAATCCCGTCCGCGAACTCGCCGACGTCGCGCACGCACACGGCATCCCGTTCCATTCCGACGCCGTGCAGGCGTTGGGTCAGCTGCCCGTCGACTTCGGCCGCTGCGGGGCTGACGCGCTCACCGTGACCGGGCACAAGATCGGTGGCCCCACCGGCGTCGGAGTGCTGCTGCTCCGCCGGGAGATCGCGCTGGTCCCGCTCGTGCACGGTGGTGGCCAGGAGCGTGGGGTCCGGTCCGGCACCCTGGACGTCGCAGGCATCGTGGGCTTGGCGGTGGCGGTTCGAGATGCGGTCGGCCATCGCGAGGAGCGCGCCGCCATGCTCGCGAGGCTGCGCGATCAGCTGATCTCCGCCGTCACCAACCGGATACCGGACGTGGTGATCTCCGGTGATCCCGGCCAGTCGCTGGTCGACGGCGGGCCATCGCGCCTGCCGGGCAACGCGCATCTGCGATTCCCCGGCTGCGAGGCCGATGCACTGCTGATGCTGCTGGACGCCAGGGGCATCGAATGCTCCACGGGATCGGCGTGCAACGCGGGTGTGCCTCGACCGTCGCACGTGTTGCTCGCGATGGGGCTGGACGTGCGCTCCGCCCGCGGCGCGCTGCGTTTCAGCTTCGGTCACACCTCGACGAGCGCGGACGTGCTGGCCGTGGCCGAGGCGATCACCCCGGTTGTCGAACGAGCCCGTCGCGCAGCGCTGGCCGGAACCCGGCGGCGGTGATCACGGCTGTGACCGGTGCCAGATTCGCCGCTGGACACCCGTATCCGACGCTACGGTCGTCCTGATGCGCGTGCTGGCCGCGATGAGCGGCGGAGTCGATTCTGCGGTGGCGGCGGCTATGGCGGTCGACGCCGGCCACGAGGTGACGGGCGTGCACATGGCGCTGTCCCGCAGCCCGGGGACGTTGCGCACCGGCTCCCGCGGTTGCTGCACCGTCGAGGACGCCTTCGACGCCCGTCGGGTCTGCGACCTGTTGGAGATTCCCTACTACGTCTGGGATTTCAGCAACGAATTCGCCGAGGACGTGGTCGCCGATTTCCTGGCGGAGTACGCCGCCGGGCGCACTCCCAATCCGTGTCTGCGCTGCAACGAGAACATCAAGTTCGCGGCGTTGCTGGATCGGGCGATCGCGCTGGGATTCGACGCGGTGGCCACCGGGCATCATGTGCGGTTGCGGGACGGGGTGCTGCACCGTTCGGTGGACGCGGCCAAGGACCAGTCGTACGTGCTGGCTGTGCTGACCGCGGACCAGTTGGCGCACAGCATGTTTCCGCTCGGCGAGATGACCAAGCAGCAGGTCAGGGCCGATGCCGCTCGCCGCGGCTTCGCTGTGGCGGCCAAGCCGGATTCGTACGACATCTGCTTCATTCCGGAGGGCGACACGCACGGCTATCTGGTCGACAAGCTTGGCGCCCGTCAGGGTTCGGTCGTCGACGCGTTGACCGGTGAGGTCCTCGGCGAGCATGACGGGTTCTTCGCGTACACGGTGGGGCAGCGCAAGGGTTTGCACCTCGGTCGGCCGGCGCCCGACGGCCGGCCGCGTTACGTCCTGGGCATCGAACCTGTCTCCGGCACCGTGATCGTCGGTCCCGCGTCCGGCCTGGACGTCACGGTCATCACCGCGGACCGGGTGGTTTTCTCCGGCGGTGAGTCGCCGGCCTTCCCGCTGCGAACCGTCGCCCAGCTACGGGCGCATGGCGGCACTGTCCGCGCGTCGGCCGATCTGGTCGACGAATGCGTCAGGCTCACCCTGGACGCGCCGATACGCGGAGTGGCGCCCGGCCAGACGGTCGTGCTGTACGACCCGGGCGACCGCTTCGTGATCGGCGCCGGCACCATCATCCGGGCCGGCTGATGGGCGACCCACGCGAGAGAGATGTTGCCGCAACCGGTCTGCAGACCGGCCCTAGGGACGACGGCGTTGCCGGAACAGCCTCTGGCGCGCCGATCCGGCGTGCCTGGCATGCCGGTGCGGCGACCGGAATCGGTTCGCTGCCGGGTGTTTCGGCCCACGAGGCAGCGCGGACCGTTGCCGGCGAACTGCCGGAACTGCCGCACCTGGTCGAGTTGCCCGACCGCGGCGTCGGCGCCGACATGGTCGGCCGCACGGCGGCGCTGTTGGTGGAGATCTACAGCGAGGTGGTGCCGTCGGGTTGGCGTATTTCGCGACGCCCGGGGCGGGACATCCAGCGCGCCAATGACTTCCTGCTCTGGGACCTCGACGCCGCGCAGCAGCACTTCGACGGCGCGGAGTCGGTCAAGACCCAGGTGTGCGGGCCATGGACGTTGGCCGCGATGCTCGAGCTACCCAACGGGCACCGCGCGCTGACGGACACCGGTGCGGTGGACGATCTGTCGGTGTCGCTGGCCGAGGGCGTGCTCGCGCACGTCGAGGAGCTGTCCGGGAGGCTGCCCGGCGCCGGCATCGTGGTGCAGGTCGACGAACCGCTGCTGCCCTCGGTGCTGACCGGGAACCTGCCGACTGCCAGCGGTTTCGGCACGGTGCGGGCGGTCGCCGGGACGCGCGCCGCCGAGGTGCTGACAGTGCTGACCGAGACGCTGTCCGGGCACCCGACGATCGCGCATTGCTGTCATCCGGCGGCGCCGCTCGGCTTGCTGCGAGCGGCCGGTTTCGATGCGTTGTCGCTGGATCTGACCACCGTCGGCAGCGCTGCCGCCCGGTTGGATCCGATCGGTGAGGCGATCGAATCCGGCGCGGTGTTGCTGGCGGGCACGGTCTCCGGGTTATCGGGTGCCACGTCGGGCCCGCGGACGCCGCTCGAGTCCTGGGCGCAGCCTGTGCTGCAGACCTGGGATCGGCTGGGGTTCAACCGATCCCGGCTGGCCGAGGTGGTCGTGCCGACGCCCACCTGCGGGCTCGCCGGCGCGACGAGCGACTGGTCGATCCGTGCGATGCAGATCTGCCGTGAGCTGGCGCGGGCGTTCCAGGACCTACCCGAGGGCTGGTGATTCCCGGCCGCATCTGACCCGCGATTTTCGCAGGCAATTTTCCCGGCGGCATTTCTTCTGCCATGAAGACGACCATCGACGCGGCAGCCGCCTCATCGTGCCGAAGGCCGTCCGTGATGCCCTGCGGTCCGTGACGTCCTGGAGTCCGTGCGGAGATGATGGCGGGCGGCAGGCCGATGCGTTGATTCGGGCGTCATCGTCGCGGCTTTGCTCCCTGGCACGAGCGGCACTCCGACGCTGTCGCCTTGTTGGCCGAGCGGCCGAACGCCGTCGGGCATTCTTCGGTGGGGACGTGCATCGTGCTGACGAGGCTGCCCGGGGTTTCGTTCGGCTGAGCTCTGTCAGGCGTGTCCCAAGACCCGGTCGACCGCGATCAGCAAGACCACCCGGCGCGGGTTGACCCGCGGCGTGCGGTAGCGCCGCGCGTACCGCCGCTCGGCATCGGTGATGTCCTCGCGGACCCGGCTGATCCGGCAGGGTCCCTCCAGCGTGATCCAGCGCCGCCCGTCGAGCTGGCACACAGCCGCCCGCCCCGCCCGCCCGTGAGGCCCCGATCGCTCGGCGTTGCGGACCTTCACCGATCCGTCGCTGGTGATCACCCGCACGACCGCCTTTTCCCGGTCGAAGGTGAAGCCGACCGGCACCACATGCGGCGATCCGTCCCGGCGCAATGTGGTCAGCGACGACAGGTGGCGGTCGGTGAGGAAGGCCAGCACCGGCGCCGGCAGGTCGTGCGGATCCAGCGGCATCCACAGAGCCTGCCATCCGGGCCGGTGAACTCAGCAACGCGGCGCGCTGCGGGCCGAGGTCGGCATCGAGGTGGGCGACCTCGTCCACATCGCGTTCGGTCGCCTCTCGCACGCGGCCCGGCAGCATCGGACCGGCGATTGAACGCGTCCGATTCGTCGACCGCCCGCGAAGTCCTGGCGAGGCGGCGTGTTCCCCGGACAACCGCGCGCACCGTCGTTGTCGGTGGCCGGTTCTAGGGTGGTGGGGTGATCAAGAGCACTCCCCAGGACCTGTCGGCCTCGACTGCGCACGACGGTGACGGATCGGGTAGCGGAGCCGAGGGCGCGGCCACCGAGATGGGCCCGCTGCAGGACGTTCCCACGGTCGACGCCCCGGCGGGCGCCGCCTTTCGGCATGCCGAGCTCGCTGAACGGATCGGTGATGCCCAATTCCGGTATTACGTGCTGGACGCGCCGACGATCTCCGACGGCGAGTTCGACGGACTGCTGCGGGAGCTGGAGGACCTGGAACGGCACTACCCTTCTTTGCTGACGCCGGATTCCCCGAGCCAGCGGGTCGGCGGTGGCTTTGCCACCGGGTTCGCCTCCGTCGAGCACGCCGAACCGATGCTCAGCCTCGACAATGTCTTCTCCGCCGAGGATCTCGCTGCCTGGCTGGACCGGACAGCCCGGGACGCAGGCGGCCCGGTGACGTGGCTGACCGAGCTGAAGATCGACGGATTGGCCGTCAGCCTGACGTACCGGAACGGCCGTCTGGTCCGCGCGGCCACCCGCGGCGACGGCCGGGTGGGGGAGGACGTGACCCTCAATGTGCGGACGATCGAGGCGGTGCCCGAACGGCTGCGGGACGACGGGGGCCACGACATCCCCGAGCTGGTGGAGGTTCGCGGGGAGGTCTTCTTTCCATTGCAGGGCTTCGCCGACCTGAACGCTTCGCTGGTGGCGGCCGGCAAGGCGCCGTTCGCCAACCCACGGAACTCGGCGGCGGGATCCCTGAGGCAGAAGGATCCCCGCGTCACCGCGTCGCGGCCACTGACGATGCTGTGTCACGGAATCGGCGCTCGGATCGGCTTCGAGATCACCCGGCAATCGGCGGCCTACGACCGGCTGCGGGCGTGGGGCCTGCCAATCTCGGAGCACAACCGGGTGGTCGACAGCGCCGCGGCGGTGGCCGAGCGGGTGGCGTATTGGAGCGAGCACCGCCACGACCTGAGCCACGACATCGACGGCGTGGTCATCAAGGTCGACGAGACGGCTGTCCAGCGTCGGCTGGGTGCGACCTCCAGGGCGCCGCGCTGGGCAATCGCGTACAAGTACCCGCCCGAGGAGGCCACCACCCTGCTCAAGGACATCAGGGTGAACGTCGGGCGGACGGGGCGGGTGACGCCGTTCGCGTTCCTGGAACCGGTGCTGATTGCCGGCTCCACGGTAGGTCTGGCCACCCTGCACAACGAGCAGGAGGTCGTTCGCAAGGGCGTCAAGATCGGCGACACCGTGGTGGTCCGCAAGGCCGGCGACGTCATCCCGGAAGTGCTGGGTCCGATGGTCGAGCTGCGCGAGGGCCGCGAGTTGCGCGATTTCGTGATGCCGACGCACTGCCCGGAATGCGGGACGCCACTGCGCCGGATGCGCGAAGGCGACGTGGACATCCGTTGCCCGAACGCCCGCAGCTGCCCCGCCCAGCTGCGGGAACGGGTCTTTCACCTGGCCGGGCGCGGGGCATTCGACATCGAGGGCATGGGTTACGAGGCGGCCACCGCGCTGCTCACCGCCGGCGCCATCGGCGACGAGCGCGACATCTTCCCCGGCGTCGACTCCGGTGTCGACGGGGAGGACGAACCGTTCGGGCTGACCGAGGACCGATTGCTGACGGTGCCCCTGTTCCGCACCAAGGCCGGCAGCTTGTCAGCCAATGGCCGCAAGTTGCTGGACAACCTGGAAAGGCAGAAGACCCAACCGCTGTGGCGGGTGTTGGTGGCGCTGTCGATCCGGCATGTCGGCCCGACCGCGGCCCGCGCCCTGGCCCAGCAATTCGGCTCGCTCGACCGGATCCGGAGGGCCTCCGAGGAGGAGCTGGCCGATGCCGAAGGAGTCGGACCGACCATCGCCGCGGCGGTCACCGAATGGTTCGACATCGACTGGCATCGGGCCATCGTCGACCGCTGGAAGGATGCCGGCGTCCGGATGGCCGACGACGTCGCCGATCGGCCCGAGCAGACGCTGGCCGGACTGTCGATCGTGGTCACCGGCGGGTTGGCCGGATTCTCGCGCGACGGAGCGAAGGTCGCGCTGCTCGAACGGGGAGCAAAGGCGGCGGGATCCGTGTCGGCCAAGACGGCGTTCGTCGTTGTCGGCGAGAATCCGGGATCCAAATACGACAAGGCTGTCTCGCTCAAGGTGCCCATCCTGGATGAAGCTGGATTCCGGATCTTGTTGGAGTCCGGTCCCGACGAGGCCAGACAGGTTGCCCAGATCGGACCCGAGGCGTCGACCGGGGCGGATGCGCCAGCGACCGAGCCGGACGAGTCGGATGCCTGAGCGGAGTCCACGCCGCGTTACGAGATCGGCTGTTGGGCCGAGCGGTTCGGCACCGGTATACCGCTGCCGAGTCCGGCCGGCCCGAGCCGGACGACCGCTGGCCGCGGTGGTCGGAGTCCGCACGTTGGTCGCTGCTCAACCTGGAGCCACCGGACCACACCAGGATCCGGCGACTGGTGACGGAGTTGTTCACCGCACGTTCGGTCACCGCCCTGCGACCGACGATCCAGCAGCTGTCCCGGACCACGCTGCTTCCGCTCGTCCCCGGTGACGGGTTCGATCTGATCTCCGCATACGCCCAGCCCTACTCGGTCGCGGTGATCCGCCGCCTGCTCGGCGTGCCGGTGCCGGACGGGCCGCGGCTGCCGGGCTGGTCGCACGCAATCGTCAAGATGTACGAGCTTCGCAGCAGCGACGGCGAGCAGCGGGCCGCGAGAACGCCGCGGAGGAGTTCATCGGCTATGTGCGAGAGCTCATCGGCATACGTCGGGCGCGACCCGCGGCCGACCTGATCACCGACCTCATCGAGGTCGCCGATGCCGGTGATCGGCTCAACGAGGATGAGATCGTCTGCACCGTCATCGTTTTGCTCAACGCCGGACACGAGGCGACGGTCAATACGCTGGGCATCGTGATGCGGGCGCTGCTCACTCACCCCGACCAGTGGCTGTCCATCGTCGGCGATGAGGGCGATGAGGTGGAACCGGCCACCGCCGTCGACGAGATGCTCCGCTGGGATCCGCGTTTGCAGATGTTCGAGCGATGGGTACTCGAGGACGGCGTGACGATCGGCGGACGCGAGTTCGGGGTCGGCGATCGGATCGGCATGCTGTTCGGCGCGGCCAACGGCGATCCTGCCCGGTTCCCGGATCCGGATCGCCTCGATGTCTCCAGGGGCGAGAGCACCCACATCGGTTTCGGTGGCGGCGTGCCGTTCTGTATCGGCGCCCCGCTGGCCCGGCTGGAAGCTGGCCGTAGCGCTGTCCCAGTCGCATGTCGTGGTGCCCGGGCCGACACTGGCCGCCCAGCCCGAGTGCCAGCCGTATTTCGTGATCGGTGGGCTGCGAGCGCGTGAGCACGCGCTGACCCGGCGGCACAGCCTCCTTGTGATCGACGCGCGGCCGGTAGCGTTGCCGGTGTGCCGGAGGAACCTGTACCCGAACAGCGGCGCGGCCGTGCGGGTGCCTCGCGATACGAGGTGCCCGCCGATCGGCCGGCGCGAGCGGTGGTGCTCTCCGGGTTGCCGTTGATCCTCCTGGTGCTGGTCGTCGTGTACCTGTTCGCGACCTTCTTTCCCGCGCTCGGCGCGCCGCTGTTGATCGCTGTTCCGGCCGCGGTGGTCGCTGCCTTGGCGGTCGGCGCGGTTCGGACCCGCCGGATCAGGTTGGTGGTCACCGACGAGGTCGTGAAGATCACCAACGGAAAGACCGGCGCGGCCTGCAACCGATCCGATATTCACACCGCGGTGCTGGTCGAACGATTTGCCCGCCGCCCGCTGTCCCCGCGGACCACCAACGTGATCCTGTTGGATACCCAGGGACGGACGCTGCTGATGTTGGGCGGATTGCTGTGGCCGGTGGACGTGCTGGAACGAGTGATCTCCATGGTCGAACCGGCCGAGGTGGTCAGAGTCCCCGGACGGCAGACGCCGAAGACACTCGCTGCGAAGTACCCCAGGATCCTGGAACGCGCAGATCCCGAACGCTGACGCCACCGGAGCTTTCACCTGCCGAACAGGTGTCCGGTGGGGTCGTGCCAATCCAGGGGTGCGTCGTATTCAGATGGTGATATTCAGGTCTTCGTCCCACGCGACCCGCGACCGTCAAGCCGACTGTGTCGAGCCGGGCGGAGCTGACTTGGCACCGTGATCAACGCCGCCGCGGGTCAGGCCGTGAAATCGACGCCTGCCCCGTGATCGACTGGGTCCGTGGATTTGTGCCGATCCATCGCAGCGCGGTTCGCCAGTTCGACTCGCGGGTGCGCGCCGTCCGTAATGGTCAATGGGCGTCCAAGACGCCGGACACGGAGTGGGACGTCAGGGATCTCGTCGGCCACGTGGTGGCGGGACAGCGCTCGCTATCCGAAGCGAGCGGGAGCCAACGTGCGGTCTCCGACGCGGGCGCGATCAGAACCCTGGACTACGGCTGGCAGGCGGCGACCGAACTGACGGTGCACGCCTGGGACCTGGCGCGGGCGATCGGCGCCCAGGACGAGTTTCCGAACGACCTGATCGGCGAGGTGCTCGGGCATGCCAAGACCTCCTTTGACGACTGGTACTCCAGCGAGAAGTACGCACCGTCGATCCCGGTCGAGCACCATCTGAGCCGATGCGGTCGCCCGCCGAATCGGGGTATCGGCGCGCTTGGCCTCGTCGACCCACCGGGCGTACTGCCGGCGATGGCTGGGCGGCAATGTCGTGGACGCCGCATCCGCAATCGGATTCGCGGCCAGGCCGTCGCCTATCTGTGGGGTGTGGCGGGCGCGGGCGGACCGCTGGCGGTCATCGTTCGCAGCGAGTGTCGCAGGGCGGGCCGAAGACGGCTGCTGGGGTGTCGGTGGCGGTCGGCGGGGTGCTCTGTTGGTGGCGAGTGTCGCAGGGCCGGCCGAAGACGGCTGCTGGTGTGTCGGTGACGCTGTTGGTGGCGGTGGGCAGGGTAATTCTCGATTGGGGGGGCACATCGTCACCGGGCGCGGTGGGTGAACCGTAGGTAGTAGCCATCGGGATCGATGACCCGGAAATCCTGCAGCCCCCACGGTCGCCTGACGATGTCCTCCTCGATCGGCCACCCCGCGTGCCGGATGCGATCTCGTTCCGCGTGCAGGTAGTCGACCTCCAGTACGATCTCCACCCCGGTCGGCGGTCGGCGCTGGGCGGGATTTCCCTGACCCGGTCGGGCGGCCGCGCCGATCCGCACCGCGTCGCGCTCCAGCGCCAGGTAGGGCTGCTCGTCAGCTCTCCGATCGCTGACCAGGGTGAAGCCGAGCAGGTCCACGTAGAACCTGACGGTGGCGTTCAGGTCGGCTGGGAAGATCTCGAGACGCAGGTTGGTCGGCACCGCTCGACCCTCTCACGGCCGCGATCGGGATCGGCCATCCGATGGCGGCGCCGTGCCGTAGAGTCGCCACGCAGCAACGGTCGTTGTGATGCGGCCTTCTCACCCAGCCCCGAGTGCACCCCTGGGGAGTCGATCGGGCCACGGCAGCGTCGGCGATGAGGTAACCGAGCAGGCTGACCCGGCAGGGGAACCAGGTGGCCGGCCGGCCCGGGTCGCCCGGGCCGGCAGCCCACCGTCAGTCGGCGAAGATCGACAGCGGCGACCGGCCGGTGACGACCGAGGTGAGCCCGGCCAGGTGCGCCAGCCGCGCGACCTCGGAGTCACGCATGGCCGGACCGCCGGGCCGGCCGACGATCACCGCCGTGTCCGGATCCCACAACGGCGCGACGGCCATCTCGGTGCCGACGGCCTTCCAGTCATCAGGCACCCAGGGCGCCTCCGAATCCAGCACGACGGCCTGGTCGACGGGAGCCCAGCCGGGCGTCACGCCTTCGAGGTTGGGGACGCCGCCGCCGCCGGCCAGCAGGCGCACGGTCTTTCCGTCGCCGTTCGTCTCGACCCGTACGATCATCGCCCAGCCTGCCCGGAGCACCTGCGGCAGCATGCGCGCCAGGATCGTCACCGCGTCCTTCGGGGTAGCGGCTATCGCTTCGACCAGCTCCCACTCACGGTGCCTGGCCGCGATCCCTGGATCCGGCCGTACCGATTCGACCCGGACCCCGGGCACGGCCTCGGCGGCGGTGATCAGCACATCGGGTTGGCGGCCGCTGGGCAATGCGACGACGATGTCGTCCACCGCCTGATCCGGCGATCGTTCCACGATGTCCATGGCCAGGATGTCGGCGTCGACCTTGCCGAGTTCGGTAGCGACGGCGCCCAGCGCGCCCGGCTTGTCGGGAAGTACCAGGCGCAGTACGTATGACATGACGATGTGCTCGCCTCCTGAATGTGGCGGCTGTGACGGAGCCTTCCAGAGCTCCCGGGCATCTGTCGCGCGGTGCCCATTGTTGCCTCATCGCGTTTCGATCAGATCACCGAGGTGGGTCCTGCGCGATTACGGGCCAGGTCATCCCGGCCTGATCCAGCCGGATCGTCACCGACGTGCCGGGCGACATCGCCCGCCCAGGTCTGACGTCGTCCCAGCGCACGTGGGCGCTTCACCAGGAGTAACCGGAGACGTGCGCCGCCGCATCGCAGATGCGGCTGGGCGAGGGGCGTCACGGCCTAGGATCAAGACGCGCCCCACGAACCTCAGCGGGGTAGCTCAGCTACTGATCCAGCCACCGACCGCCCGGGAGAACAGTGTCCAGCGTCCTACCGTCCGAGGCCGACGAACCGGGTCCGACCCTCACCCGCGACAGCGTCGCCCACCTCGCGCACCTGGCGCGGCTGGAGCTCACCGACGCGGAGTTGGATCTGTACGTCGACCAGTTGTCGGTCATCCTGCACTCGGTGGCCGCGGTCTCCGGCGTCGTCGGGACAAAGGACATCGAGCCCACCAGCCACGCGGTGCCGCTGACCAACATTTTCCGTGAGGACGTCGTGCGTCCCGGTCTCAGCCGTGACGCGGCACTGGCCGGTGCCCCGTCGGCCGAGAACGGCCGGTTCCGGGTTCCGCAGGTCCTGGGTGAGGAGCAATGACGGCCGAGCTCACCCGGCTGGGTGCCAGTGCCCTGGCCGAGGCCATCGCCAGCGGTCAGTCCAGCGCCGAAGAGGTCACCCGGGCGCACCTCGATCGGATCGAGGCGGTCGACGAAGCGGTGCACGCGTTCCTGCACGTGTCCACCGAGTCAGCCCTCGACCAGGCCCGGGCGGTCGACCGGGCCCGGGCGCTCGGTGACGCGCCCGTCTCGCGGCTTGCCGGGGTTCCGCTGGCGCTGAAGGACATCGTGGTGCAGGCGGGGGTGCCGGCCACTGCCGGTTCCAAGATCCTGGAGGGCTGGATCCCGCCCTACGACGCGACCGTCACCCGCCGGCTGGTGGAGGCCGGCGTGGTGATCCTGGGCAAGACCAACCTGGACGAGTTCGCGATGGGATCGTCCACCGAGAACTCCGCATACGGCCCGACCCGTAACCCCTGGGATCTGAGCAGGATTCCGGGCGGGTCGGGGGGCGGCTCCGCGGCGGCCCTCGCCGCGTTCGAGGCGCCCCTGGCCATCGGCACCGACACCGGCGGATCGATCCGCCAGCCGGCCGCGGTCACCGGGACCGTCGGCACCAAGCCCACCTATGGCGGGGTGTCGCGGTACGGCGTCATCGCGCTGGCATCCTCACTCGACCAGGTCGGGCCGTGCGCCCGCACCGTGCTGGACACCGCGCTGCTCCACGAGGTGATCGCCGGGCACGACCCGCTCGACTCGACGTCCATCCCGCAGCCGGTCCCGCTAGTCGTGGACGCGGTCCGGCGCGGGCAGGCCGACGGCGTCGCCGGCATGCGGATCGGCGTGGTCAGCCAGTTGCGCGGCAAGGGGTATCAGGCCGGCGTCCTGGAGTCGTTCGACGCGGCCGTGGCCACCCTGGCCGCGGCGGGCGCGGATATCGTCGAGGTGGACTGCCCGCACTTCGAATACGCGCTGGCCGCGTATTACCTGATCCTGCCCAGCGAGTGCTCGTCCAACCTGGCCCGATTCGATGCCATGCGGTACGGCCTGCGGGTCGGTGACGACGGCACCGCCTCGGCCGAAGAGGTCATGTCGCGCACTCGCGGCGCCGGATTCGGCGCCGAGGTGAAACGGCGGATCATCCTGGGTACCTACGCGCTGTCCGCGGGCTATTACGACGCCTACTACGGCTCGGCGCAGAAGGTCCGCACCTTGATCAAGCAGGACTTCGAGAAGGCTTTCACCGCAGCGGATGTGCTCGTCTCACCGGCGTCGCCGGTGACCGCCTTCGCGATCGGGGAGAAGGTGAACGACCCGCTCGCGATGTACCTGAACGACCTGGCCACCATCCCCGGTTCGCTGGCCGGCATCCCGGCGATGAGCGTGCCCAGCGGTATCGCGTCGGACACCGGATTGCCCGTCGGGCTGCAGATCATGGGCCCGGCGCTGGGCGAGGAGCGGATCTACCGGGTCGCCGCCGCGTTCGAAAGCGCCTATGTCGCAGCACATCACCGCTCGGTGCCGGACGCCGCGCCGGAACTGGAGGTCGGTGTTCGATGACCACGGCCCAGACGCTCGCCGCCGGCCTGATGGACTACGACGAGGCGATCCAGACGTACGACCCGGTACTGGGTCTGGAGGTGCACGTCGAACTCGGCACTGTCACCAAGATGTTCTGTGGGTGCCCGACCGACTTCGGCGCCGAACCCAACACCCAGATCTGCCCGATCTGCCTGGCGCTGCCGGGCGCCATGCCTGCGGTCAACCGGACCGCGGTGGAATACGCGATCCGGATCGGCCTGGCGCTGAACTGCGAGATCGCTTCGTGGTGCCGGTTCGCCCGGAAGAACTACTTCTATCCCGACATGCCGAAGAACTTCCAGACCTCCCAGTACGACGAGCCGATCGCCACCAACGGGTATCTGGACGTCAAGATCGACGGGCAGACTGTGCGGGTCGACATCGAACGCGCCCACATGGAGGAGGACACCGGCAAGTCCACGCACGTGGGTGGCGCGACCGGCCGCATTCACGGTGCCGAGTACTCGCTGCTGGACTACAACCGGGCGGGTGTGCCGCTGGTCGAGATCGTCACCAAGCCGATCGTCGGCACCAAGGCGCTGGCGCCGCAGGTGGCCCGCGCGTACGTCACGGCGCTCCGGGATCTGTTGTCCTCGTTGGGGGTTTCGGACGTCCGGATGGATCAGGGTTCGCTGCGCTGCGACGCCAACGTCTCGCTCACCCCGGCCGGGAACCCGTTGTTCGGCACCCGCACCGAGACCAAGAACGTCAACTCGCTGCGGTCGGTGGAGCGGGCGGTGCGGTACGAGATCACCCGGCAGGCTGCGCTTCTCGCCACGGGGACCCGGATCGTCCAGGAGACAAGGCATTTCGACGAGACAACCGGCACCACCTCGCCGGGTCGGTCGAAAGAGACCGCCGAGGACTACCGCTATTTCCCCGAGCCGGACCTGGTTCCGCTTGCCCCCGAACGGGAATGGGTCGAGGCAATCCGGGCGTCGCTGCCCGAGCTGCCCTGGATCAGGCGCGCTCGGATGCAGGCCGACTGGGGTTTGACGGACCTGCAGATGCGTGACCTGCTGGCCTCCGACGCGGTCGATCTGGTGGCCGCAACTGTCGACGCCGGAGCGTCGCCCGCTGAGGCCACGTCGTGGTGGTCGTCCTACCTCGGCCAGCAGGCCAACGTGCGTGGGGTTGCGCTGAACGAACTGCCGATCACCCCGGCGCAGTTGGCGGCGGTGATCGCCAAGGTGGTCGATGGCCCGCTGAACACCAAGATCGCCCGGCAGGTCGTGGACGGGGTGCTGGCCGGCGAGGGCGAGCCGGACGAGGTGATCGCCGCCCGTGGGCTGGCCGTGATGTCCGACGACGGCGCCCTGCACGCTGCGGTGGACGAGGCGCTGGCTGCTCAGCCGGCGGTCGCCGACAAGATCCGGTCCGGCAAGCTCCAGGCAGTCGGGGCGATCGTGGGTGCCGTGATGAAGGCGACCCGCGGTCAGGCCGACGCCGCCAAGGTTCGTCAGCTCGTGCTCAGCACGCTGGGCGTGGAGGGCTGACCTGCGGCAACCAGTTGGGTCCTGCATCCTGACCGCAACAGCCGGCACTCTGCGGGACGCAGGAATGCGAGACTACTACCGGCAGAAAGGCCCCGGCTGTGCGCATCGCTCTCGCCCAGATCGTCAGCAGCATCGACCCCGAGCGCAATCTCGTTCTGGTGGCCGACGCCGCCGGCCAGGCGGCCAAGGCCGGCGCCCGGATCGTGGTGCTGCCCGAAGCCACCATGTGCGCCTTCGGGGTATCGCTCGCCCCGGTCGCCCAGCCGCTGGACGGGCCGTGGGCGAACGCGGTGCGAGCCATCTCTGAGGTGAACGAGGTCACCGTGGTGGCGGGCATGTTCACCCCGGCGCCGGGAGGCAGGGTCCGTAACACGCTGCTGGCCACCGGGCGCGGTGTCGAGGCGTCGTACGACAAGATCCACCTGTTCGACGCGTTCGGATTCCGCGAATCCAAGTCCGTGGCGCCCGGAGCAGAGCCGGTGACGATCGACGTCGACGGCGTCACGGTGGGTCTGGCGACCTGCTACGACGTCCGCTTCCCCGGCCTGTTCCAGGCGCTCGCGGACAGGGGCGCCGTGTTGACCCTACTGCCCGCGTCCTGGGGCGCCGGGCCGGGCAAGCAGGAGCAGTGGGACCTGTTGACCAGGGCCAGGGCGCTGGACAGCACCACCTTCATCGCGGCATGTGGCCAGGCCGATCCGGTGTCGGTCGGCCTGATTCCGCGTGGCAGCGCGCCTACCGGCATCGGCGGCAGTGTGCTGGTGTCGCCCCTCGGCGTTGTCGTCGATCAGCTCGGTGACGGCCCCGGGATGCTGATCGCCGACATCGACCCTGCCGAGGTGGAGCAGGCCCGGCAGGAGATCCCGGTGCTGGCCAACCGGCGGTTCTGATCTGACCAGAGCGTCGCATCCCTCCGCGTGGCCCGCCGCCGCCAACCGCGCGGATCAACTTCCCCGGCGCGGATGAACTCGGCGGATCTGGGACGGGTGGGACTGGAGCACACGACTTCATCCGCGCGGCCGTTCGCGGGTCCGTGCGGCCGGTCCGTGCGGCCGTTCGCGGGTCCGTGCGGCGGACCCGGCTGTCGGCGATCACCAACCTCGCAGGGCTGAGAGCGTGCCTCACCTCAGCAGGCGTACCTCGTACAAACGGCAGGCGGGATCGACGGACGCGAGGGTCATCTATTCGACCATGGCCTGGGCGATCAACATCCGGTCGAAGGGATCGCGCTGGTGCCAGGGAAGCTCTCTCAGGTGCGCCGCTGTTCAGCAGTGAACGGCAGGTCCGACAGCCCGGAAGTGCTGAGTGCCGCTGTGAGACTCCCGGCGATTCGAGTTTGCCCAGCGCACCCTTGATCGAGATCTCGGCCACCGAGAGGGCCGCGACGCTGTTGCCGCCGTCTGATATCCCCGCTCGAACAGGCCAGGGCAATCGCCTGTCATCTGCCAGCCACCACAGCACGGATGTGCGTATCGAGCAGGATTCTCATCTGTCGGCAGGGGTGCCGTACCAGGCGTCGGCATCGTCATCGCTGAATTCGTCGAAATCCGGCGTGATGCGTACTTTCCCTTCCAGATCCCGGGAACCCGGTCGGGTTCTGGTGGCGAGCGGAGTCAACCACGTCACCGGCCGACCGTTGCGCGGGATGATCACCTCTTCACCACTCTCGACGAGGGCGAGCAGCGCCGACAGTCGCGTCTTCGCCTCGTGCACATTCACGGTCGTCGTCATGTGGCCAGTGTGAAGGTCTGGTCTGGCACAGCAAAACAGCACCCTGATGCCCTGGGGCGCTGCAGGTTTCCTGCGCGAGGTTGCCCGGCAACCTGCGGTTACCCCTACCCGGCTTCGGTTCTGCTGGTACTCCCCGGCGCCGGAATATGCTGACGCGGAGCACCCTTCAGCGACACGTCCCTGTTTCAGCGCGCGGACCAACTTCCGCGGCGCGGATCAAGTTGGCGGATTTGGGGCGGGTGGTGAGGGAGTCGCCCAGTTCAGCCGCGCGGCGGTATTTGATCCGCGCCAAAAAGGGGGGCGGGGGGGTCGGGCGTGGGTGCTGGACGAGCCGACCGGGTCAGTCCGGTCCACCCTCGCCACCGGCGTCGGAGGCTGGCACCACGACGACGCGATCGTCGCTGGGCACCGGAGTCCCGGCGCCGTCCTTGTTCGAGGTGGTCAGCCACAGCAGGCCCTGGGTGTCCGAGGTCACCGTGAGCAGCCGGCCGTACCGTTTGTCGAGGATCACCGTGGGCGTGCCGGTGAAGGTGCCCCCCGAGCCCATCTGGATGCCAGTGAGCTGCTGTTTGTCCAGCGAGGTGCTGGCCAGCAGTCCGCCGCTGACGGCGCTATCGGCGGCGCGCCCGTCGGCGGTCGTCCAGGTCCACCGCGCGTCCCCAGGTGCCAGGTTCGTGTAGTCGTGGCCTGCGGTCAGCGGGAGCAGCACGTCCTGCGCCGTTCGCTGGTCCAGCGCCGCGACCGTGCCGTCGCCCAGCGGGCACATCCCGGCGATTTGGCTGAACCCGCTCGCGTAGATCGGTGATCCCGCCGTCGGGTTGCCTTCCGCCGGTTTGCCGAACTCGTCCAGCCGCAACACCTTTCCGGCCAGCGACGTGGGGTCGGCGGCCAATGTCGGGTTCGCGGTGTCTCCTGTCCCCACGAACAGCGTGCGGTCAGCGGCGAACGCGATGCGGCCGCCGTTGTGCGTGGCCCCGCGGGGAATGCCGGTGAAGATCGGTTTCGGCACGTCCCCCTGAGCGATCCGGACGATCCGGTTGTCGTCGGCGGTGGTGACGTAGGCGTAGATCAGCCCGTCCTCGTCGTAGGAAGGGGAGAGCGTGATGCCCAGCAGGCCGCCGTCACCGCTGGCATCGATGCCGTCGATCTGGGCGACCTGAACCGGCTCGTGACCCTTGGCGACCTGCAGGATCCGGCCGGTGGTGCGTTCGCCGACCAGCGCCGACCGGCCGTCCGGCATCGGCGCGAGGCCCCACGGCGCGGTCAGGCACGTGGCGATCACCGAGTCGTCGGTCGGCGTGCACGGATCTTCCGGAGCCGCGCTGCCGCTGGGATCGGTGCTCGGCGACTGGTCACTCGGTGACGGCGATTCCGACGACGGCTGCACGCTACTCGGATCCACCGGAGGAGCGGCGGGCGCGGTCAGCGACGGCTGCACCGTGAAGGTCGACGCCTCGCTGGAGAAGTCCGCGCAGCCCGCGACGGCCGACACCAGCACGATGCTGCCCGCGGCGACGGCCAGCGCTCGTCGGAGGCGGCGCCGGGCCGGGATCGGCGCGGGTCTGGGCGACGTGGACATCGTCGTCCACGGTACGGGCCGGGCGTGATCGACAGCCGCCGTCCCAACACGACTTGTCTGCGACCGCCGGCCACCCGGGAGAGCCCGACGAACCGCTCCCGCTTCGCCCCGCGGGCGTCGGCGACTGGGACGGCCGGAACGCCGCGGGACGGCATGGGACGTGGCGACGGCAGCCCTCGGTGTCGACGGTCGGCTCCGCGTCAGCCCACCGGCACCGCGACCGGGGCCGGGGGTTCGGCGTCCACGCCGGCCGCGTTGCGGAGGGGATCGGGGCGACGCCGCCCCACCACGTGCGCCAGCATGAGCGCGTCGTGATCGGCCATGTAGCGGATCTTGGCGCTGCGGCCCGAGGAGAACCGCATCTTGAATCCGGCCACCCGGGCGCGGGCCTTCCACGGCGAACTGGACCACTGGACCTCCTGGACGCCGTCGCGGTGCGCGACCACGGTGTTTCGCGCGAGCAACCGACGCCAGCGCAGCAACACGGAGCGCTCGCCGACCCACCACCGAGCCTCCCGAGCTCGGGCAGTACCGAGCCGGTACCCGAGCGGAATTGGAAATAGCGCCAGCACGTGCCACCACCCGGGCAGCAGCAGGAGCAGCAAGGTGAAACCCATGCCGTACTCGAGCGGCAACGTCAGGTACCGGCGGTGCACGCGCTCCGGGATCGGGTGCGGCGCCTCGTCCGGCCAGTGCAATTCCGGCAGCGCCAGGCGAACCATTTGCGCCGCTCGGCCGGTTCGTACCAGTGGGAAAAGCATGCGCTGGTTGGTGTTCGCCCGACCGATGCCGGCGACCTCCACCTGCAGGCTGGAGTAACCGATCAGCGCACGCCAGAAACCCTCCACCATCCGCACGGCCTGGATGCGGTCGATCGGGATCGTCGCCGACTGCTTGCCGAGCAGGCCTCGGTGGTTGCGCAGCACGTCACCGTCGCGAATCAGGGTGAACCTGTTCAGCCGCAACGCCGAAAGAACCACACCGGCGACCACGGCGACCACCACGAGGGCGATCACGACCGCGAGCACGCCACGAGGTTCGACGGTCTGGGTCATGAAATCCTGCGCCCGACTCGGGACGTACTCGGAGAACCGATACCAGACCACGAGAGCGGCCGCGAAGATCAACGGGATGCTGTTGTTGGTGACCGCCGCGACGAGCATTTCGCGCGTGGTCAGCACCGCGATGACCTCGGACCCGTTCGCGTTCCGCGCGCCGCGGCGGCGCCGGGTCAAGCGGCGCAGGATGCTCGGCTTGGCGGGATTCGGCGCCGAGTCGCGTTTCGGTGCCGGGTCGGCTTCCCGGGCGGACAGGTATCCGGTTTCCAGCGCGGCCTGCAGTTCGCCCAGTCGACTGGTCGACAGGCTTCCCAGGCTGACCGCTGCGCCGCCGCGGTCGCCGGGCGACTGCACCCGCAGGCCCCACACGCCGACCAGTCGCTGACTCAGCGACCGGTAGGCGTCCAGCGCGGTGATCCTGGTGATCGGCACCACCCGAACCGTTCGGTTGAGCAGGCCGCTGCGCAGCCGCAGCACGCCGCTGATCACCGAGTACTTGCGGACATACCACTGTGCGACCGCGATGACCATGACCAGCGCGAACAGGGTCACGTTCACCCACCACGGAGCGCCGCCCAGGACGGTGACCACCAGGAACGGGATGGCCGAACGCAGCGTGCGTGCCGTCTCGATCACCAGGTAAATGGGATGCAGCCGGGTGTCCGGCACGGCCACACCCGGTGCGCGGTCAGGTCCCAGGGCGTGGTCAGGTCCGAGGGCGTGGTCAGGTCCGAGGGCGTGGTCAGGTCCGAGGGCGTGGTCAGGTCCGAGGGCGTGGTCAGACATCGTCGGCAACGTCGGACAACGCGCTGATCCGCTCGCACAGCTCGTCCGCCTCCTGGCGGTCCAGACCGGACAGGCTCACCGACCCGGCGGCGGTGCGGATCTTGAGGTTGGTCATCCGGTAGCGGTCGGCGATCGGGCCACGTTCGGTGCGCAGGTTCTGCACCCGGTGCATGGGCACGACGCTGCGCTTGATGAAGATGATGCCGTGCTGGATGTCGATCTCGGTGGGCGAAATCGCATACCAGAACACCCGGTAGCGGATGGGTGGGACCATCACCATTCCCAGCACGACCAGCACCGCGGCGATCGCGACGATGCCCCACCGGATCCACCAGGCTCCCCAGGGAATGACGAGCGCCAACGCGATCAGCAGCGCGAGCGTCGGGACGGCCGAGAAGAACGCGCGCCAGCGCCAGTAACGGGTGACCCTGCGGGGAAGTCGGTGACGTTCGCCGGGAACGTCACCGGCCAGTGGTCGGGACGTCGGGTGGTCGGCGCCCAGCGAGGGAGTGACCGGTGGGTGTGCGGCGGCTGACGGCGCGGTGGTGGTGGGTGGCGTCGGCGATGAGGGGCGACCGGGATCTGCCGTCGCCGCAGGGGGCGGGGCAGGCGTGCCTGACGGCCCAGTCGTTGGTCGCCCGCGCGGATCCCTCGCCCCCGCGACCGCCGGGCCGCCGGGTGGCAGCCCGGCCGCGGGTCGGCTTGTCACCGGGTCAGCGTACGGTGCGCGCGGTCGGTCGCGGGTCGTCTCATCCGGGCGAATTGGCGGGCTTGGAGACGGTGTCGACGGTCGCGTCGGCCGCCGCGTCGTTCCCCGGGTGGGCGCTCGCGTCTGCCGGAATACGCGCCCGGGCCGAGACGTCATCGTCCGCCGTTGGGACGGACTCCGCCCTGGGATCCGACTCCGCCCTGGGATCCGACTCCGCCCTGGGATCCGACTCCGCCCTGGGATCCGACTCCGCCCTGGGATCCGACTCCGCCCTGGGATCCGGAGCGGCCGGGGTTTCCGACCCGGTGGGGGCATCGGAGTGACCCGCCGTCTCGGCCGGCTCCGGCCCAAGGTTCAGGCTGCCCCCGGACACGGCCGCGAGCCGTGGCAGGTCGCGGGGACGGACCATCGGCAGCCGCAGCCGCGTCCCGTCCTTACCCACGGCGACCACCCACCGGGCGTCGCGCAACTCCAGTCCGTCCATCTCCGGCCAGGTCATCCGTTTCGCGCCGACCAGGCCGTGAGCGGTCACCTGGACCGCGTCGGCTGTGGTTCGCGTCACCACGATGTACACCGCCGCGATCACCGGAATCGCGTAGAGGGCCCACCAGGCGCCGCCGACGGTGGCCAGCGGCGTCACGCAGAGGACCGCCACCAGCGGTATTGCCGAGGAGGCGGCCGGCATCCGGAACACCGCGCGGTTGGATCGGGACATGCGCTCCATGGTGACACCGGTTCGCATCCATGAATCTCGGTCCACATGTTGGGACCTGATTCTCGCCTGTTTGACAGTGGGCGTCGGCTCGTCCTACCCTGCGGAGGTGTCAACGCTCCTCGTAATCCGCTAGCGCGTCGTCGTCGACCGGCGAAGACGCGCAACCCCTTGGTCACCCCTGGTGACGAGGGGTTTTTTGTTGTCCGGAGTACGGCAGCGGGGCCGCAGACCCGCAGAGCACGGACAGATCGACGCGACAGCCCCGAGAAGCAGCTCAGCCCCTTGAGAAGCACCCCTGAACCCCGAGAAACACCGCAACGCAGCCCGAGAAGAAGGTCACGATGACGCAGAGCCGCATCGCCGAAGGCCGACCAGCAGTCGTCCCGCACGCCGCCCAGAGCCCCCATACCCAAGCGCCCGGATCCACGGCGCCCGCGGCGCCGCGGATCGTCGAGAAGGTCACCGGCGCCAAATCGGTGGTGCGTTCACTGGAAGAGGCAGGCGCCGAAATCGTGTTCGGCATCCCGGGCGGTGCGGTGCTGCCGGTGTATGACCCGCTGCTGGACTCCACCCGCGTTCGGCACGTGCTGGTCCGTCACGAGCAAGGGGCCGGTCACGCGGCCACGGGCTACGCGCAGGCGTCCGGCAAGGTCGGCGTCTGTATGGCCACCTCCGGACCGGGCGCGACCAACCTGGTCACCCCGATCGCCGACGCGCACATGGACTCGGTGCCGCTGGTGGCCATCACCGGGCAGGTCGGCCGGCCGATGATCGGCACGGACGGCTTCCAGGAGGCTGATATCTGCGGCATCACCATGCCGATCACGAAACACAACTTCCTCGTCACGGACCCGGCGGAGATCCCACAAACGATCGCGGCCGCGTTTCACCTGGCATCCACGGGCCGACCCGGCCCGGTGCTGGTGGACATTCCGAAGGACGTTCTGCAGTCGGAGACCACCTTCGTCTGGCCGCAGGACCTCCACCTCCCCGGGTACCGGCCGACCATGCGGCCGCATTCGGGGCAGATCACCGCGGCCGCCAAGCTGATCGCGTCGGCGCGGCGCCCGGTGCTGTACGTGGGTGGCGGGGTGCTGAAGGCCCGGGCGACCGAGGCCCTTCGGCACCTGGCCGAGCTGACCGGGATTCCGGTCGTCACCACGCTCATGGCCCGCGGCGCCTTTCCCGATTCGCACATCCAGCACCTGGGGATGCCGGGAATGCACGGCACCGTGGCGGCGGTGGGGGCCATGCAGCGCGCCGACATCATCGTCGCACTGGGTGCCCGATTCGACGACCGGGTGACCGGGCAGCTCTCCACCTTCGCGCCGGGCGCGACGGTCATCCACGCAGACATCGATCCGGCCGAGATCGGCAAGAACAGGGTGGCCGACGTGCCGATCGTGGGCGACGCACAGGAGGTGATCACCGAGCTGATCACCGCCGTCGGTGTTGAACAAGCGGCAGGCGTCGTCGCTGACCTGACCGCCTGGTGGGCCGAGCTCGACGACCTGCGGGCCACCTTCCCGCTGGGTTACGACTGGCCGTCGGACGGGTCGCTGTCCCCGCAGTACGTCATCGAGCGGCTGGGCAAGATCGTCGGGCCGGACGCGATCTACGCCGCCGGGGTCGGACAGCACCAGATGTGGGCGGCGCAGTTCATCTCCTACGAAAAGCCCGGAACCTGGCTCAACTCAGGCGGTCTGGGGACGATGGGTTACGCGGTTCCGGCCGCGATGGGCGCGAAGATGGGCCGGCCGGATGCCGTCGTCTGGGCGATCGACGGCGACGGCTGCTTCCAGATGACCAACCAGGAACTGGCCACCTGCGCGATCGAGAACATCCCGATCAAGGTCGCGGTGATCAACAACGGAAACCTGGGCATGGTCCGGCAGTGGCAGAGCCTGTTCTACGGCGAGCGCTACTCGCAGACCGACCTGGGCACGCACAAGCACCACATCCCGGACTTCAAGCTGTTGGCCGAGGCGTACGGCTGCCTGGGCCTGCGCTGCGAATCCAAGGAGGATGTCGACCGCACCATCGAGGCGGCGATGGCCGTCAACGACCAACCTGTGGTGATCGATTTCGTGGTCGGCAAGGACGCGCAGGTCTGGCCCATGGTGGCCGCCGGTACCGGCAACGACCAGATCATGGCGGCCCGCGATATCCGCCCGCTGTTCGACGAGTAACAGATTCTGACGGTTGGATTCGGGCCGGACGGTGACGAGGGATTCTCGTCACCACCGCGGTCCGTTCGGGCCGCCCACAGGCGCGCTCCCGGCGGCACGTCGGTCGGCCGGTGCTTCCTGCCGCAGTTGACAGCAGTTCCTAAGGAGTGAAGTCGCAGTGACGCGCCACACGCTGTCGGTCCTGGTCGAAAACAAACCCGGTGTGCTGGCCCGGGTGTCGTCGCTGTTCTCGCGGCGGGGATTCAACATCCATTCGCTGGCGGTCGGCCCGACCGAGAACCCGGACGTGTCACGGATGACCATCGTCGTCGCGGTGGAGGGGCTGCCGCTGGAGCAGGTGACCAAGCAGCTCAACAAGTTGATCAACGTGCTGAAGATCGTCGAACTCGCGCCGGCCGCGGCCGTGCAACGTGAATTGCTGCTGATCAAGCTCCGTTCGGACAGCACGGCCCGCCCGCAGATCGTGTCGATCGTGGAGATGTTCCGGGCGCACATCATCGACGTCGCCCCCGATTCGGTGACCGTCGAGGCCACCGGAACCAGCGACAAACTCGAGGCGCTGACGAAGATGCTGGAGCCGTTCGGGGTGCGTGAGATGGTGCAGTCCGGCATGGTCGCTCTCGGTCGCGGACCGCGCTCCATCACCTCGTCGGCCAGCAGGGCAGACTAGGAGCCCGGCTCGACCCACGAACCACTCTCGCCGGACCCCGAGCCCACCTGAGGTCGGTGGCCGACCGCAGGACACCATCGAGAAAGCAGGAGTTCATGGCCGCGGAGATCTTCTACGACGACGACGCCGATCTGTCGATC
>JADGOY010000019.1 GCA_017882715.1 Nakamurella sp. | reverse complement strand
CCATTGGCCGGACACCACCTGTACACCGCCGACGACGACGTCACGGCCTTGCTACGAGAAGCCGGCTTCGAACACGTCGAAGTCTCTGCCAGAGGCCCCCATCGATTGCAGCTCGGGCGCCCCTAGACGATCAATTCCGAGAGGTCGGCGAGTCTGACCTGCAGTGAAGGGGAGGGTGTCCAAGATCAGCGTCGCTAACGCAACCTGACACTGGGGCCGAGGTGGACGCTGACCTGGACACCCTCGCGACCGAACTTCACGTAGCACGGACGATCTGTTTGAAGGCCAGACCGGAGCTGGCGCCGTCGCGGCCGGTGGCCGGGATCGCCCCAAACTGTCCGACGCGGAGCTGGTTACCCTCGCGGTGATGCAGGCGCCGCTCGGGTTCACCTCCGAGGCAAGGTAACTGCGCTACGCGAAAGATCATTTGTCGCAACAGTTCCCGTACCTGTCCGGGCAGTCCTGCCACAACAAGCACAATAAGCACACCCGCCAGCGCTGCCTGGGTCTGGTAACCGCACCACTCACTCGATCACGCATGCGGGGTTCGCGACGTGGTTGCCTGGTCGGGTCGCCGCGGCCCTTTGAGGTCTGCAGGGGGCGAGCGACCGGTGCAGAACGTGCTTCCCGACGTCCGTACCCGCGTTCCCGCAGCACGTCCAACCCGGCCGTGCTGTACGCCGGCTGATCGCCGCACCCCGCGGCGCCGGCGGCGGCAACGCTCAGGCGCAGATCACCCGGGATATGGTCGTGACCACCCTGGTCGAACAGGTCAAGGCCCTGTCCGAACAGATCGGCGAACAGTTTGCCGTCCACGCCGACGCCCAGATCTTCACCTGCCTGCCCCGCTCCGGGACCCGTCCGGGCCGCCCGACAGCTACGGGTCGAGGGTCATGTGCGAGTCCGTAGGCGATCCATCTCGCGACGGATTTCGGTCTCGGTCGGGACGTCTCGGCTGTAGGCGTCCCAGGCGTTCGCGGCCACTCCGATGCCCCACACCGCGATGGGGAACACCGGCCAGAAGAACCCGGCGCCGGTCATCGCCCAAATCACCACCAGGGAACCGTTGACCAGAAGGTACATCAGTAGGTGAACCCGGAAGTCTCTTTGTTTCTTCAACCGCTTGACGGCGCGTTCCCGTAAAGCCTCGTCGTCGGTGGTCATCCAATCGGTACTCATCTCGACGCTCCCTCCACGCCAAACTGGTGCCTTTCAGGTTCGCCAGAACCCGGACCGGTCGCCACCTTCAGCATTGCCGCCGACCGAAAGAAACGACACGGCCAAAGGTCCCGTTCGCTTGAGTGCCTCGCTGGCCGTTCGGACCTCGACCTCATCAACGCGACCAAGGGAGCCTTGGCACCGAAGACGGCTGATCGGGCCTGCCTCCGTCGTGCTGCTGAGTGTGAGGCCGGATCACCCGCGGCTGCGGCGTGCAGTCAGGTTGTCGCGTTGGGTGTTGTCGATGGTCATGGCTGCGACGTCGACGGATGAGGCCGTCAATTGGTTCTCGGCGGTGGCGTCGTGGTGTGCTGGGGCGGAGCCCGAGCGACAGCGAGTATCAGCCGGGCGCAGTGTCTTTCAGGAAGTGAGGACGGCCGCTACTCGACGGTGCACCGGCGTGTCGGTGAGCCGGAGTTTGGTGAAGATCGAGTTGACGTGCTTCTCCGCGGTCGATGCGGAAAGGTGCAGGGCCTGTTCGATGCCGGCGTTGGTTTCGCCTTGTGCCATCACTCGGAGCACGTCGAGTTCGCGTGGCGTCAGGGCACCGAGTGGAGATCGTGCGCTCCGGCTGCGTCGTGCGACCAGGGCATCGACCACCTGGGGGTCGATCACCGAACCGCCCGCAGCAACGTCACGCAAGGCCTTGACAAGGTCCTCCAGGTCTGCGAGGTGGTCCTCGAGCAGGTAGGCGAACCCGGCTGTCCCGTCCCGGAGCAGGGCCAGCGCGTAGCTGTCGTCGGTGTGCTGAGAGAGCACCGCGACACCGATGTCCGGATACCCGGCGCGGATCGCATGCGCGGCGTCGATGCCCTCCATGTGGTGACCGGGGACCGGGGGCATCCGGATGTCGGTGAGTACCGCGTCGGGTAAGGATCGGCGCACCGCGTCCAGCAGCTCCGTCGCGCTGCCGACAGCCGCGACGACCTGGACCTCGCCGGAGTCCTCCAGTAGTCGCCTGGTGCCCTCCCGCACGAGGTAGTTGTCCTCGGCGATGACAACCTTGAGCGGATCAGCCATGGGGTGCTCCACTGGCGGTGACCGGTAGCTCGGCACGGACCGTGGTTCCGGCTCCGGGCGTGGCCTCGATACTGAGCTGACCCCCGAGGGCCTCCACGCGGTCCCGAAGGTTGGTCGGCCCGACACCCGAGCGGCCGTTCATCATGAAGCCGGTTCCGTCGTCACGCACCTGCACGGACAGCTGGCCGTCGCCCGTCCGGACGGCGACCTCGGTGCCGGTCGCAGCGGCATGCTTGGCCACGTTGGTGAGCGCTTCGCAGATCACGAAGTAGGCCGCGCCCTCGACGTCGGCGTCGAATCGGTGCTTCCGCACCGACGAATCGGCAGTGATCTTGACGTCCGGAGGAAGCTCGGCAGCGCGGGTTTCCGCGGCCGCGATGAGGCCACCCGTCCGATAGCACGGGCGGATGGATCCCGTGTGCGAGCTCACGGAGATCGGTCAGCAGGTCCTTGACGTCGCCCTGCAGATCGGTGAACGTGGCTGCTGCCGTCCGTTCAACCCGGCCGACCTGATTGCGGGCCAGCCGAACCTTCATCATCAGTGCGACGCCCTGCTGTTGAACACCGTGGTGGATGTTCCTCTCGATGCGGCGGCGCTCGGCGTCCTGCGCCGCCACGATCCGAGCCTGGATCTGGCCAGTTCCTCGAGCCGTCGGGTTTGCGTCCACAATCAACGATTCCGATGTGCTGGTCGCCGCGTTCCAGCGGCACCGACATCTCCGGAGGTCCCGACTCCTTGGTCAGTCATATCCTGCAGCGCATCATCGCGGATGGCGGATCCGGCCACCGATCAGGTGCCCGACTGGCCCATTGGTCCAACCGCCGGTTTGCTCGACCATGCGCGGCGGGTCTACAGCGAGCGCCGCCAGAAGCTGATCACCGCGCTCGTTGCTCGCGGCTTCCAGGCGATCGGTCGTCCCGGGTTGAACGTCCTGGTGCCGGTCCCCGAGGAGGGGCAGGTGCTGCAGGCGTTGCGCCGGGCTCACTGGGAGGTCAGAGCCGGTGAACGCCGTCGCATCGAGACCGGACCCTTCATTCGCGTCACCTCGGCGACCATGACGGCGTCGGGCGCAAAACAGTTCGCCGCAGATCTGGAATCCGCGTTCAGGCCCGGGTCGGTAAGTCACCCCGCCTGAGAGACGCACCACCCGGAGGGTCAGACCGGGTCCGCATGTGATTCGTCGGCGGTCGCCGGGACTGCGCGGTACAGCGCTACTCCGCCGCCGCGGGTGATCATCGCCCGGACCCTGGCCAACCGCTACGCCTCCGGGCGGACGTGAATACCGTGTGCGATGTCCTGGGTCAGCTCGGTGGCCGTCGAACCGTCGACCACCAGCAGCCGGTCGCCCTGCACGACGAACTCCAGCACCGCGCCCGGCACCACGCCACCACGGTGCAGCCGGTCCATCACCATCGGCTGGTTCTGCACGATCTCGATGATCCGGCGCACCTCGAACCGTCCCCCCCGGCCCGCCGCCACGTCGGCGCCGATCAGATCCAGATGAGTCTCGGTGACCGCGTGAGAGGGCTCGCCCAGGTGATCGAGGCCGGGGATCGGGTTCCCGTAGGGCGAGGTCTGGGGGTGTCCGAGCAGCGCGACGAGCCGTTGTTCCACCTGCTCGCTCATCACGTGTTCCCACCGGCAGGCCTCAACGTGTACGTCGCGCCAGTCGAGCCCGATGACGTCCAACAGCAGCCGTTCGGCCAGCCGATGCTTGCGCATGACGGCGACGGCGCGTTCACGGCCCAGGTCGGTGAGCTCCAGGTGCCGATCGTCGGACACCACCAGCAGCCCGTCCCGTTGCATCCTGGCCACGGTCTGGCTCACCGTGGGCCCGCTCTGGCTCAGCCGCTCGGCGATCCGGGCACGCAGGGGAACGATGCCCTCCTCTTCGAGTTCGAAGATCGTCCTGAGGTACATCTCGGTGGTGTCGATCAGGTCGTTCACTCTGGTGGTCCCCTTCTGGCCCTGCTGATGCTACCCGGCGCCGCATCAGCCGCCGTGCGTCGCGAGGTCGGCGGCGGCCCTTCATGACGGTCCGCTGCGCCCCTGGGCGGACCGGGATCAGATCTGCCAAGACCGCCGGAGTGCAGCGGACCGGGTGCGGCGAACCGGCCAGCGCGCGCTACAGCAAGATGGGCAGGGTGTCCCAGCGATGGTTGATCTCCGTCACCGAACTGTCCGACGTGCTGCGCTCCTCACCATCGTCGGGTGTGGTGATCCTGGACGTGCGGTGGACGCTGGCCGGGAGCGACCCGCACGGGTACGCGGAAGGGCACATTCCCGGCGCCGTGTTCGTCGACCTGGACCGCGATCTGGCCGGCCCGCCCGGAGCCGGCGGCCGACACCCGCTTCCCGACCCCGAAGCTCTGCAAATCCTCTGGCGCGCGGCGGGTATCGACAATGACGCGAGCGTGGTGGTGTACGACGGCGGGCTCGGCCTGGCTGCGGCCAGGGCCTGGTGGCTGCTGCGCTGGTCGGGACTCGGGCAGGTGCGATTCCTGGACGGCGGATTCGCGGCCTGGACCGCTGCCGGCGGTCCGGTCGCCAGCGGTCCGTCGGCAGCGCGGGAGTCGGGATCGATCACCGTCACTCCAGGCGGGCTGCCGGTTGTCGGCATCGACGAGGCGGCCGAGATCGCCGCCGACTCGGCGGGAACGTTGCTCGACGCCAGGGCTGCGCCGCGTTTCCGGGGAGAGGTCGAGCCGCTGGACCCGGTGGCCGGTCACATCCCGGGGTCGGTCAACCTGCCGTTCACCGAGCTGGTCGACGGGGACGGTCTGTTCCGGCCGGCACCGGAGTTGGGGCGGGTGTTCGCCTCGCACGGGGTGAGGGCCGGAACGGATGGAGCCGGATCGGTGCGCGCCGATCCGGGCAGCTCCGTCCGGGCCGCGGCTTCCTGCGGGTCGGGTGTCACCGCCTGCCACCTGATCCTGGCCGGCGCGGTCATCGGGCTGGATTTCGCGCTGTTCCCCGGCTCGTACTCGCAGTGGTGCGCGGCCGGCCGGCCGGTCGCCGTCGGACCCTGATCCGGCCCGGGCCCGGATCAGGGTCCGGCCGGCTGCGCGGCAGGCGCTCGGCGCGTCCGCGGGCCGCGGCCAGGCGGGCACGGCACTAGCCTGGGTCGATGAGCGCGCCACTGTTGGTCTGGGATCCGCGCATGCTCGGCTACGACCTGGGTGGCGACCACCCGTTGCACCCGCTGCGCTGGGAGTTGACCTGGGCACTGGCCCAGAGCCTGCACGTCACCGATGCGTTCCAGGTGGTCACCTCCGAAGTTGCGGACGACGGGACCCTCGGCCGGGTACACACCGTCGGGTACATCGACGCGGTGCGTCGCGCCTCGTCCGGCGACGGCCACGTCGGCGCGATCGGTCACGGGCTGGGCACGCCGGACAATCCGATCTTCCTGGGGATGCACGAGAACGCCGCGCTCATCGCCGGCGCATCCGTCGGTGCCGCTCGCGCCATCGCGCACCACGAGGTCGACCGCGCCGTCAACTTCTGCGGCGGACTGCACCACGCCATGGCCGACAATGCCTCTGGGTTCTGCGTGTACAACGATGTGGCGTTGGGGATCGCCGCTCTGCTGGACGCCGGGGTGCGCAAGGTCGCCTACGTGGACGTCGACGCGCACCATGGTGACGGGGTGCAGGCAGCGTTCTACGACGATCCTCGAGTGCTGACCATTTCCATTCACCAGAGCCCCCTGTCGCTGTTTCCGGGCACCGGCTTCGCCGCGGAGTCCGGGCGCGGACCGGCGCACGGCATGTCCGTCAACGTGGCCCTGCCGGCGGGCACCTCCGACTCGTCGTGGCTGCGTGCCTTCCACGCGGTGGTGCCGGGCCTGATCCGCGCGTTCCGGCCCCAGGTGCTGGTCACCCAGCACGGCGCCGACTCCCATCGGGAGGACCCGCTGGCCGACCTCAACCTGTCCGTCGACGGTCAGCGGGCGTCCTATCTCGCGTTACGGGACCTCGCGGAAACCGTCGCCGACGGTAGGTGGCTCGCCCTGGGTGGTGGCGGGTACTCACCGGTGCGGGTCGTGCCGCGAGCGTGGACGCACCTGATGGCGATCGTCGCCGGCCGAGACCTCGATCCGGCCACCCCGTTGCCCGATGATTGGCTGGCGTTGGCCGCGGCCGCCCGGCCCGAGATCCCGCTGCCCATCGACATGTCCGACGGGATCTGGCAGCCGGTGACCTTCGAACGTTGGGACGGGACGGTCGAACTGCCGGTGGATCGCGCCATCCAGGACACCCGCAGCGCGGTCTACCCGTTGCACGGCCTGGACGCCCACGATCCGCGCGCCTGAAGACCCGGCTCGTCTGTCGTCCCGTCCACGGGCCGGCAGTCTCATATCGGGAGGGAATGCACGTGACCGTTGCGCCGCCAATCATGGATTACCCGCAACGCTGGGAGGCCGACGTCGTGTTGGCCGACGGCGGGGTGGTGCACGTGCGACCGTCCAGCCCGGCCGACGCCGACGCCATTCGGGCAATGCACAGCCGGATGAGCGCGAGAACGCTCTATCTGCGGTACTTTTCGGCCATCGGGCAGCTCACCGACGAGCAGGTCGCGCTCTTCACCGACGTGGACCACAACTCCAGGGTCGGTCTGCTGGCCGTCTTGGGCGGAGAGATCATTGCGGCCGGCACCTACCACCGCAACGACGTGGGCGACACGGATGCGGCAGAGGCCGCCTTCCTGGTCGAGGACTCTCAGCAGCGACGCGGACTCGGCTCGATCCTGCTGGAACACCTCGCCGCCGCAGCGCAGGAACGGGGGATCCGCCGTTTCACCGCCATGGTGCTGACCGAGAACGCGCAGATGGTCCGGGTGTTCATGGACGCCGGGTACTCCGTCCACCGCGAGTACGACTCCGGAGTGATGGACCTGGAGTTCGACATCAAACCGACCGAGAAATCGCGCGCGGTGATCGCCTCGCGGGAGCATCGGGCGGAGGCCCGATCCATTGCCCGGCTGCTCTCGCCACGGTCCATCGCCGTCATCGGAGCTACCTCGGATACCACCAAGCACGGCCACGCCGTACTGGCAAACCTGTTGCGCGGCAACTTCTCCGGACCGGTCTACCCGGTCAACAAGGATGCCGTCTCGGTGCAGGGAGTGCGTGCGTACCCGAGCGTCACGGACATTCCCGACCCGGTCGATCTCGCCGTGGTGACGGTGCCGGCGTCAACCGTGGCCGAGGTGGTGGACGCCTGCCGGGCCAAGGGCGTGCATGGTCTGGTGGTGATGACGGCCGGGTTCGCCGACGCCGGGCTGGACGGCGCCGACGCGCAGCGACAGATGGTCGCGGTGGCAAGGGGTTCGGGCATGCGAGTGCTGGGTCCGAACTGCCTCGGCCTGGTCAACACCGACCCGTCGGTGCGGATGAACGCCACCCTGGCCCCGGTGGTCCCGCCGCCCGGCCGAATCGGGTTCTTCTGCCAGTCGGGTGCACTCGGCATCGCAATCCTGGCCGACGCCGCCACCCGCGGCCTGGGCCTGTCGACATTCGTCTCGGCGGGCAACAGGGCTGACGTGTCCGGCAACGACCTGCTGCAGTTCTGGCACGGCGACGATGGGACCGAGGTCGTCCTGCTGTACCTCGAGTCCTTCGGCAACCCGCGCAAGTTCGCCCGGTTGGCCCGGGTGCTGGCCAGGACGAAGCCCGTGATCGCGGTGAAAACGGGACGTCACGCGCCGGCCGTCCCGGGGCTGGCCGCCAACACCGAGACGATGTCCGAGGCCGCGGTGGCAACCCTGTTCGCGCAGTCCGGCGTGATCAGGACCGACACGTTGACGGCCGCGTTCGACGTCGCTCAACTGCTGTCCACCCAGCCGGTGCCGCGCGGGGACCGGATCGCGATCGTCGGGAACTCGGGCGCCCTGGGGGCACTCGCGATCGACGCGTGCCTGGACGCCGGACTGCACGTCGCCGATGGTGCAGCGCTGGATCTCGGGGGGAACGTCAGCCCGGAGGACCTGGCCGCCGCCGTTCGTGCAGCGGTTGGCCGCCCGGATGTCGACGCGCTCATGGTGATGTACGTCCCGACGGTGGCAACGCCCGGCCTGGCGCATGCCGCCGCACTGCGCGCCGCGGTCAGCGAGGCCACCGTGCCGGTGGTGACCACATTTCTTGCCGTGGACGGGCTGGTGGAGAAGTTGTCGGTGGTGGACGCGGACGGCAGGGCCGCCCGCGGCTCGGTGCCGTCGTACAGAACCCCAGAACGGGCGGTCGCCGCCCTATCCCACGCCGTGAGATACGGCCACTGGTTGGCGCGCCCGGCGGGGACGGCGCCGGATCTGCCCGGCATCAACACCGGGGCGGCACGGGCGCTGCTACGCCGGGTGCGCGCCCCGGACACTCCGCAACGCCCGGTGACCGATGCCGAACTCACCCGACTCCTGGACTGCTACGGCATCGACTGGGTGCCTTACAAGGCGATCGGCAGCAGAGCCGAGGCGATCGCTGCGGCCGAGGAGATCGGTTATCCGGTCGCCCTCAAGTCGTTCGACGAGTCGCTACGCCACCGGATCGACCAGTCGGGAGTGCGGCTGGGACTGATCAACGCCGACCAGGTGATGGCCGCCTACGACGACCTGTCCTCCATCGCCGGACCGTGGCTGCACGTCCAGGCGATGGCGCCACGCGACAAGGCGGAGGTGCCGACGGTCTTCGGGATCACCGCAGACACCTCTTTCGGTGCGCTCGTCTCGTTCGGCATCGGTGGAGTCGCCACCGAGCTGTTGAACGATCGCGCCTACCGCGCGGTGCCGCTGACCGACGCCGATGCCGCTGACCTGATTTCCGCACCGAACGCCGCGCCGCTGTTGAACGGCTACCGGGGGACGCGGGTGGTTGCCCGCGAACCGCTGATCGACCTGGCGCTCCGGCTCTCTGCGCTGGCCGACGACCTTCCCGAAGTGATCCAGCTACAGCTGCGTCCGGTGCTGGCCGGGCCGGGGGGAGTGGTGGTCACCAGCGGATCGGGACGCATCGGGCCTCCACCGGCGCGGCCGGATGCCAGGAGACGGTTGAGCTGAACCCGGCGGGCGGTGTCGTGATCAGGGGTGTCGGTAGCGCGATGACGTGACCCGGTGACGGGGACGGCAGCGGGCGTCAGTCGGGTGAGGGTGGGGCGCCTTGTTTCGGGTCGGCCCCGGCGCTGGAGTCGGCGCCCGGTGGGACGGTGGGAATGCGCGCGGTCAGGAACAGCGCGCCGATCGCGATCAGCCCGACCAGCGCGAACGCAACCTGCAGCGCCTCGAGCCGAGCATTCGCGTTGATCTCGGTGATGGAGTCGGCGTCGGCTTGGCTGACCCCGGCTTGCTCGAGCGCCGTGGTCAGCTGCGCGTCCGAGATGAACGGCACCCCTCCGACCAGCTCGGTCGAGATCTGCGACTTGACCGACTCGCTGATCGCCGGGCTGTCGGCCACGCCGGCCAGCGCCACGCTGCTCAGCGTTGCGATCAGCACCGAACCGATCAGCGCCGTGCCCATCGAAGCCCCGAGGTTCGTCGCGGTGTTCTGCAGGCCACCCACTTCGGCGGTCTCCTTCTGCGACACCGCGGATACCGTGACGGCGCCGAGTTGGGAGGCCAGTGCGCCGAGTCCGAGGCCCATCAGCACCATCGGGATGTTGAGGACCGCCGCGTCGGCATCCGGGTCCATGCCGGCGACCAGGAAACCGATGCCGACGATCAGCAGCAGCAGGCCGATTCGGACGACGCGTCGCGGGTTCGCGGTGGGCCACACCTTGGGGATGCCGATCGCGGTGATCAGCAGCGCGATGGATAGCGGCACCAGCCGGACGCCCGTCTGCAGGGCATTGAGTCCCAGCACGATGGACAGGAACAGCGGCACCGCGAAGAACGCCCCGGCCTGGATCATGAACTGGGCGAAGAACATGCTCAGCCCGCCGGTGAGTTGCCGGTTGGCGAGCATGCTGGGCCGCACCAGCGGTTGAAGCGCGTCGGGGTTGGTCGCGGCGGCGGCCTCGAGCCGACCCTCCCAACGCAGGAACCCGTAGACGACCAGCAGCCCGACCGCCATGAACCAGGTGGTCAGCGCGACGTTCAGGAACGACGGTGCTCCCGGTTTGGCGATGACCCAGCCCCATTCACTGGAGCGCAGCACGCCGACGACGAACAGGCCAAGGCCGATAACCGAAAGTAACGACCCGAACAGGTCGATTCTGCCCGGCTGGGCCGCGACGTCGTTGACCTTGCGCAGCACGGCGAGAATCACCAGGACGATCACCACTTCGCCGACGAACACGTAACGCCACGAGGCGTAGGTCGTCACGGCCCCACCGATGAGCGGGCCGGCGGCGACCGCAACCGCGCCCGCGGCCGCGACCAGTCCGTAGGCGGCGGAACGCTTCTCGGGTGGGAAGTTCGACGCGACCAGCGCCACGATGGCCGGCATGATCAGCGCCGCGCCGATGCCTTCCAGCAGGGACCAGCCGATGAGCAGCACGGTCAGGTTGGGTGCGATGGCAGTGGTGAACGACCCCGCGGCATAGATCACCATCCCGACGCCCATGGCGCGCCGACGGCCCATGATGGTGCCGAGTTTGCCGCCGGTGATCATCAGCGTGGCCATCACCAGCGTATACAGGGTGATGGCGGTCTGGATCCCGGTGATGGTGGTGCCGAGGTCGGCGGCGACGGTCGCCATCGACACGTTCATCACGGAGCTGTCCAGCGTCATCAGGAACTGGCTGCTGGCCAGCACGGCCAAGACCAGGCCGGCTCCGGTCTTCCGGGTCGTCGTCACCGGCTGATCCTGACAGAACGGCGGGTGCCGACGGATCATCCCGACGGGACCACGCCGTGGCGGTCTTCAATGGTCGTGTGGACTGTCACCCCCGGTGCGGCGGGCCTGGTTTCCGTGCTTGACGGTGCCGGTCGATGGCGCGGAACAGTCGGCGCACGGCGATTCCCGGCGGGGGCTGCTCCGCGAGTTCACCCACCAATAGGCGAAGGACCGGGTCCGCCTTGGCAGACCCGGTCCCTCCGGCGTACGGCCACCACCCACCTGGGGGACGGGGGGTGGACCGCTTCTTTGCTTCAGCTGGCGTACGCCCGCAGGGCCTCCGAACGCTCGCCTGCGCGCAACTTCGCCATGGAATCCCTTTCGATCTGCCGGACCCGCTCGCGCGAGATGCCGAACACCCTGCCGATCTCGTCAAGGGTTCTAGGCCGACCGTCGTCGAGCCCGTAGCGCAACCGCACCACCGTCTGCTCCCGCTCGTCAAGGGTTCGCAGGACCTTGTTGATGTCGTCGTGCATGAAGCCGGCGACAACCGCAGCCTCCGCCGAGGTCGATTCGCTGTCCTCGATGAAATCGCCGAGCGGAGCTTCCTCATCGGTGCCGACCGGCATGTCCAGGCTGACCGGGTCACGGGCGTGGTCGAGCAGATCGCCGATCTTCTCTTCCGGGATGCCTGACTCGGCAGCGAGTTCGGCCATCGTGGCATCGCGCCCGAGCTGCTGGTGCAGCTCACGCTTGAGCCTGGACAGCTTGTTCACCTGCTCTACCAGGTGGACAGGCAGCCTGATGGTCCGCCCCTGATCGGCCATGCCACGCGAGATGGCCTGCCGAATCCACCAGGTGGCGTAGGTGGAGAACTTGAAACCCTTGGTGTAGTCGAACTTCTCGACCGCGCGGATGAGCCCGAGGTTTCCCTCCTGGATGAGGTCCAGCAACGGCATCCCACGTCCGGTGTACCGCTTGGCCAGCGAAACCACCAGGCGCAGATTCGCGACCAGCAGGTGGTTGCGGGCGCGATTGCCGTCACGGACGATCATTTTCAGGTCGATCCGCCGCTGCGGAGTGAGCCGCTTGGCAGACTCCAGCTTGTGCGCGGCAAAAACCCCGGCCTCGATGCGCTTGGCCAGGTCTACCTCCTGCTCGGCGGTGAGCAGTGCGGTCCGACCGATGCCGTTCAGATAGACGCGCACCAGATCTGCCGAGGGTCCCTGGGCGTCCAGGTCCTCGCTCTCGCGCATAGCCGTCGTGATGCTCGTGGTGCTCATGGTGGTGGTGTCAAATGGGGAACCGGCCATGTCGTGCTCCCTTCGTTACGTCCCGCGGACTCGTCAGATCCTGCGGACCGTTCGTTCGTCGTAGCCCGGTACTGATTCGAACGTCTGTCGGCGCTGATTTAGTTCCCCGAAACGAAGGAAATCAACCCGCGAGTGAGTGAAGGCTCACGTGCCGCGTTCAGTGCGGCGACCACTGTTGGTAATACCAAACAACGGCTGCCTGTGACCCGAGGTGTGCCCATCATGAGAACCGCATGAGAATTCTAGGGGGCCCACAAGCTTACCGAAATCAACCATGCGTCCGAGATCCTGCCGGCGGGTGATCATGGCGCAACTCTTGCTGACCAGGGTTACTTTGCCGACGAACCTGCTGACGGAGCGTTCGCGCATGGACGGCCGGCCTCCGTGGCCCGTTCCAGTCGCGCCTGTCACCCGTGGCGTCACAGCTCCAGGATCAGGGTGAACGGCCCGTCGTTGACGCTCTGGACCAGCATCATCGCCCCGAACACCCCGGTAGTGACCTCGGCCCCGCGTCTGCGGAGTTCGGCGACCACTTCCCGGATGAGCGGCTCGGCGACATTGCCTGGGGCAGCGTCGCTCCAGGACGGCCGCCGTCCCTTCTCGGTGCGTCCGTAAAGGGTGAACTGGCTGACCACCAGCAGCGGCGCGGCCGCGGAAGCGCACGACTGCTCTTCTCGCAGAATTCGCAGCTCATGGAGCTTGGCGGCCATCGCGCGCGCGGTGTCGACCGTGTCGGCGTGGGTGGCTCCGACCAGTACCAGCAACCCCGGACGATCGATCCGCCCGACCACTTCCGCGTCCACGCTGACGTCGGCACTGATCACCCTGGTCGCAACGGCCCGCATCCACCGATCGTCGCAGACCATCTCCAGCCCGCAGTCAGGCTGGGTAGGGCACGATGGCGTGGTCGTGCTTCCGGCGGGGCGGGTGCAGCAGCCGACCCGGGCGGGTCGGCGGGTTTCGTCGGCTCGATCGGGTCGTCGGGGTCGAGGTTCTCGATCGGGTCGTCCGGGTCGATCCTGTCGATCGGGTCGTCGGGGTCGATCCTGTCGGTCGGATCCGCTTCGTCCATCGGATCGGTCGGGTCGGTGTTGTCCGTCGGGTCGGTGTCCTCCGTGTTGTCCGTCGGGTCGGTGCTCTGGGTGCTGGGGTTCGGCCGGGTGCTCTCGCTCGGCGCGCTGGCCTGTGTGGCCGCCGGCGGGATCGCCTGGAATCGCCGGCGCTCGGTCCCGGCCGGTGGGCTCAGTCCGGCACCGGATGCAGCAGCCCTCGGGTGACCGCGACTCGCACCGACGGCAGCACGGCCGCGGTGAGCGCGTCGGCGTCCAGACCGTGAGCCGTCGCCAGCAGGTCGATCTGGAGCCGTAAGGGCACGTCGCCCGTACAGCCGCCCAGCAGCGCCTGACCCCATTCGTCCAGTTGCAGCGTGGCGCCGGGGCCGCCGGTCCGACGAAGCACGCGGAGCACGGTGGTCCAGCCCCGATGACCGGCCAGCGCGCGCATTTCCAGCACGGCCTCGGCCGACAGGGACAGCCTGGTCGACAGCAGTTCCGCGTCGCCGGTGCCCACCACCCAGGCGCGCCGGGCGAGGAAGGCCGCGGCCTCCGGCCCGGTGACGTCCACGTCGGGTCCGGTGATCTCGTCGAGGGTTACCTGCGGGTGATCCGAATCGGCGCGGCGAAGGGTGATCACCCCCATGCCGATCCCGCTGATCTTCTCGCGGTCGAAGTAGTCCAGCCAGCGTCGGGTCAGCTCGACCACCGCTGGGTCGTTCCCGCCCTGATCGGCCTCCCCGCTGTCTTTCAGCCAGAGCCCGACATACTCTGCAGGGTCGGCGATCTCGCGTTGCACCACCCATGCGTCGCACCCGGTGTCGGCGACCCAGTCGCCGACTCGGGCACGCCAGTCGGAATCCTGCGAGACGATCCAGTTGGCCAGCAGCTGCGCGGTCCCCCCGGGGTGGAGGTGGTCCCGGACGCCGCTGACCAGTGCCCGGCAGAGGCCGTCCCCGGCGACGCCGGAGTCCCGGTAGGCGAACCGCCGCTCGCCGTCCCCGACGATGAACGGCGGGTTGGAGACGATGAGATCGAAGCTTTCGCCGGCAACGGGGTCGTAAAGGGGGCCCTGGCGGAGGTCCCACCGCTGGTCGTTCAGCCGCGCGGTGGCCGCGGCCAGGGCCAGCGCGCGCGGGTTGGTGTCGGTGGCCACCACGGACCGCGCGTGCGAGGACAGGTGCAGGGCCTGGATTCCGCAGCCGGTGCCCAGGTCCAGCGCCCGGCCGGTTGGTTCCCTGATCACCGCCCTGGCCAGGGTGATCGATGCGGCACCGGCGCCGAGCACGTGGTCGGCACGGACCGGTCCGGGCCGGGTGTCCGAGTCGAGGTCGGACACCAGCAGGAACTCGGCGGTGTCGTCGGCATGCGGTCGGACGTCCAGCGCGGCCCGGACGTCCCGGCCGTCCCGTTCGAGCAGGCCCTGCGCGATGGCCGCTGCGATCCCGGTCATGGGCAGTGCTCGCCCCACCAGTTCTTCCTCCTCGGTGGTGCCCAGCAGGAACAGCCGGACCAGCACGGCCAACTCCGAGCGATGGCCGGTGGCCCGCAGCGCGGGCGCGAGTTCCCCGCGGGCCAGGGCGCGGTGAGCGGATGCCCCGAGCAGCTCCGGGACCCCGGTCGAGTCGTACCCGGCGGTCCGCAGGTCGTCACCGAATCTGTCCAGGACGTCCAGGTCGGACAGCGGCAATCCTTGGCGTGGATGGGGCCGAGTCACCCCGAAAGGCCAATCCGGGTCTCCGTCACCCTCGCTGAGCCGTCAGCACGGCCCGCACCCGTCGCCCGTCCCTGGCGTGATACCTCAGGACGAACCCGCCCAGGTCCGGATGGGCGTGATCGTCCACCTTGATCATGTCCGCGTCGACCCCGGCCGCCCGAATCGCCTGCATGAGGTCCAGCGCCTCGTCAGGCTCGTCGAGCTGCAAGGACGTGACCGACCCCCGCCAGCGATGCTGGTCCGCGATCCGGGCAAGCAACAGACCGGTGACGGCCCCCGCCACACCGAGAACCAGCACGCGGCCGGGGTTGCGCGACCCCGGTGTCCTGCTGAGCATGCCGATGCCGGCGCCGAGGAGACCACCAGGCACCAGCACCGCCAGCCGGCCTGCCAGGTTGAATCGGACCGTCCGAAAGCCCCATACCGATCGTCCGAGCCGTTCGTGACCCCAGCGGGTCAGCAGTGCGGTGGCGCTCATCGTTCGAGAGTAGGGCCCGGGACGGCGATCTCCTATGGGGTCGATCTCCTATGGGGTCGATCTCCGATGGATCGGGCTCAGCTGCTGGACCCGGATGTGCCAGGCTGGCAGGCATGAGTGCGATGCGGCTGTACTTCACCGGTGACGACACGCCAGATGCCCTGCTGGCTGCCGATCCCAACGCTCTGCTGATCGGGATGGTGCTGGACCAACAGCTTCCCTGACCAGGGAGCGGACGGCGGCAAGAATGGACGGTTGCGCAGGTCTACAGCCATCTCGGCAGTCGCGCGGAGATCGGCCTGGCGAACGTCCAGGCTGACTGGCCGGCGGGCCCCCTTCCGGACCCGACGATCTGGCAGCGGTGGGATTCGCTCACGCCCGACCGCATGATCACTTGTTTGCGCCGGCTGACAAACGGCCCCTCGATGCACTCGATGAGCTGGACCTTCAGAGCGGGGGGACATGATGGTGCCGATGCACGCTCAGATGCAGTTCTCGCTCGATATGACCATCGTGATGCGCCTCGCCGAGCATGCTCTGCACTGTGTGGATATCTACGTGGCTTATGACTCGAATGCGGAGGTCGCTTCGTACGCCGCTGATCTGCTATTGGATCTTCACCCCCGAGAGATCATTTCTATGGTGGCCAGCCGTCAACCGGCCCGTCGGTCGGAACGGCTGCACGGCGCTCTGACATCGACGACCCACCACGGACTCTGCCGATGACCTTCGATGAATCGGTGACCCTCGAGACCGCGAACACCGACGACGGACGGGCCTTCACCGGGGGCCTCGGGCTGCCTACGTCCGGCGTGTGGACTCGGCTGCTCACGGGCAGGCTCGACAGCGAACACGCGCCTCGCGAAGTCGCGAGCCAGGGCACACCGACACTCGAAGACCTCAGGAGCTTGTTTCAGGGCGACCCGATGTCGGCGCGCGATCAACCACGGGCTGGATGAGCCGCTGCATTGCCGTGACCGTCGCGCCATGGCCGAGTGGAAGGAATGCGAAAATCTCCGCGAAGCGGAGCACGACGTTCGAGCAACCGCTGCTCGTGGAGAATGGCCAGCATGACTGCCTCCCAGTTGCACATCACCGGCGATGAGCAGGCAGATGCCTTGCTGGCGTCGGACCCCAACGCGCTGCTGATCGGGATGGTGCTCGACCAGCAGGTGACCATGGAGAAGGCCTTCTCGGGGCCCGCCGTGATCGCCGAACGGATGGGTGGGCACCTCGACGTCCCGGCGATCGCCGCCGCCGACCCCGACGAGTTCGCCGCGCTGTGCTCCAGACCGCCTGCGGTGCATCGCTTCCCGGGATCCATGGCGGGCCGGGTACAGGGTGTGTGCCGGGTGCTGGTCGAGTCCTACGCAGGTGACGCGGCGAACCTGTGGGCGGATGTGCCGAACGGCGCACTGCTGCGGAACCGGATCGGCAAGCTACCCGGGTTCGGCGTGCAGAAGGCGGCCATCTTCCTGGCCCTGTTGGGCAAGCAGTACGGCGTCCAGCCCGACGGATGGCGGGAGGCAGCCGGTGGGTACGGCGAGGACGGCAGCCGGCTCTCGGTGGCCGACGTGGTGGACGACGAGTCCCTGGCCCAGGTACGGGCTGCCAAGAAGGCGGCCAAGGCGGCCGCGAAGGCCGTGACCGTCAAGGCTTGACGGTCGTCGTCCCGATCGCCGCTCACACCGGGCGCGCAGCGGCGTAGCGTGACGGGTGGCGCAGTCCGGTGGCTGGCTACGCCCGCTGTCCGTGATCGTTCGATCAAGCAAACTGTTCATCGGAGCGGGGTGTAGTGGATGACGTCGTATTCAGGCCAGGGCCCGGTGACGTCGGGCCCGAACGGGTTCGGCTCAGTCGGAGCTGCCGCTGCGAGCGGATCGCGCCGGGCGCAGGCGACCGTGATCACCGAGGCCGAACCGTCCTACGACGATCAACTCCGGCGTCGGCGCAAGCGCTACATGATCATGATGAGCCTGCGGGTGCCGTTCCTCATCCTGGCGACGCTGCTCTACCAGACACCGTGGCTGGCGTTGCTGGTGATCGCGATCTCGATCCCGTTGCCCTGGATGGCCGTGCTCATCGCCAACGACCGCCCGGCGCGCAAACGCGTCAAGTTCATCCCCGGCACCATCAACTACGAGCGCGCGCTGCCACCGGGCGGTCGCGAGATCGTGGACACCAACACGGTCGACGCCGAGCCCGACTTGTCGGCCGGGCCTGCCGGGCGCTCCTGACGGGCGCTCCCCCGCCCGCTCCTGACGGCCGTCGCCGACCGGGAACGAGCGAACGGCAACAGTCTGCCATCTGGACCAACGACGCCCAGCTGGCGCGCACCAGAGCAGCCATCACGCATCCAGTGTCCAGCGCGGTCCTTGCTGCCTCGGCGACCGCAGGGTCGGCCCCGATTCCGGGCGCCGTCCGTCACTGCCGCGTGCAGCGCCGCATCAACCCCACCCAGGCGTCCGGTTTGGAATCGTTGGCACAACGCGGCGTTGGCTCCGCGGTCGGGCAGCATCGTCCGGCCACCGTCGGGCGGCCACCAGCACCACGACGCAGCACGTGGACAGCCGCTGGTCAACGATTTCCGGGTAATCCGGGGTGGCCGGTACATCCAGGATCGACTTCAGTCCGGCACTCGGTGATTGCTGCCGCCCGGGATCCGCCCGGCCATGACACTCGACGGGACCGTCCGGCGATCGTCGCCGATCGGGGGTCCCGGGCACCACACCGGCGTCGGCGACGTCACCGGCGGTGGCATCATGACCGGTAACGATCGCGCAGAGCGAATCACCTGGGAGACACCATGACGAGCACGACCACCGAGGTACTCGAGAAGCCGGTCGATCAGGACACCGACGACACGCCGAAAATGTTCCACTACGTTCGTAAGGCGAAGATCGTCGAATCGGCAGTGACTGGCAACTACGTGGTCGCGTTGTGTGGCGAGACGTTTCCGGTGACGCGCCAGGCAAAGCCGGGTTCGCCGGTCTGCCCGGACTGCAAGAAGATCTACGACCGGATGCGCAAGGGCGACTGACCCGACGGGGCTGGCCGACCGGATCGACCCCATCGACCCGATCGACCCGACCGATCTGACTGACCCGACGGGGCCACTGGCGGCAGCGGGTCAGGGCTGCTGCGGTGTGACGGGCGTTGTCGCGGTGTCGGCTTTCTGGTCGCGGGCGGGGTCGTAGGCCCGCCATTTGCGCTGCTCCCGCTTGGACCGTCCCGGCGGGTAATACTCCAGCATGGCGTTGTTGAACTGGGCCCCGATGATGATGGCCATCGATACGAAGTAATAGAACAGCAAGAAGGTGATCGGGGTCGCCAGCGCCCCGTAGGTCAGGCCGTGCGAGTAGACGTACGACAGGTACAGCCGCAGGCCGACGCTGGCGACGATGAAGACTGCGGCTGCCAGGAACGCGCCGGGTACCCCGCGGTGCCACGGGTGCTTGTGCTTGGGCGCGACCTTGTACAGGACCGACAGCATCAGGATCAGCCCGATGGAGATCACCGGGAAGTAGGCGTAGTTGACGATCGTGGCGACCTGATCGCGCCACTGCTCCGGGAACAGCCGCGGCAGGTACTCCGGACCGATGGCCAGCAGCGGCAGCATGATGATCCCGGCCGCCAACGCGATGACGTAGAGGCAGAGCGCGAAGAAGCGTTCGGCCACCGGATGGCGGAATTCGTGCTGGTTGTAGGCGATGGTGATGGACTCGACGAACGCCGACATCGCCGACGAGCCGGCCCAGATGCTGATCACCAGGCCGATCGACACCACGTCGGCCTGCCCGTTGCGCAGAATGGTGTTCACGGTGTCACCGACCAGGTTGTTGGCGACCTCCTCGTTGAAAATGGTGTTCAGGAACAGCAGGATCTGGTCCCTGACCTGGTCGATCGTTCCCGGTGGGAAGTACCAGCCGACGACGTAACCGATCATGCCCAGCAGCGCCAGCAGCAACGGGGCGGTGGACAACGCGCACCAGAACGCCGCCTGCGAGCTCATCCCGAACAGCGAGTCCCCCCACGCCTTGCTGAGCGTGCGGCCGACGATCTTGCGCCAGCGGTGCCGCATCCGGGGCGCCGGGACGGCAACGGGGCCGGTGATGTGCTGGTGCCAGGGGATAGTCTCCGATCCGTCGGCGGCCGGGGAGTGTGGTGCCCGGTGAATCGCGACGGTGGCATCTGCATCCGCCGGCGAGCCGGGTGGGACGCTCGGCGAAGCGCCCTGCGCGGCTCCGTTGACGGTGCTGGGCGCCGCTTCGGGCGGCCGCAGCCCGCTGTCCCGGGCGCTGGTCGGCGGGGACGGTTCGGGCGCAGCTGGGGCCGTGGGCCCGACCGGCGGGAGTCGCCGGGTCGGACCGTCGAAAGGCGGACGAGGGCTGCTCACCCTATGAGCATGCCTTGCTCAACCGCGGTCCGGAACTGCGACACCACGGGACACGAAGCGGTAACGGCCGGCAGGGCATTGAAGTCGGCGTCGCGTCAGATCCGGGCATGTTGCACGCTCATTCCCGAGACTTTCGAGGGGCTTCGAGTCGGTGCTGTCTTTGTTGTTTCCCGTCTGTGTTGTTTCCCCGTCTCGGCCTCGATGACACCCGGACGAGCGATGGCCGGGACCGGCACGCGGCACCGGTAAGGTCGTGGACGGCCCTCGAGCCGCCGGATGGCAATCGCGGCAACGCGATCGGCCGTGGCGTCGGGGGTTTTTCCGCGAGCTGGGGAGGACAGCAGGTGCATCCGGTCCGTGTGGACGAGACGCGCCTACGGCCGTGGCAGCGCGCGGCGCTGGGCGCCTACGACGACGCCGACCGTTCCGCCGGATTCTTGCTCACCGCAACCCCCGGCGCCGGCAAGACGGCGTTCGCGCTGGCGCTGGCCGGCCGGCTGCTGGCCCGCCGGGTGATCGATCGGGTCGTCGTGGTCTGTCCCACCGACCACTTGCGCACCCAGTGGGCCGACGCAGCGGGCGCCGTGGGCCTGGTGCTCGATCCGGCGATGACGAACGCCCAGGGGCCGGTGCCCGCCGGCGCGGACGGCTACGTCACCACGTATGCGCAGGTCGCCGGCCGTCCGGCCATACACGCCGCCCGGTGCCGGCGCGCCCGGACCCTGGTCGTGCTCGACGAGATCCACCACGCGGGCGACGGCCTGTCCTGGGGGGAGGCGACCGCGGAGGCGTTCGGAGACGTGCACCGCCGGCTGTGCCTGACCGGGACGCCCTTTCGCACCCGCCCCGGTGAGCGGATCCCGTTCGTCGGCTATGAGACCGACGGTGACCTGCTCCGATCCGTTGCCGACTTCACGTACGGCTACCGGGAGGCGCTGGCCGACGGGGTGGTCCGCCCGGTGGTGTTCGCTGCGTACACCGGGGTCTCCCGGTGGCGCAACAGCGCCGGCGAGGTGATTGCCGCCTCGCTGACGGACGCCGGAACGAAATCGGTGGAGGCCGCGGCCTGGAAGACCGCGCTGGACCCGTCCGGTGGGTGGGTGCCGCACGTGATCGCCGCGATGGACGAACGGATCACGCATCTGCGGGAGATCGGAATGACCGACGCGGCCGGCATCGTGCTCGCCAGCGACCAGGACGACGCGCGGGCCTATGCGAAAGTCGTTCGGCGGATCACCGGCCAGGCGCCTGCGTTGATCCTGTCCCACGACCCGACCGCGTCGAAGCGGATCGAGGCGTTCCGCACCTCCGACCAGCGGATCGCGGTGTGCGTCCGGATGATCTCCGAGGGGGTGGACATCCCCCGCGCCGCCTGCCTGGCTTGGATGACGAGCTACCGGACCCCGCTGTTCTTTGCCCAGGCGGTCGGCCGCGTGGTGCGCGCCCGGGGGGCGGGGGAGTCCGCAACGGTGTTCCTGCCGGCGGTCCGGCCGCTGGTCGCGCTGGCCGCCGAACTCGAACTCGAACGCAACCACGTCATGGCGCCGCCAGCCGCTTCCGCGGACGGCATCGACCCGCTGGACCTGCCCGCGCCCGCCGAGCGGGACCTGGTCCCGGCGATGGTCACGTTGGACTCACAGGCCGAGTTCGCGCACATCCTGCACTCCGGGCGGGCCGTGACGGCCGATGCCGGGGCTGGCGGCAGGTGTGCCGGGCCGATCACCACGGAGGACGAGGCGTTCCTCGGCCTGCCCGGCCTGCTCTCACCCGAGCAGACCGCTGCCCTGCTGGCGCAGCGGGACTCCCATCTGCGGCGCCGGGTGGACGCCGCCGGACGGCTTCATGCAAGTGATCACGGTGACGAGGAGCCCGTCGCTCCGGAAACGACGGGCTGGCGGGCCGCCGCCGCGCTGCGTCGAGAGGTCAACCAGCTCGTCGGGCGGGTGGCAGCGCGGACCGGTGCGCCGCACGCGAAGGTGCACTCGCAGATCCGCCGGGCGGTTCCGGGGCCGGCCTCGGCCGCGGCGGGGCCGGACGTCCTCGAGCGGCGCCGGGACCATTTGCTGGGACTGCTGTGATTCCTCGGGTCTGATTCCTCGAGACGGCCGGACCTGGTCGGGCGAGCCTGATCGGTCGGGCTACTAGGTGGTGAGTGCCTTCAGCGAGCCGATCAAGCCGAGAACGCCGCAGGCCAGGAATAGGTACCAGCCGATCTGTGCGTGGTCGAACAGCCCGCTGACGCCGACGTCGAAGATCGATCGGGCGCGCACGAGCATCCAGCACGAGCCCAGGATCAACAACGTCGAGATCAGCAGCGCGGCGAGCCCCAGCGGGCGGTGGTTGATCGACATCGACAAGGCCAGTCCGAGCAGGATCAGCGCCCCGCCGCCAACTGCCGCGCCCAGCACCGCGTACATGATGACGCTCAGGTCGATGCCGGGCCCTGGCACGGACCGGATCATCCGGTAGATCTGCCATCCCGTGATCGAACCGTCGTCGACCGTCGGCGCCACCGAGCCTGCTGAGCCGACTGAGCTGGCTGTGGTCCGGCGCCACGGCAGGAACAGCTGGGCCAGACCGGCAATCCCGGCGGTGATCAGAATGGTGGCGCCCATCACATCCGGGCGAGGTGCGGCGGGGCGGGTAGCAGGCGGTCTGTAACCGGAGCGCGACCGTCCCGGGCTGGGCTGCCCCATGACCCACCTCTCGTCGTGCTGGGCTCACCGCCTTCGAAATCAGCGATGTGCGCCCTGCCGTCTACGCCCACCCGATGGGCGGGACCGTCCGTCCAGTGTGGCGCGGCCGGGCTCGGGTCGGAAGAGAGCCCGGGCGGCCGGGGAGCGCGCGGATTCCGGACTGTGGCCGGACTGACGCACGAAAGCGATCAGGGGCACCCCGTCCGCGGAGCGCCCCTGATCGGTGACAAGCCTGTCGGTAATAGGTCTGTTTGTAGTGGGTGTCTCGGCCGGGAGTGTGTCGGAAACAAATGTGTCGGAAACAAATGTGTCGGAAGCAAAGTGACAGTGGGTCCCGGCCGGTTCAGCCGGCGTGCCGGGAGTCGTGGATGACCGCAGCCAGTTCCTCGAGCCGGGTAGCGTGCTCGCGCGCGTGATGGCCACAGAACAGCAGGTCACCACCGGTCGGCAGAACGGCGCGTACCACGGCGGCGGCGCCGCAGCGGTCGCAGCGGTCGGCGGCGGTGAGTGTCGTGGGACTGGCCAGAGCTCCGGTCATTGTCGTCCTCCCATCGTCGGCCACCGCTGGCGGTGGCGGTACGTCCATAGCATGCGCACCGCCGGCCCTCGTGATCGAGGCGCCGTCCGGCGGTCCGGCCTGTCGGCAGGCGCCGGCGGACCTTGGTTCTTGTTAAGACGACAGAGCCTCCTGCCGGTTGTTCGATACCACCCGATCCCAGGAACCGGTGTGTGAGCTGCGTGAAGAACACCTTCATCGTGCCATCCGGACGGTGCCAGATCTCTCGCGTTCGCCCTTGGCGTACGACACGGGCCCGTTTTCCTGCGAAAGGGAGTGGGAGGGCTCACACTGAACACGGGACCTTGGTCCTTGGACGTCGTGGTGGCCCGACGTCAGGCTCGTGATCGAAATATTGCCTGACCGTGCTCGAGACTGTTCGAAGGAGCCACGATGGACTCACTGGCGCTTGCCCGATGGCAATTCGGCATCACCACCGTCTACCACTTCTTCTTCGTGCCGATCACGATCGGCATGGCTTTCTTCATCGCCATCATCGAGACGGCCTGGGTTCGCACCCGTAACCCCGTGTACCTGCGCGCCGCGAAGTTCTGGGGCAAGTTGTTCCTGATCAACTTCGCCATCGGCGTCGTCACCGGCATCGTCCAGGAGTTCCAGTTCGGCATGAACTGGTCCAGCTACTCGCGCTTCGTCGGGGACGTGTTCGGCGCGCCGCTGGCCATGGAGGCGCTGCTCGCCTTCTTCCTGGAGTCCACGTTCCTCGGTCTGTGGATCTTCGGGTGGGACAAGCTGTCGGCCAAGCTGCACCTCGCCTGCATCTGGCTGGTTTCGATCGGCACCATGTTGTCGGCGTTCTTCATCATCGCGGCGAACTCGTTCATGCAGAACCCGGTGGGCATCACCATCAACGAAGATCGGCTCGAGGGCGCCCGCGCCGAGATGAACGACGTCTGGGCGGTCCTCACCCAGCCGTTGAACCTCGCCGCCTATTCACACGTGCTCGCCGCGTCCGTACTCAGTGGCGCTGCCATGTTCGCCGGCGTCTCCTCTTGGTTCCTCATGAAGCGACGTGAGGTTTCGGTGTTCCGGCCGTCGGTGCGGATCGGCCTGGTCGGGATGCTGATCGGCTCGCTGGCGGTGCTCGTCACCGGCGACATGCTGGCCAAGGTGATGACCGAGGTGCAGCCGATGAAGATGGCCTCCGCAGAGGCGCTGTACGAGACCACGTCCAGCGCGTCGTTCTCGCTGATCACCATCGGAACGCTGGACGGCAGCAGCGAGGTGTGGTCGATCCGGGTGCCCGGGGTGCTGTCCTTCATGGCGACCGGTTCCATCGACGGCACCGTCGAGGGCATCAACAACGTCCAGTCGCAGTTCGAGAACCAGTACGGCCCAGGCGATTACCGCCCGAACATCCCGCTCGTCTACTGGATGTTCCGGCTGATGATGGGCGCCGGGTTCATCATGATCGTGGTCTCGATCGTCGGGTTGTGGCTCACCCGCAAGGGCCGGCTCCCGGAATCCAGGTGGGTCTGGCGGCTGGCGATGATCGCCATCGCCGGGCCGGTCGTTGCCAACAGCACCGGTTGGATCTTCACCGAGATGGGCCGCCAGCCGTGGACCGTGGTCGGGTTGTTCAAGACCGCCGATTCGGTGTCGCCCTCGGTGTCCGGCGGTGCCGTGCTGACCTCGCTGATCATCTTCACGCTGCTTTACGGGGTGCTTGCGGTGATCGAGGTCGGCCTGATGGTCAAGTACGTCAAGATCGGTCCGCCCACTGAAGAGGAGGCCCTGGCATCCATCCAGCGGAGACCGCCGCCAGACGGTGGCGCGGGGACGGGTCCGTCGAGTGAGACCGAACAGGACGAGAAGCCGCTGGCCTTCGCCTACTGATGCCCCCACCGAACTCGATCGTCCGCGTGAGGCGGAACGACCGCCGACCGATCCCCTGTTCGCCGCTCATTCACCACCCCGCTGACGCCGACCACGGCGCCGAGCCGTTACGAGGAGGCATCCTCCGTGTCGTTGAACATTCTCTGGTTCCTGTTGATCGCCGTGTTGTGGATCGGCTACTTCGTGCTGGAGGGATTCGACTTCGGCGTCGGTGCGCTGCTGCGGATCGTGGGGCGTGACGAGAAGGGCCGTCGCGTCCTGATCAACACCATCGGCCCGGTCTGGGACGGCAACGAGGTGTGGTTGCTGACTGCGGGTGGCGCCACCTTCGCGGCGTTCCCCGAGTGGTACGCGACGATGTTCTCCGGCTTCTACCTGGCGCTGGTGCTCATCCTGGTGTGCCTGATCGTCCGCGGGGTGGCCTTCGAGTACCGCGGCAAGGGCCACTCCGATGTGTGGCGGGCCCGGTGGGACTGGGCAATCCTGATCACCTCCTGGGTGCTGGCCCTGCTGTGGGGCGTTGCGTTCGCGAACATCGTGCGCGGTGTGCCGATCGACGCCGCGCACGAGTACACCGGCGGGTTCTTCAATCTGCTCAACCCGTTCGCGCTGGTCATGGGCGTCACCACGCTGCTGCTGTTCCTGACCCACGGGGCGATCTACCTGGCGTTGAAGACCACCGAAGAGGTGCGGGGCCGGGCGCGGACGTTCGCCACCACGGTCGGTCCGTTCGCCGTGCTGGTGATGGCGGTGGCCGTGGTATGGCAGCAGTTCATCCGCGGCACCACGCTGTCCATGATCGTCGGCGCGGTTGCGGTGCTTGCCCTGGTGGCCGCGTACGGACTGACCAGGGCCGGACGCGACGGTTGGGCGTTCGTGCTGTCGGCCGTGTCCACCGCTGCGCTCGTGATCGGGTGGTTCTGCTCCCTGTATCCGGACGTGCTCCCGTCGACCACCGATCCCGCGTTCTCGCTGAACATCGAGAACGCCGCGTCGACCCCTTACACGCTGACGCTGATGAGTTGGGTCGCGCTGGCCTTCGTGCCGCTGATCCTGGCCTACCAGGCCTGGAGCTACTGGGTGTTCCGCAAGCGCATCTCCGTCAAGAACATCCCGCCCTCACCCACCGAGGCGCCCGTGTACGCCGGTGGACCCGACCCCAAGGTGTCGTCGTGACGCTGACGGCGACCGCCTGATCGCCGTGACGGCCCGCTGTCGGAGCGTTCTGTGACACTGGACCGGTGAGATCCCTCGACCCCCGGCTGATGCGGTACGCCGCCGGCGTGCGCACGCTGCTGGCGGTGTCGGTCGGGCTGGCTGTGACATCGGCAGTCGCGGTGATCACCCAGGCCGTGTTGCTGGCCGGCATCCTGGCCGACGTGATCATCGGCGGCGCCGGTCTGCCGGATGTCGCCGACCGGTTGATCGCGCTGGCGGTGGTGATGGGGGTGCGGGCCGGTTTGGCGTGGGCGTCGGAGGAGATCGCCAAACGCAGCGCCGTGTCGGTGACCGCGGGCTTGCGGCGTGACCTGCTCCGCAAGGCCGCCACGCTGGGTCCGCGGTGGCGATCCGGGGAGAACTCCGGCGAGCTGGCCGTGCTGGCCACCACCGGGGTTGATTCGCTGCACGACTACGTCGCCCGTTACCTGCCCCAACTGGTGCTGTCGGTGCTGATCCCGTTGATCATGCTCGGGTACCTTTTCACCGCGGACCTGACCAGCGCGATCATCGTGGCTCTCACCCTGCCGTTGATTCCGCTGTTCATGGCGCTGGTCGGCTGGTACACCGACCGGCAGACGAAGGCGAAATGGGAGTCGCTGTCCAGGCTGGCGGGTCACTTCGCCGATGTGATCGCCGGTTTGCCGACCCTCAAGGTATTCGGCCGGGCCAAGGCCCAGGCCGCCTCGGTTCGGCGGGTGACGGAGGACTACCGGAAGACGTCGATGGCGACCCTGCGGGTCGCTTTCCTGTCGTCGATGGTGCTGGAGTTGCTGGCCTCGCTGTCGGTCGCGCTGGTGGCGGTGGCCATCGGGTTGCGACTGGTCTACGGCGACATGACGCTCCAGGTCGGGCTGGCCGTGCTGATCCTCGCGCCGGAGGCATACCTGCCGCTGCGCCAGCTGGGTACCCAGTTCCACGCCGCCGCGGACGGGGTCGCCGCCACGGCCAAGGTGCTGGAGGTGCTCGACACCCCGGTCGCGCCCCCCGGGACGCGGACCGATCTTCCCGCGGTGCCCGGTCTGCGGCTGGAAGGGGTGACGATAGGGACGCCGGGTGAGCGCGGTGCCGTCGGCCCGCTGTCGCTGCGGATTCCGGCCGGCCGGGTCACCGTCATCGTCGGTCCCAGCGGGATCGGCAAGACCACCCTCTTGCACGTGCTGGCCGGGATGCTGGGGCCCGACACCGGTCGGGTGCTGGTGGAGGGTGAACACGCTGGGCCCACCGGCGTGCACCTCGGGGGAAACGGCCAGGTCATCGACCCGCCGCCGGCCCTCGCGAATGGCTCCGACGCTGCGAGCGCTCGGTTGCTGATCGACCATGTCTCGGGAGCGGACGAGGATCTCTCCGACATCGACCTCTCCGACATCGACCTCTCCGACATCGACCCCTCCGACATCGACCCCTCCGACATCGACCTCGCGGACGTCGATCCGGCGGCCTGGCGCGCGCGGCTGTCCTGGGCGGGTCAGGGTGCGGCGTTGCAGGCTGGTTCGATCCGGGACAACCTCGCCCTGGGCAACGACGGGGTCGACGACGCGACCCTGCACGCGGCGCTGGCCGGGGTCGACGCCGACCGTTTCGTCGATGCACTTCCAGAGGGTTGGCACACCACGCTCGGGGAGGGAGGTGCGGGGATCAGCCAGGGGCAACGGCAACGGCTGTCCCTCGCGCGTGCGTTGGCCCGGCCGTCATCTGTGCTGCTCCTCGACGAGCCCACCGCGTCGCTGGACGCGGCCACCGAGCGGCGGGTGCTCGTGGGAATCGCCCGTGGGGCCGCCGGGCGCACCGTCGTCCTGGTGACCCACCGCAGCGCGCCGCTGGCGGTGGCCGATCAGGTGATCCAGCTGGACTCTGATGCGCCGTTGGTCCTGCCCGCGGACAGTCCCGACGCGTTGACGGCGGTGGGGCCATGGTGACCGCCTCCACCCCGGGCCGGGTGGAGCCCGGACCGGCCTCCGACCCGCGTCCCTCCGACCCGCGTCCCTCCGACCCGCGTCCCTCCGACCGGCGTCTCTCCGACCCGCGTCCCGCCGGCCGGCGCGGTGGGTCACCGCTGTTGCGGCTGGTCGGCCAGGCCCGAGGCGCCCGTGGCCGGTTGGCCGGTGCGGCGGTGCTCGGCGGTCTGGCCTCCGGGTGCGCGGTGGCATTGATGGCCACGTCCGCCTGGCTGATCGCCCGGGCGGCGCAGCAGCCGCCCGTGCTCTACCTGATGGTCGCGGTGGTCGCGGTCCGGACATTCGGTATCGGGCGTGGTGTGCTGCGGTACCTGGAGCGTTTGGTGTCGCACGATGCCGCTTTCCGAGTGCTGGGCCGGATGCGCGAACGGTTGGTCGCGCACCTGGCGGTGCTCGCCCCGGCCGGTCTGCCGCTCTGGCGGCGCGGGGATCTGCTCTCGCGCATGGTGGACGACGTCGACGATGCCGGAGATGCGTTCCTGCGCGGCCTGCTCCCGCTGGCCGGCGCAGTGCTGGTGGGCGGTGGCACGGTCGTGCTCGCCATGCTGATCCTGCCGGCGGCCGGAGCGGCGTTGGCGGGATGCCTGTTGGTGGCATGCGTGCTGGCGCCGTTGATCACCGCGCGGTGGACGGCGCGGACCGAGCGTCAGGTCGTGCGGCAGCGCGCCCAGCGGGCCAGGCTCGTCAACGAGATTCTCGACGACCTCCCGGAAGTGACCGTGCTGGGCGCTCTGGACGGGCGGATGGCCGAGCTCGACAGTGTCGAACGCGAACACCGCCGGGTGACGATTTCGACTGCTCGAGCGGCGGGTCTGGCCACCGGGCTGGCCGTGATCTCGATGGGTGCGGCGGTATGGCTGGCCGCCCGGTGGGGTGTTCCCGCGGTCGTCGACTCCGACCTGGACCCCGTGCTGCTCGCGGTGATCGTGCTGACCCCGCTGGCGCTGACCGACGTGGTGCAGGCGGTCGGCTTCGCGGCCTCCACCCTGCGCCGCTCCGCGGCGTCGACGGGCCGGTTGTTCGCCGTACTGGACACCCGACCGGTGACCGGACCCGAGCCGAGCGATCCACTGCCGTTTCCGCGAGATCCCGGCGGTCCGATGATCCGGTTGCGGGGGGTCTGCGCCCGCTGGCCTGGAGCGCAGCGGGACGCTCTGACCGACGTCGATCTCGACCTCGTTCCAGGTCGGCGGACCGTGCTGCTCGGAGAATCCGGCTCGGGCAAGACGACGCTGCTTGCGGTACTGCTGGGGTTCCTGACGCCGACGGCGGGCACGATCACGGTGGACGGAGCGGACGTGGCCGAGTTGGATGCCGAAGAGGTGCGTGGCCTGTTCGCGTGGTGTGACCAGCGTGCGTATCTGTTCGACTCCTCGCTGGCCGAGAATGTTCGGCTGGCCCGCTCCGGAGCGAGCGATGAGGATGTCGCGGCCGCTTTGCGGGTGGTCGGGGCGGGTGACTGGCTCGACTCGCTACCCGACGGGCTGGCGACCCGGGTCGGCGAACACGGTCAGGCCGTTTCCGGCGGGGAACGGCAACGAGTAGCGCTGGCCCGTGCCGTGCTGGCCGACCGGCCCGTGCTGCTGGCGGACGAGCCCGCCGCCCACCTGGACCCCGCAACGGCCGACGCGGTCACCGACTTGATCATGCAACCGACCCCGGATCGCAGTGTCCTGCTGGTCACCCACCGTGCGACCGATGCCGTCCTCGGTGACGCACTGCTGGAAATGCTGGACGGACGCTGTCGACCGCTCCGGGTGCCCGCAGGGAGCGGGACGATCGCGACGCCGTGACCTCAGCCGACGCGCACGGCGGCGATCCCCGGTTGAGCCCGCCATCCGGGGCGGGCGACGGGCCCCCAAGGACGGTCGGCCTGCCCCGCGCGTTGCGAGGTCGACGATTGTTGTCGAGACGCACCGGAGGAGTTGGCGGCGGGCAGGCGTCCCCCGGTCGAACTTTCCCGTCCGTGGCGCCCTGATCGCAATCGGCGACATTGGAATGCCCCCGACGTGTGCACGGGTGACGACGGGGCGCCGGTCGAGGAGTAGCCTCCGGGGCGGCTGATGGTCCGCGGCAATCGCGGTGGCGCGCTCGTCGAGAGCTCGCCCAGCGGGGTCGTGGGACAACAGGGAACCCGGTGCGAAGCCGGGACTGCCCCGCAGCGGTGATCGGGAACGAACGCCATCACCTTGCCACCGACAGGCTGGGTCAAGCACTGGATGCGCACGTATCCGGGAAGCGATGGCCAGTAGGAGACCGGCGTATCCGGAGACCCCGGCTGCGCCGCCAACGCCCGAGAGTCCGAAGACCTGCCATCGCTGCGTGGACCACCGGTCCACGGCGTTCGGGACCGCGAGGGACGGTCGCGCGCGATCGGGCCCCGCGGGGGCCCGTGCCGCTGGCTCCGGACCCGCCACCCGCTCGGCCCGTCAGGGAGCCCAGATGATTCCTCACCGTTCCGTCCGTTCCGTCATCGGAGTCGCCGCACCGATCGCGCTCGCCGCGACGCTGTTCGCCGGATGCAGCAATTCCGGCGCGTCCTACGGCGCGTCCTCCGGCATGTCCGGCGCCACCGCGGGCGGCGACGTCGCGTCCGCCTCGACCTCCGCATCTGCGGTAGATGCCGCGGCGGGGCTGGATGCGAAAGGTTGCATCACCGATTTCGACCCGGCCGCCGATTACTACCCGGTGAAGTCGGAGATCAACTACGCGACGAATTTCACGCTGGACTATGAACGCTCCTACCAGGTGCTGACCGTGCTTCAGCCGACCCAGGGCGGATCACCGGAGTCGTATGTGCTGGTCAAGTGCGGCGCGCCGACCCCGGCGCTGACCGGCGACCTGGCCGGCGCGACGGTCGTCAGCACCCCGGTGAAGTCGCTCTACTCCGGATCGACCACACATTTGCCGAACCTGGTCGCGCTCGATCAACTCGACGTGCTGACCGGTGTCGCGTCCAAGGCGTTGATCTCCGAGAAGGAGGTGCTCGACCGGGTCGCCGAGCCGGGCGTCGTCGAGTACGCCGCAGCGGGCACGGTCGATGCGGAGGCGGTGGTGGCCGGCAAGCCCGATGTGGTGATCACCGCCGGCACCGACGATCCGGCCTACTCCGTCATCGGCGCGGCTGGCATCCCCGTGCTTGCCGACGCCGAATGGCTCGAGAACGACCCGCTGGGCCGCGCCGAATGGATCAAGTACTTCGCCGCGCTGACCGGGACCGAGGCGCCGGCCGCGGCCTACTTCGACTCGGTGGAACAGAGCTACACGGCGCTGGCCGACAAGGTGGCGTCCGCCGATCCGGTGCAGGTGGTGCCTGGCCAGCCGTACCAGGGCACCTGGTACGTGCCCGGTGGCCAATCGTTCAACTCCCGGCTGATCGCCAATGCCGGCGGCACGACCGCCTGGGCGGACGACCCGTCGACGGGATCGGTGAGCACGGATCTCGAGACAGTGCTGGCCAAGTCCGGCCAGGCACCCGTCTGGCTCGCGAGCACCACGTGGACCACCAAGGCCCAGGCGCTCGCGGAGGAGCCCCGGTTCTCCGAGTTCGCGGCGTTCCAGGCGGGCAACGTCTGGAACGCGGCAAAGGACGTCACCCCGGAGGGCGGCAACAATTACTACGAACTCGGCATTGCGCGCCCGGACCTTGTCCTTGGTGATCTGGCCGCGATTCTGCATCCGGATCTGATGCCGGGCCACGACTTCGCGTTCTACCTGCAACTGTCGTGACGGTGCTGACCGAGGCCCGACGATGACGTCGAAGCGATGAGGCTGCAACGGCCGACCGTGGTGCTGGCGGGGTTGGCAGTGCTCACGGTGGGGTCTGCGGTGCTGGCGATCGGCGTGGGATCGGCGTCGATCCCGCCGTCGGCGACATTGCGGTATCTGACCACCGGTGACGCCGGTGATCCCACCTGGACGGTGCTGCTCGCACAGGTGCGACTGCCGCGCGCGATCACCGCGATCCTGGCAGGCGCCGGGCTGGCGGTGGCCGGCCTGCTGATGCAGACCCTGTTCGCGAACCCGTTGGCCGACCCGTACATCCTGGGCGTGTCCTCCGGTGCCGGCCTCGGGGTCGCGCTCTCGGTGCTGGGTACCGGCACCACGGCCGGCGCATTCGTTGCCGGTCTGGGCGTCAGCGGCCGATTCCGGACGGTCGTCGCCGCCGGGCTCGGGGCTCTGGCGATACTCGCGCTGGTACTGGTGTTGGGCCGCTGGGTCCGGTCGGTGGTGGCGTTGTTGATCATCGGAGTGATGATCGGCGCGGCCAGCGGCGCCCTCGTGGCCTTGTTGTTGGCGTTCTCCGACCCGGCCCGGATCCAGAAGTTCGTGCTGTGGGGGCTCGGTTCGGTCGGCGGCACCAGTTGGCAGGACCTGTTGTTCCTGGCACCGGCGGTGTTGGTCGGGGTGGTGATGGCCGGCTGGTTGTCGCCGTCGTTGAACGCGCTGCTGCTGGGCGAGACCTATGCGGCGTCCATGGGAGTGGGTGTCCGGCGGATTCGGGCCAGCGCGATCGTCGCCACCGCGGTGATCGCCGGCGCGGTGACGGCATTCTGCGGGCCGATTGCGTTCTTGGGCATCGCGATCCCGCATTTGACGCGCCTCGCGCTCGGTCGAGCAGATCACCGGTTGCTGGTGCCCGCCGCGGTACTGATGGGTGCGGTGGTGTGCCAGCTGTGCGCGGTGCTGGCGCAGCTGCCCGGCAGCGACGGCGTGCTGCCGTTGAACGTGGTGACAGCGGCCATCGGGGCCCCGGTGGTGGTGATCGCGCTGTTGCGCAGCCGGACGCTGGCGGCGGGGGCGGCATGACCAACCCTGTCGGCGGGAACGGCTCGGGGGGCCGGTTCGACGACGGAGCCGGGGATGGCGTGGTGGCCGGGGGAGGGGACGCTGTGGCGGGCGAAGCCGGGGATGGCGTGGTGGGGGCCGCGGCGGGCGGCGATCTTGTGCTCGTCGGGCTGTCGGTGGGTTACCCGAGCGGCTGGCGACGACCGGACAAGGTCATCCTGTCCGGGCTGGAGCTGCGCGCGGCTGCGGGTCGGGTCACGGTGTTGATGGGACCCAACGGATCCGGGAAGTCGACGCTGCTCCGATCGATCGCCGGTCTGCAACGCTGCCTGTCCGGCACCGTCACCTTGGCGGGTGACTCGCTCGCCGGGCTGGACCCACGCGCACGAGCGGCAAGGCTCGCGGTGGTGCTCACCGAGAGGTTCGACCCGGGTTTGCTGCGCGGCGGCGACGTGGTCGCGCTCGGCCGCTTTCCGCACCAACGGCGGAGTGGCACGCTGCGCCCGGCCGACCAGCAGGCGGTGGCCGATGCGCTGGCCGCCGTCCACGCGGAAGACATGGTCGACGTGATGCTCGCCCGGATGTCCGATGGTCAGCGGCAGCGGATCATGATCGCCAGGGCGCTGGCCCAGGAACCCGCACTGTTGTTGCTGGACGAGCCGAGCGCATTTCTGGACGCGCCGGCGCGCATCGAGTTGCTGGCGGTCCTGCGCAGGATCGCAGCGGAGCGCGGCATCCCCGTGGTGGCGTCCACCCACGACGTCGAGGCCGCAGTCAGGATGGGTCAGGACGGCTGGTTGATCGGTCCCGGTCCCCTGTGCACCAGCGGACCGGTGGACACGCTGGCCTCGTCGGGAGCGATCGGCGCAGCCTTCGACACGTCGGCCGTGGCCTTCGAGCCCGACAGCGGAATGTTCCGGATGCGGTGACTGCGCGCGTTCCCATGGATCGGCCGGCTGGGGCAACGGTTGACGACCTGATCCAGCAACGACCGCGGCCTGGCCGGGGACCTGTACCAGCTGCAGACAAGGGAGCGGAGTTCCGTTGGGCCCAACACCCATTGCGCCGACCGCACGGTCCCCGGAGCCGCCCAGGAATAGGTCGTACAACGCCCGGCACCAAGCGTGAAGGCAGTTCTTTGGAGATGGTTCCCATGCCGACAAGAACAGCGTCGGGATCACCTTGCGTCAGAAGCGCTTCGCGAACGACCACCGAGTTGACGACCCGAGGTGGTCGGCGCGAGCTACGCGTCGCCGCGGAGCTTGGCCGCGAGGTCCTGCTCGTCGGCCAGATCGGCGGCGAGTTCGTCATCGGATTCCTCGATGGCGCCGGCGACGTTGCGGGGTTGGGAGTCCTGCGGATCCTTCAGCGACGTGCGTGTCCATTCCCGATCGACCTCGTCGAGTTCGGCCGTGGAATCCGGCTCGTTGTCAGCCATTGCGGCGCCTGCCTTCTACAGTCGTGGTCGGCTCGGCGGGACACGTCGAGGGTGAGCCGACTGTAATCGCGCACGGCCAACAGCGCCGGACAACGGCAACACGACGACGGACCCACCGACCCCGTCAGGGGTCATCACGCCCGACCGACCTTCGGCAAACGTGCCGACACGGCGAGAGCGCCTTCTACTCCAGGTAATCCCGAACTCTCCGAGGGTATGCACTGTGCACCACCTGCGGTTATGCGTGCAGGAGTAGAGCGCTGTGGGGATCAATATCCTTGAGTGTCTCGCGAGGGTGCGGTTGCGCGGGACGGCCGTCACTGACCCGTGCGACTGTCGGTTTCGTTCCCGCCCCGATCGGCGATTCCACGACGCCCATCCGGCCAAGGGTGAGCGGGGCTCGGCCCGGGCCCGCAACTCCCGGCAGGGAAGTCGACCCGGAAGAGACACCCAACCGGCCAGCGACAACACCCGGACGGGACGACAATCAAAAGCGGGGTGCCGTTTCCGCGCTCCCGTTACCGAGCAAGGGGGGACCATGACGATCTTCGACGACTACCCACACGACGGTGACTACCGCGTCGTAGAGCACGTGATTGATCTCGTGACGGTCGACGAGCTCGATGCTCCCGAGCAACGGGCGTTGGTGAAGGAGCGAGAGCAAGCCTGCAAGAAGGTGCTTGCCAACAGAATTCGACCGTACGGACCGGACATCATCCCCAAGATCAAGGTCCGTCACCACAAGGGGCCTTTCAACTACTACGACACACCGATTGAGGCTGGCCAGGTGTTAGTCGACGCATGGGCCCCCCCATACGCCATCCGCGACGAACTTGCATAGACAAGCCAAACACGTAAGTGCCACAGGACACAGATCGACCCCCGGCGTGTCCGGTGGCAACTCCACCAAGAAACGGACACGCACGGGGCCAACCCAAAACCGCCCCCCACCCGAGGATGAGCCGGCCCCGGAAGGGGGGC
>JADGOY010000146.1 GCA_017882715.1 Nakamurella sp. | reverse complement strand
GGCGGCGGCCTTGGCGCTGACCAGCGCGGCTGCGTGGGTTGCCGAACCCTGGGCCTTCTCTGCCAGCACGGAAGTCGTGCTGGCCAACTTCTGCCCGGCCTGCTTCTCCGTCTTCTTGGCCTGACGAGCGGCCTGGTCGGCGGCCTTCTGGGCCGACTTCCTGGCCCGGCGGCCGAGCTTTTTTGCCTGGTCTTCGAGGGATCCCTCGACCTTCTCGACATACGGCGCAGCGGCGTGAGCAGCATCGCTGGCGAGTGACACAGCCTTGCTCGCCGCGTCGCTGGTCACGTCGGCCACCTTGTCGGCGATCTCGGATGCCTTGACCGCCAGATCGTGGGCGGCCGCCCTGGGCTTGGTCGGCGTGCTCATGTGTTGCTCCTCATCGTTGCGATTCGTGCGGTTGTTGCTGTCGGCCCCGCCGGACGTGGCGGTCTGCCAAAGTTCAGTTCCCGATCACCCCAGGCGGCGAAACAGGCCACCCGGATGAGCGGTCATTGTTTCATCCTGCCGTGCGCTGTGCCCGGGTGATCCGCGGGGGCGGGCGGAACGCGACCACCGGGCGTGGGCACTCACGACCGGACACCAACGGCCGGATCGAGTTGCCAGGTAACCCCCTGCGACGGCACGATGGGCAGTTCACGCCGAACCGGTGACCTGATCGGGAGCAAGCCGTCCAGTCCTTGGCGGAGGCGGTCGACGACCAGTGGCAGGGCGTCGATGACCCGCACCCGACGCCCGAGTTCGGCCGAGAGCGACGTCACCCCGGCATCGGTGATGCCGCACGGGACGATGCGATCGAAGGCGGACAGATCAGGGTCGCAGTTCAGCGCAAACCCGTGCATGGTGACGTTCTTGGCGATGCGCACGCCAATCGCCGCGATCTTCCGCTCGGGCGTGCCCTGCGACGCCGGTAGCCAGACGCCGCTGCGACCCGCGACTCGCCGGGTGGCCAGTCCGAGGTCGAAACATGCCGTCATCAGAACGTCTTCCAACATCCTGACGTAGCCGACGACGTCGACGGGCGTGGTGAGTTTGACGATCGGGTAGCCGACCAGCTGGCCGGGACCGTGCCAGGTGATCCGGCCACCACGATCCACGTCGACGACCGGTGTCCCGTCTGTCGGCCGATCCTGCGGCTGAGTGCGCTTGCCTGCGGTGTAGACCGCGGGATGCTCGAGAAGTAATACGGTGTCCGGACCGGATCCCTCGATGCGTGCCTGCGCGAGCGCTCGCTGCCTGTCCCACGCTGCGAGGTAGTCGACCAGGCCGACCTGCTCGAAGACCAACGCCGTGCTGTGCTCGCGCATGCGCACGACCGTACGCCCGCCGGCCGACAGCATCGTCGTCCGGAGGCTGCCGGACTGCCTGTGGACAACTGGCAACCGGACCGGAGGGATCGCCCTACTCTGCTGCCCATGACGCTCCGGATAGGGCCCTACCGTGCGCTGGAGGATCACGCCGGCCACCGATCCGCGATCACCCAGGAATGGCGCGCGGAGGATGTGCGGTCCGGGGCCGAGGTCGCGCTGACCGTGATAGCGGCGGTGCCCGTCGATGTGGTCCGCGGGATGGCGGAGGTCGCAGCGACCGTCAGGCACCCTCACCTATTGCCGGTGTTGGACGTCATCGACGATCAGTCCAGGGTGGGGTTGGTCGCCCCCTGGCCGGCTGGCGGCAGGCTCAGCGACCTGCTCGACCGACGCGGCCGGCTCTCCGGTGGAGAGACGTTGACGGTCCTGCGACCCGTGGCTGCTGCGGTGACAGCGATTCACCGGCACGATTTGCAGCACGGTGGCCTCACCGCCGCCGCCGTGTGGTTCGACGAATCCGGCCGACCGATGGTCGGCGGGCTGGCGGCCGGTCTGGCCGCCGCCCACGCGGCGGCTGAGGGCAACGCGCCACCGGAGGGTGCCGCCGATCTCGCGCCCGAGGTTGCTCGAGGTGCCGCACCGTCAGCGGCCGCCGACGTCTTTTCGCTCGGCTCGATGGCGCTGCGCTGCCTGACCGGTCGCAGTGCCTGGCCGGCGGACGATCCCGCAGATGTGCTGGTGCAATCGGTGGCGGGGATCTGGCCGGACCTGCCCGACGATGCGGGTCCGCCGCGCCTGGTCGCGTTGGTGCGAACCATGCTGCAACGCGACCCCGCAGCGCGTCCGGATGCGGCGGGATTACTGGCCGAACTGCAGCGGGCCGGTATTGCCCTGCCGGTGGATCTCGCGGAGCCGGTGGATCTCGCGGAGCCGCTGGATGTCGCGGAGCCGGTGGGTTACGCGGAGCCGGTGGATGTCGCGGAGCCGGCGGATGTCGCGGTGCCGGGCACCGTCGCCGACGCGCCACCAGCCGCGCAGCCGTGGCCCGCCGGACGGCACGCCACCGAGGCGCCCGCCCCGCTGGATGTCGCGGCGGACGAGGTCGCGGCGGGGCTTCCGGCTGTGGTTCTCGGTCCGGATTCGGATTCGGATTCGGTGCGGCGTCCCGGCGCAGTGCGAGTCCGCCCTCCGACCCCTCGCCGGCGGTCGTCCGAGGATGATCATCGACGATCGCCGGACCCTGCGGAGGAAGCCACCGGCGTTCACCCGCGGCGCGGCCGCGAAATCGACCGTGGAGCCCGGCGCCGACATTCGAGCGATCAGGAGCAGCAGGGCGCACCGCGGTCCCGGGCGCGGCAGTTTGCCCAGGTCGCGTTGGCCGCCGGCCTGTCGGTCGTCCTCGGCCTCATCGCGGTTCAGGCTGCATTGTCGTGGTCCCGCCCGGACCAGCCCGCTCCTTCGCCACTGGCCGCGAGCGGTGCTCCTGCCGCGGACGGCGCTTCTGCCGCGGAAGGCGCTCCTGCTTCGGACGCAGCCGACTGGATGGCGGTGGTCCGCGAGTTGGATTCCGCGCGGGCGAAGGCCCTCGCGGCCGCGGACCCGGCGCAGCTCGACCAGGTGTACACGACCTCGTCCGCCCAGCGATCGGCCGACGCCGCTGTCGTCACCGACCTTGCGGGGAAGGGCCTTTCGGTGCAGGACGGCACTCACCAGATCAGTAACGTCACCGTGGTGTCCCCCGTCGGATCGGACCCTGTCCCGCCCGTGGGTGCCTCGCCCGACGGGTCGACAGTGCGGGTCGCCGTGGTCGATTCGATGCCCTCGCGCGCGATCGTGGATCAGACCGGCACTGCGGTCGGGCAGACACCCGCCCGGGCCGAACAACGCCGGATACTCGTGCTGGCCGCCACGGATCAGGGCTACCGAATCCAGGCAATCCTGGGCGGGTGACGGCTGGGGCAGCGTCCCCGGTCTCGGCGAGCCCCGGCCGTCTGCCGACCGGGGGTGCGTGACCGATCTCCGACCGATTCAGGCTCGACGGCCCGACCCGCGCGTTGATCCCGCGCACTGTCGGACCTGCCTCCTACCGTGAGGCCATGCGCGTCCTGCACACCTCCGACTGGCACCTCGGTCGGACCTTCCACGGTCAGAACCTGCTGGCCGACCAGGAACAGGTGCTGGGCGCGCTCGCCGACCTCGCCGCCGAGCACGCCGTCGACACGGTACTGATCTCCGGCGATCTTTACGACCGTGCGGTGCCGTCACCGGAGACAGTGCAGACCGCGACCCGAATTCTCCGGCGGATCCGGGACGCCGGCATCGTCATCGTGGCGATCTCCGGCAATCACGATTCGGCGCCCCGGCTGGGCGCCTTTGCCGACTTCCTGGCGGCAGGTGGCCTGCATCTGCGGACATCGCTGGATCGCGTTTCCGATCCAGTCGTGCTGTCCGACAGGGCCGGGCCGGTCGCCGTGTATCCGCTGCCCTACCTCGAGCCGGACCTTGCCCGCGCCGCCTGGGATCTGCCCGCGCCGGCCGATCATCAGCGGGTGCTCGCCGCGGCGATGCACCGAGTGCGAATGGATCTGGCCGCCCGGCCGGCCGGTACGCGGTCGGTGGTGCTCGCGCATGCCTTTGTGGTGGGCGCGATCGCAGGAGGATCCGAGCGGTCCATCGCCGTGGGCGGCGTGGAGTCGGTCACCGCTGACGTTTTCGACGGCGTCGACTATGTGGCGCTCGGGCACCTGCACGGCGCGCAGGTGCTGAACGAACGCGTCCGTTACTCGGGATCGCCGATGGCGTACTCGTTTTCCGAGGCCGGTCACCGCAAGGGCGCATGGCTGATCGACATCGCGGCGTCCGGCGCGGTTTCCGGTCGACGGCTGGACCTTCCGGTCATCCGGCGGCTTGCCTCGGTTCGTGGTCGGCTGGCCGACATTCTCTGCGCACGAACAGATCTCGCTGATTGCTATGTGTCCGTGGAACTGACCGATCCGGTCCGGCCGCTCGACGCGATGCGCCGGCTGCGCGAGGTGCTCCCGCACGCACTCCTCGTGCAGTGGCTGCCCGACGAGCGGAAGCCCCCGGCGCCGGCTGATCCTTTGGCGATCGGGCACCGGCAGACCGACCTCGACGTGCTGGTCGAGTTCGTCGGGTCCAGCCGCGGCAGTCCCCCGACCAGCGGGGAGCGGGTCCTGCTGGATGCGGCGGTAGCAGCCCACCGGATGGCGGAAGCCGCCGGATGAGGTTGCATCGGCTGGAACTGCGGGCTTTCGGTCCGTTCGCGGACGAGGTCGTGGTGAACCTGGACGCGCTGGGGTCCGACGGCTTGTTCCTGCTGCACGGAGACACCGGCGCCGGCAAGACGACCCTGCTCGATGCCGTCGCCTTCGCGCTGTACGGGCGCGTTCCCGGCGCCCGGAACGAGGCGAAACGGCTGCGCTGCGATCGCTCAGCTCCCGCCACCCGGACGCAGGTACGGCTCGAAGCAACGATCGCGGGCCACCGGCTGGAGTTGACGCGCAATCCCGAGTACCAGCGGGCCAAATCGCGGGGGACCGGGTTCACCGTGGAAAAGGCCAAAGTGGTGCTCCGTTGGATCGGTGCGGCACCGTCCGGTCGGTGCGAGGACGGCCTGACTCGGGCGGACGAGGTGGGCGACGTCGTCGGGGACTTACTCGGGATGTCCGCCGATCAGTTCTTCCAGGTGGTGCTGCTGCCCCAGGGTGACTTCGCCAGGTTCCTGCGCGCGGACACTGCCGAGCGCGGAGTGCTGCTCGAGCGTCTGTTCGACACCGGCAGATTCGGCACCGTGGAGGAGTGGTTTGCCGCTGCGCGTCGTGACGCCGGAAGCCGGCTCCGCGAGGCGGATGCTCGCGTCGACCGACTCGTCGAGCGAGTTGCCGAGGCGGCGCGCGTCGACATTCCGCAGGAACGCGGCCTCGAGTGGATTGCCGCTTTGCGCGACCGGCTCGCCGACCTCGCGGATGCCGCCGCCGAGCAGGCGGCGATCTGTCGACGGGACCGAGACGCCCTCTCGACGGCGCTGCGCAGCGTCCAGGACCGGCAGGACAGGGTGCGACGACTGCGCGAAGTGCGCAGCAGGCTCGCCGGACTCGACGAACGAAGCCCCGAACTCGCCCGATTCCGCACCTTGATCGAACGGCATCGCCGCACCTCGGGGATTGCTGCCGCACATTCTGCGCTGTTGGCCTCGCAGGACGAGCTGGCCCTTCGGAAAGACGAACACGCCGCAGCCATGGATGCCCTCGGCGTGCTCGCCGGGGTCGACGGCGCCGTGTCGACCGCTGATATCTCCGTCGCCGCACCCGACAAAGCCAGGGCGAGAGCGGCCGCAGATCGTGAACTCGCCGGCGCGTTGGCAGAGTTGGTCGCCCAGGCAGCCGAACACGAGCGTGATCTGACACTGCTCGAGGCGGCCCGCCGCCGGCATCACCAGGCCGAGGTGGACGCGGTCGACGTCGAGCAACAGCTCGCCGGACTGCCCGCCTTGATCGACGACCTCACGGAACGGGTGACGGCGGCCCGCTCGGCGCGCGATCGGCTGCCCGCCGCGCAGGAGGCCGTGACCGCCGCCGATCAGGTTCTGCGGGCGGCCCGATCGTTGCCCGATCTGCTGGCCCGGCAGGGCGAGGCCCAGGCGCGGGCGACAGCGGCCGTGGACGGCCACCAGCGCGCCGTCGACCACCGGCAGTCACTGGTCGAACGACGGATCGCCGGCATCGCGGGCGAACTCGCGGGCGGTCTGTGCCCGGCGGCGCCGTGCCCGGTGTGCGGGTCGGCTGAGCATCCGCGGCCCGCCGCAGCGGCGCCCGACGCGGTGACTGCGGCGCAAGTCCGATCGGCCCAGGAGGCTGAACGTGCCGCCGCGGTGGAGCGTGACCGTGCCACCGCGGAGCGCTCCAGCGCCGACGCGGCGGTGAACAGGGCCGTCGAGCGCGCCGCCGGACTCACCGTCGGCCTCGCGCAGGCAACGCTGCGGCAGGCCAGCAGAGAACACGCCGTGATGGCTACCGCGGCGCGCACACTCGATGAATTGCTCGGGCGTCAGGACAGCGCCGGCAAGGCCCTGTTCGAGCATTCCCTGCGCCGGGACGAACTCGCCCAGGCGGTCGCCGGCGCCAAGGCTGAGATTGCCGCCATCGCGCCGCGGGTGCAGGAGCGGGAGTCGCGGCTGCGAGCCGCGCAGGCGGGCCACGACAGCGTCCCGTCGCGGCGCGCTCACCTGCTGGACCGCGCGATGGCATTGGAAGCATTGGCCGCCGCAGCCGAGGTGGCGGCCGCTGCGGATCGTGCAACGGCAATGTTCCGGCGCGAACTGGACGTCCAGGTCGCTGCGGCCGGCTTCGCCGGCCTGGACGAAGCCATGGATGCCGCCTCGGTGGATGCCGAGCGTCTCACCTGCGAGTTGCGCGCTGCCGAAGACGCCCGAACGGCTGTCGAAGGTCTGCTGCGCGACCCGGCGCTGGCAGGTGTCGATCCGGACGAGCAGCTCGACGTCGGCGACGTGCGGGCCCGGGCCGAGGCCGCGGTGCGGCGGGCGGAGGCCGCGTTCTCCACCGCCGACGCTGCCGGCGATCGGCGTGATCAGGTGGGCCGGGCATGCCTTCGGCTCGTCGCGGCCTGGCGCGAACGGGAACCCGTCAGGGACGCGGAGCGGGAGATCACCGCGCTCGCCGAGGTGATCCACGGGCGCGGCCAGAACGCGCTGGGCATGTCTTTGCGGACCTACGTGCTGGCCGCCCGGTTGCGGCAGGTCGCGGACGCCGCCGGGCAGCGTCTGGAGAGGATGTCCGCAGGTCGGTATGGCTTCGTGCACTCCACCGAGCGGGAGTCACGAGGGCGCGCCGGGGGTCTGGGACTGGACATCATCGACGCCTGGTCTGGTCTGGTTCGGCCGGCCAAGACGCTGTCCGGAGGCGAGTCCTTCCTGGCATCGCTGTCCCTGGCGCTCGGATTGGCCGACGTCGTCGCCGGTGAGGCGGGCGGCCGGGTGCTGGACACGCTGTTCGTCGACGAGGGCTTCGGTGGCCTGGATGCCGACACGCTGGATCTGGTGATGGGCACCCTGGACGAGTTGCGGGCCGGCGGGCGGGTGGTCGGGCTGGTCTCGCACGTCACCGAATTGCAGCAGCGGATCCCCAGCCGACTGCGTGTCCGCCGCACGCCGCAGGGCTCCATCGTCGAAATGCACGTCGCCTGAGGACGAGACCGCGGCATGCTCCGTCGGCACCTGGAGTTGCGTGCCGTAGCCGGCGAACGCGCGGTGCCCGGGGTGCATGTTGGTCCGGCTGGCAGGCTGGCTGAGCCGTCGTCTACGGTCGGCTGATCAGCGGCAGTCGGTCGATCGCCGGTCCACCAGAGCAGGTTGCGCCAGATCGTGGGGCGCTCTGTCAACCGAACAAGGGGGTTCGGCAGTGTTCCTGCTGGTCGTTCATGTGCGCGTGGGGCCGGGCGATGACCCCACGGACATGCTGGAACAGGCCAGGGAGCCGGTACGGCTGCTCGCCGCCCAGCCGGACACGCTGCGACTGAGATGGGCGCGTTCCACCGAGGACGCGCGCCACCTGGTGCTCACCGCCGAGTTCGACACTGCCGCGACCTACCGTCGCGCGCTCTCCCCGCTGCAGGTGCGCACAGTCGTCATCCCCTGGCTGTCCACGGCAGATGTGGCCACGTCCGGCGTGCTCGAGGTGCTGCTCGCCGCAGATCACGGCGTGATCGAGGAACCGGAGATCACCGTCCCGGCTCCGCAGCGATGAGCGCGGTGTGCTGGACCGTTCGGCGGCGCTCCGAGAATTCATTACGCTCGACGGTCGTTGCCTGACCCCGCGGAATCCACCGTCGGGGACGCCGCCTGGCCGTCGACACACGTCGGCCGGGCCTGTTACGCAGGAGATCTATCATGGCCGCCGACCGCATCGACGCCGTTGTTTCCCTCGCCAAACGACGTGGCTTCGTCTACCCCTGCGGCGAGATCTACGGCGGGACGAAGTCGGCCTGGGACTACGGCCCGCTCGGTGTGGAACTGAAGGACAACGTCAAGCGGCAGTGGTGGAACGCGATGGTCCGATTGCGCGAGGACATCGTCGGCCTGGACTCGTCGGTGATCCTGCCCCGCCAGGTGTGGGTCGCCTCTGGTCACGTCGCGGCCTTCGTCGATCCGCTGGTGGAGTGCACCTCATGCCACAAGCGGTTCCGCGCCGATCACCTGGAGGAGGAGTTCACCGAGAAGAAGGGACGGGCCCCTGTGAACGGGCTCGCCGACATCGCCTGCCCGAACTGCGGCACCCGCGGGGCGTGGACCGAACCCAAGGAGTTCAACGGCCTGCTGAAGACCTTCCTCGGCCCGGTGGAGGACGACTCCGGCCTGCACTACCTGCGCCCGGAGACCGCGCAAGGCATCTTCATCAACTACAACAACGTGGCCGGGTCCTCCCGCAAGAAGCCGCCGTTCGGTATCGCACAGATCGGCAAGTCGTTCCGGAACGAGATCACCCCGGGCAACTTCATCTTCCGTACCCGGGAGTTCGAACAGATGGAAATGGAATTCTTTGTCAAGCCGGGAACGGACGAAGAATGGCACCAGTACTGGATCGACACGCGGACCGCCTGGTACGTGGACCTGGGCATCGACCGCGCCAACCTGCGCCTGTTCGAACATCCCAAGGAGAAGCTCTCCCACTATTCCAAGCGAACCGTCGACATCGAGTATCGATTCCATTTCCAGGGCAGCGAATGGGGCGAGCTCGAGGGCATCGCCAACCGAACCGATTTCGATTTGAAGACCCATTCCGAGCACTCCGGGGTCGATCTTTCCTACTTCGATCAGGAAACCGGTGAGCGCTGGACCCCCTTCGTGGTGGAGCCCGCGGCCGGGGTCAACCGGTCGATGATCGCCTTCCTGCTGGACGCCTACGCAGAAGACGAGGCGCCGAACACCAAGGGCGGCGTGGACAGGCGGACCGTGCTGCGGCTCGACCCCAGGCTGGCACCGGTCAAGGCCGCGGTGCTGCCGTTGTCGCGGCACGCCGATTTGTCGCCGATCGCTCGTGATCTGGCCGCGTCGCTGCGTCGCTCGTGGAGCGTGGAGTTCGACGACGCCGGGCAGATCGGACGCCGGTACCGCCGTCAGGACGAGATCGGTACGCCGTTCTGCCTGACGGTCGATTTCGACACGGCGAACGACCAGTCGGTCACCGTGCGGGACCGGGATTCGATGGCGCAGGAACGCGTTGCCCTGGACCAAGTCCAGGGGTATCTCGGGGCGCGACTGATCGGGAGCTGACCTCGGCGTCGTCGGATGCTCGGGTTGAGGCGCCTGGAGGGCGTGCCTTCCCGATGATCACGAATGTGGGGTTCGCCACCTCTGCGACGTCACCGGCGTTCGGCAAGTTGTCCCGGCCGCCCCGCATTCAACACCGCCGCCCGGGCGCACGCGCAGACAGGCCCCGGAGAGCCGCGAGCCTGGACCGTTGCGCCCCGGCTGAGCGCCGCTCATCAGGTCGTCTGCCCCTCGTCTGGCTAAGCGCCGCCCATCTCGTCACCCGGCTGGGGGCCGCCCATCTCGTCACCCGGTTGGGGGCCGCCCATCTCGTCACCCGGCTGGGGGCCGCCCATCTCGTCACCCGGCTGGGGGCCGCCCATCTCGTCAGTCCCCGGCTGAGGACCGCCGATGACGTCAGGACCTTGCTCGCCCGCACGATTTCTTGTCACGTAATTCTCCTCCCGAAACGCTCCGCTCGGCAATATGCCAGAGTCTATGTCACGCACCTGCAGGGGACCCGTTCTGCTGGGGCTCCGAGCGGTGGCGCCGCCGCGATGGATATGCGGCCTCGTTGCGGTTGGCGCAGTGATCATCACTTTGGTGATCATGCCGGGCGTGCGATCTTGAGATTCTCAGCGTCCTGTTCCCCTCCCCCGGGTTGGACGATCGATCACTCGTCCGAAGGAACGAGAGCCGGGTCGCCCAAGTCCGTGCACAGCCGGCAATCGTGGCGTACTGCTCCTTCTCCGCGGGTGTGACGAGATAGCACGCGTTGGCGCACCAATTGCGTCGGCGGATGCGGGCATAGGCGGCGCGACAATTGCAGCTCTGCAGGACATTCCGGTGAAAGCATTCTTGGACGACCGCACGACCGGTCCCGATGACGGGTTATTCGTCGGATCAGTTCGGCCGAGCCTGGACCAGCCTGGATCGACGATGTCACCCGTAGATGGCGGACACAATCCCATGGTCCGGCACCCGGCAGTCGGGCACCCCGCGGTCGGGCACCCGGCAGTGGGGCACCCCGCGGTCGGGCACCCCGCGGTCGGGCACCCGGCAGTCGGGCAGCCTCCGGCTGGGCCGATCCGTTGCCGCCGGTGGCGAGGCAGAAGCCTTGGCATTTGACCTGTTATCGGCTGTGAGGTTCGACTCGATCCGCAGAACCTTTGACGGACAAGGCGGAAGCCTGGCGGAAGCCCCGGCCCAGATCGGCGTCAGTTCCACGTCAGTTCCACGTCAGTTCCCCAGCCCACCCGGGTACCGGAATTCCTGATCAGGCACCGTCGTGCCGCGGAACCAGGCGTCCATGAAGGGTCGCAAGTCCTTGCCGGCCA
>JADGOY010000321.1 GCA_017882715.1 Nakamurella sp. | reverse complement strand
TTCGAGTTGCACCACCCGTACATGATCGAACGAATGCGCTCCGAGGCCCATCCCGCACGCGGATGGAAGCCGCTGGCCGAGGCCGAGGCGAGCGGCCACATGAAGATCTCCGAATCGGACGGCTCTGGCTCCGGGACGGCTCCGTTCGGCGGGTGAGCATCCCGGCACTGACCCAGGGTCGTTCATGTCATCGGTGCTGATCACCGTCACCGGGCCCGATCGACCCGGAGTGACCGGTGTGCTGTTCTCGGCGCTGGGTGCCCACCGGGTGGAAGTGCTCGACATCGACCAGGCGGTGATCCGGGGCCAACTCACCCTGGGTGTCCTCGTTGCCACCCAGGACGATCCGGAGGGCCTGCAAGAGGACGTCGAGCACGCGATGGCGTCGGTGGGGATGACGGTGCGGGTGGGGATCGACCAGCCCGGTGACGACCGGCGCAGGTTCCCCACCCACGCCGTCGTCGTGCTCGGCCGGCCCCTGCAGGCCAGCGCCATCGGGGCGCTGGCACTGCGGTTCGGCCGGATCGACGTCAACATCGAGGCGATCAAACGGATCGCCGACTACCCGGTGACCGGCCTCGAGCTCTCCGTGCGGGCCCCGGACGACGAACAGTTGCGGGCGGCCGTAGTGGAGGTCGGCACCGAGGCGGGCGTGGACATCGCGGTCGAGCGGGTCGGCATCGCGCGGCGGGCCAAACGGTTGATCGTGTTCGACGTGGACTCGACGTTGATCACCGGCGAGGTCATCGAGATGCTCGCCGACCACACCGGGTCCAGGGCCGCGGTCGAGGAGATCACCACCGCCGCGATGCGCGGTGAGCTGGACTTCGCCCAATCGCTGCGGGCGCGGGTGGCCATGCTGGAGGGGCTGGACGCAGCCGTCCTGGACGAGGTCGGCACGTCGCTCGAGCTGACTCCGGGAGCGCGGACGACCGTCCGCACGCTCAAGCGGCTCGGTTACCGATGCGGTATCGTCTCCGGCGGGTTCACCCAGGTCACCAAGCATCTGGTCGACAAGCTCGAGTTGGACTTCACTGCCGCGAACACGCTGGAGGTCATCGACGGGCGGCTCACCGGGCGGGTCGTCGGTGAGATCGTCGATCGTCCGGGCAAGGCCAGGGCCCTTGAGCGGTTCGCCGCCGAAGCCGGTGTGGGACTCAGTCAGACAGTCGCGGTCGGCGATGGCGCGAACGACATCGACATGCTCTCGGCCGCGGGGCTCGGCATCGCGTTCAATGCCAAGCCGGTGGTCGCGGAGCACGCCGACACCACGCTGAACCAGCCGTTCCTGGACCCGGTGCTGTTCATCCTGGGCATCTCAAGGGACGAGATCGAGGCGGCCGACGCCGAGGACGGGACGCTGCGCCGGGTGCCGCTGGACCGAGCCCCGGGTGGTGGCGGGCGAGTGTGACTGCTTCGAACGGAGATGGCGTGACGGCCGATGAGTTCGGATCGGCGTTGGCGCCGCTGCGGGAGAGGTACGCGCGCTGGCTACAGCTGAGCTCGCAGGAGGTCGAGCGCGACCGCGAGGAGGCCGCCGCCGACATCCGGGCGATGCAGCTCGTGTTGCGGATGGAACGGCATGCCCCGCCGTCCTGGCACCGGGCGATGCAGGCCGCCGCGACCGGCGCCGCGGCGATCAGCCTGGACGCCCGCAGCCAGATCGGTGGCCAGTGGTATCCGGCCGTGCGCGACTACTGCGTGGGGCACATCCGGAAGGTCACCCGGCGGGCGCGGGGAGCGCACTGGCTCGCCGCGCAGGACCTTCCGGGCGTCACCATCGAGGTCGACGGCACCCAGGTGCGCGCCCTGCTTCCCGGTCTGGTGAGTGAACTGGACCCGCGGATATCCCGGTTGCAGGTCGGGGGCACCGATGTCGCGGTCGATGAGGAGCCGGATGCTGGGCCGGGAGTGTCGGGGTCGGGCGTCCTGCAGGTGTGGACGCCGTCCGCACCGGCGATGACGCTCGGCAAGGCGATGGCGCAGGCAGGACACGCCGCCATGATCGCGGCCGCGCTGCTCGCCGATGCCGACCAGGGCGCCCTGCAGCGGTGGGCGCGGGGCGGGTGCCCGGCGCTGGTCCGACGATCGGCGGACCAGCCCTGGGCCGACTTGCAGGACGCGGTGACGGACGAGCACCGCGGCTGGGCCGAGTACCGGCTGTTGGCCGTGCGGGACGCCGGGTTCACCGAGATCGCCGCAGGCACGGTGACGGCGATCGCCGCTGCCCCGGGCTAGAACCCCCCGTGGTGATCCACGGCACCCCGTACGGGTGCAGCCTGATCCCGGCGAAAACCCGGCCTGCCGGACCGTGCAGGCCGACCGCCGCGGCGTCAGCGGAGTCGATGGCCCAGCCGAAGTCGTCGTGGCAGCGGACGTAGGCAGGTCCTGCCTCCGGCGTAGCCGGACGCCTCGACACGTGCGCGCAGTGTCACCAGAGCGGTGCAACAGGTGACATCCTCACGATGGCTACGGTGGACAGGACCGCCGGTCACGATGGTCGCCGCGGGCTCGACGAACAGCCAAGCCGAACTCGTCGCGGACGCCGCAGACCGACGCCGCTGACCGAGCCGCAGAACCGACGGCAGAAAAGGGGCGCTCGATGGGCGATCGGCTACGCCGGCCGACGATGAACGACGTTGCCCGCGCGTCGGGGGTCAGCCTGAAGTCGGTCTCCCGCGTCATCAACGACGAGATCGGCGCGTCACCGGAGACGCGCGAACGGGTGCTGGCCGCTGCGCGCAAGCTCGGCTACCGGCGCAACGACGCCGCGCACGCCCTGCGCCGCGCGGACGGTCGGTCGGCATCGATCGGTCTGGTTCTCGAGGACATCGGGAACCCGTTCGCGTCGGCGCTGAACCGTGCGGTCGAACTGGTCGCCAGCCCCCTGGGCAGTCTGGTGCTCGCGGTCAGCACCAACGCAGATCCCGATCGTGAGGAGCAGTTGATCTACCGGCTGTTGGCCAGGGCCGTCGATGCGCTGGTGATCATGTCCTGCCGCCGGGACCACCGCTTTCTGCAGCCTGAACTGGACCGCGGTCTGCCCGTGGTGTTCGTGGACCGTCCCGCGCGACGGATCGCGGCGTCGACGGTCCGGGTGGCCAACAGCAAGGGTGCCTACGACGCCACCGCCCACCTGATCGCGCACGGCCACCACCGGATCGCCTTCCTGGGTGATCGGCCGTCGCTGTACACGGCCGACGAGCGGTCCCGCGGGTATCTGCGGGCGCTGCGCGAGGCCGGACTGGACGCCGACCCGGCGGTGCAGTGGCGCGGCCGGGCCGACCGGGACCAGGGCGCGCAGGCGCTGTCGGCGATGCTCGACCTGGCCGACCCGCCGACCGCGGTTTTCGCGGGCAACAACCTGATCGCCATCGGGGTGCTGGCCATGTTGAAGCGGCGGAATCTGCAGCACCGCGTCGCGGTGGTGGGCTTTGACGACCTGGATCTGGCCGAGGTGGTGGACCCGCCGCTGACCGTCATCGAGCAGGATCCCAGAGCCATTGGGCGACTCGCCGCCGAACAGGTCTTCGCCCGACTGACGGACGGACAGGCGATGGTCAGGGACATCGTCGTTCCCGTGCAGTTGATCCCG
>JADGOY010000145.1 GCA_017882715.1 Nakamurella sp. | reverse complement strand
CGCGTCACGGTCTTGGGATCCACTCGGAACATCAGCGCCACCTCCCCCGGGGTCAGCAACCTCTCAGAAATCTCCATGGTCACGTGCCACCTCCATTTCGGGCCCCGACTGGCCTCGTCCGCCGGGACGGCGTGTGTCCATTGTGCGACATTCGTCTCGGTTCATCGAGAGTGAAGTGGTAGTAATGTTGACATAAGTCCGAAATGTCTGATTTCAGACTATGATAGTGCCGCTCTATGTCACTCGTCGGTGTCAAGCAACCGGTGCCGGACCGGCACTCGACTCCTGCCTGGAGCTGGATGAACGCCATCGGCCGCGCCTGGTTGATGACCTTTCGGTCGCTTGGCTGCGGCGTCGGTGGCCTCAGTGCCGCGACGGGCGCCAACGTTGGCGATCCGTCGCCAACTCGCCCGGGCGGGCGAGCCCGGTGTGGCCGTCGATCGTGAGGGTGGCAGCGGTCACACCGGAACAGAGACTACCTTCGGTCGGACAGTCACCACGAGTCACCGGCCGTGAGCGGATTGCGGTCCCAGCGCGCGCACCCGGGGACCGCGTGGACGAGGGTAGGAGATTCTCATGGACGCGGTCGATCGCCAGCTGATCGATGCGCTCCGGGGCGACGGTCGGGCGAGCTACGCCGAACTGGCACGTTTGGTCGGGTTGTCGTCCTCGGCGGTGCACGAACGGGTCGCCAAGTTGGAGGCAGGCGGGATCGTCACCGGTTTCCGGGCGACCGTCAACCCAGCTTCGATCGGACTCGGCGTGACCGCTCTGGTCGGCATCGAACCCGGCGAGTACGGCAGTGACGAGACCATCGCCGCCGCACTCGAGGCGATCCCCGAGGTCGAGAGTTGCTACGGCGTCGCAGGTGACGAGGCGTTCGTCGTCCAGGTGAGGGTCGCCAGCGTGGACGAACTTCATCGGTGCATCGGACGGCTTCGCGCCATCGAGGGCGTCGCCAGGACCAGAACCACCGTCGTGCTCGCTACCCGGTTCGAGCATCGTCCGACCGGCACCAGTCCACCGGCCGACGAGAACCGACCGGACCCGTCGGCAGCGCCCGGGTAGCCGCGGCCGCGGCTACCCTTGACGAGCAATGGACAGCTACGCATCGACGCCGCTCCCGGGGGACGGCCAGCTGCGCGACCCGGGCGCGCCCGAGCCGGTCCCGCCCGAGCCGGTCCCGCCCGAGCCGGTCCCGCCCGGGGTGGGCGCACCGGGGCAGGCCGGCGAAAACGCCGACACCTACCACAACTCGTCCGGCGGTGCCGGCATGGGGCTCGATCCCCGCGCCGAAGGTCCCGACGGCACTGCAATTCCTGACGCCAGGGCTGCGGATCCGGACGCCGTGGACGAGTCCGCGCCCACCGACCCGCCCACCGACCCGCCCACCGACCCGCCCACCGACCCGCCCGCGCAGTTGTTCGCCTCGCTGGCGGTGTACACCCTGCTCCGGCTCGCCCTGGTGGGGGTGCTCACGGCGGTGCTGGTGAGCTTCATGCCGCTGATCGTCGCGTTGCTGTTCGCGATCATCATCCAGCTGCCATTGTCCTGGCTGATGTTCGCCCGGCCTCGCCGTAGGGTCAACGAGGCGATCGCTCAATCCTCCGCGCATCGGCGGGCCGAGCGCGAGCGGCTGCGGGCGGCGCTGGCCGGGCAAGAGCCCGGGCACTGAGCCCGCGGCTTGAGCCGGCGGCCTGAGCCCGCCGGGCGTACCCATCAGGCGCGGATGGCACGGCACCACCGCCCGCGGTGTCCATGCGGCCGAAGATCTGTTGGACGACAGGGGCTTACCCGAGTCCCGTTGGTCCGGATGAGCGTCGTGGCAGCTGGTCCGCGCTGACTGCTGTGATGACGGGTGGCGCACTGGAGATGGCCCCGGGCGGTCCCTCCGACCCGCCGCAGGATGTGCTTCCGCTGTGCCTGGATCTGGTCGACCTGACGGCCCCGACGGGGTAGCCCCGTCCGGCGGGGTACGCCCGTGGAGCGTGGAAGCCATGGATCGGCGCCTCACCAAGGCCCACTGCCGGGTTCTTGACGATGCGTCGGTCGGGCGCTGGATCGGGGTCGTGAGCACTACAGTTTCTTGTTGTGAATCGCCCCGCTACCGGCTCGACCGGTCAGCATCGGACCGAGGTGTCGACGTCGGTCGGCAACTCACGAGCCGCCCTGGAGAGTCGGCTCCCCGAGATGCTCGCCGAACTCGAGCTGCTGGTCCGCTGCGAATCACCGTCCGCGGACCTGGCGGCAGTCCGGCGCAGTGCCGATCTCATCGCCGACATCGGGACACGCAGGCTCGGCGTCACCCCGGACCGCATCGAGGTCGACGGGTGCAGCCACCTGCGGTGGCGTTTCGGTACGGGTCCGAACCGGATCATCGTGCTCGCCCATCACGACACGGTGTGGCCGATCGGATCGCTGATCACCCATCCCTGGTCGAACGAACACGGGGTGATCCGCGGACCCGGCACGGTCGATATGAAGGCCGGACTGGTCCAGGCCATCCACGCGCTGGGCCTGCTGATCGACCAGGGCACCCCGCTCGACGGCGTCATCCTGCTGGTCACCGGTGACGAAGAGATCGGCTCCATCACCTCCCGCTGGCTGATAGAGGACGAGGCTCGCGGCTGCCAGGCGTGTTTCGTGTTCGAAGGCGCCGGGCCCGGCGGGTCGTTGAAGACAGGCCGAAAAGGCACATCGCTGTACCGCATCGAGATCACCGGACGAGCGGCCCATGCCGGGGCCGAGCCCGAGAAGGGGGTCAACTCGGCCGTAGAGCTGGCTCACCTCATCCTGGCCACGAACACCCTGGGCGACCCGGCGCTCGGCACCACCGTCACCCCGACGGTCGCGGGCGCGGGGACGACCACCAACACGGTACCGGCCGCCGCCTTCCTCAACGTCGACGTCAGAGCGCGCACCGCGGTGGAGCAGGAGCGGGTGGACCGCGCGTTGCGCTCGATCCGGCCGGGCCTGACCGGCAGCGTGCTCACGGTGCTCGGCGGAATCAACCGCCCCCCGATGGAGGCGACGTCCGGGGCTGCGCTATTCGAGCGCGCGGTTCGCCTTGGCAGGCGGGACGGACTCGGCGAGTTCATCCAGACCTCCGTCGGCGGGGCCTCGGACGGGAACTTCACCGCCGGGATCGGGGTGCCGACGCTGGACGGGTTCGGTGCGGTCGGGGGCGGTGCGCATGCCGATGACGAACATGCGCGGGTGGATTCGCTGGTGCCGCGGGCGGCGCTGCTGGTGGCGCTGGTCCGGGAGCTGCTCGAGCCAGGGGAGGGCACCCTCGGGGCACCGGCGGCCGGCCCCCCGCGGCCAGATGGCTCGCCGGCCGGATGACCACCGCGACCGGGGGCCGGCCCCTGCGGAGCCTGCTGGTCGACGCGGCCGCGACGGCGGCGGCAGCAATGAGACGAGCGTCGATCGGCATCCGGCCGCTGGAATCGTTGGAGCAGATGCAGGTCGCCTGCACGGTGCTCGACCGGGTCTGGGACATCCCGCCCGGCCAGACGTCGGAGATACAACCCCACCTGCTGCGCGCGCTCGGGCACGGCGGCAACTACCTGGTGGGTGCCTACGAGCCGGGCGGTGAGATGGTGGGTGCCAGTGTTGCGTTCTTCACCGAACCGCTCGGATCGGCGATGCACTCGCACATCACCGGCGTGCTGCCGGCAACCGCCGGCGGTGGGGTGGGCGCCGCCCTCAAGTGGCACCAGCGGCAATGGGCGTTGGAGCGGGGCCTGACCAGGATCACCTGGACCTACGACCCACTGATCGCCCGGAACTCCTTCTTCAACCTGACCCGGCTGGGCGCCCGCCCGGAGACCTATTTCGTCGACTTCTACGGGGTCATGCACGACGGCCCGAACCGCGGCCAGCCCACCGACCGGATGCAGGTCTGCTGGGACCTCGCCGCGGCCAGCACAGTCGACGCGCAACGCGCCGTGTTGGACGGCAGTCCCCCCGGCGACGGTCCGGACGTCTCTTCGGCGATCGGGGCCGGAGCCGGGACTCTGCTCTGGGCAGGCCCGACCGGCGAACCGGTCCGCGGTCAGCGGATCGACGCTGCGGTGACCGCGGCGCTGATCGGCATTCCCGAAGATATCGAACAGATCCGCCGGACCGATCCGCCGCTGGCGCTGTTCTGGCGGTATGCGCTGCGCGCTACCCTGGCCCTGGTCATGGCCGACAGTGCTTGGCAGGTAACCGGTTTCGCTCGATCTGGGTGGTACGTGTTGGAGCGCGCGGCACCGGGCCGGGCAGCGACTGTGAGAGCCGGCGGATGAAGATCGCCGGGGTCGAGTTGCGCACCATCCGGATGCCGCTGAAGAGCCCGTTCGAGACCTCTTTCGGCGTCGAATCCGAGCGCGTCGCGGTGCTGGTCAGGGTGCTCGGGTCGGTCTCCGGCCCGGAGCAGCACCCGATCGAGGTGCAGGGCTGGGGCGAGTGCGTCGCGATGGAATCGCCGCTGTACAGCTCCGAATACGCCCAGGGCGCCGTGGAGGTGTTGCGCCGCTTCCTGGTGCCGCGGTTGTTCGGGCGCGTCGCGGCAGCCGGTGACGTGACGGCCGAGCAGATCGACGGCCTGCTGGCGCCGGTCATCGGTCATCGGATGGCCAAGGCCGCACTGGAGATGGCCGTGCTCGACGCGCAGCTGCGGGGAACCGGGCAGTCGTTGGCCAGCTACTTCGGGGCGATCCGGCGACGGGTGCCGTCGGGGGTGTCGGTGGGCATCCAGCCGTCGATTGCCACGCTGCTCGAGGTTGTCGGTGGCTATCTGGCGGAGGGTTACGTCCGGATCAAGCTGAAGATCAAGCCCGGTTGGGACGTCACCCCGGTCGAGGCGGTCCGCGAACATTTCGGGGAGTTGATCCCGCTGCAGGTCGACGCGAACGCCGCCTACACACTCGCCGACGCCCGGACCCTGGCCAGGCTCGACGCGTTCGACCTGCTGCTGATCGAGCAGCCGCTCGCGGAGGACGACATCCGCCAGCACGCCGAACTGGCCCGGCTGATCCGCACGCCGATCTGCTTGGACGAGTCGGTGGTCTCCGTCCGCGCGGCCGCCGACGCCATCGCGCTGCGGGCCGCGCAGGTGATCAACATCAAGGCCGGGCGGGTCGGCGGCTACCTGAACGCCCGCCGCATCCACGACCTGTGCCGGGCCAACGGGATCCCGGTGTGGTGCGGCGGCATGGTGGAGACCGGGCTCGGCCGGGCGGCCAACGCGGCGCTCGCCGCTCTGCCGGGATTCACCCTGCCCGGTGACGTCTCGGCCTCGGACCGGTTCTACGACCAGGACATCACCGCGCCGTTCGTTCTCGACGACGGTGAGATCGCCGTGCCGACCGGGCCCGGGCTGGGTGTCGAGCCGATCCAGCACGTGCTCGACTCGTTCACCGTTTCCACCGAGTGGCACGAGGCGACCTACTAGTGCCCATGGTCGGGAGGCTGTCACGGCACCGGGGTGAGCGTCGCTCCATCCGTAGCGCGGAGCACCGAAAAGTGCCGGCGGGTTCGCGTTGCGATGGTGCTGGTGCTGGTGCTGGTGCTGGTGTGGAAGCGTTGCGCCAGAACGACATTCGCTGCGTCAACCAGTCCGATCCGCTGGTCGGCGCAGCTGCGGACGATCGCCCGCGCCTGCCGCTCTGGGAGATCCGGACATTCTTAGACCGGCACCCGGTAGGCGACCACACCCGCGGGCGTCGACACCAGCCGGAGTCCGTCGTCCGTCACGGCCGAGACGGCGAGCGGAACCGCCGCCGGCGTGCCGGTCGCGGCGTTCCCGGCGCCGTCGCACTCGTAGACCTCGCCCTGCGCCCGCCGGTCGCGCCGGACGCTGCCGTCGGTGCCGAGCCACCCGACTGTCTGTTCGAACGACTGCGGCCCCGGGCACCAGAAGGTCTCGCCCGCCGCCGGCGGACGCGAGGTGCCGTCATCGATATTCACCACCCGACCCCCGGTCAGCAGCCGACGATCATCCAGCAGGCGCACCGTCTTGCCGAACGCATCCACCGCCAACGAGGGTTCCGCCCCTAGCGGGACGGACCAGATCGCCTCTCCCGTTTGCAGATCGACCCGCTCCAGCGTGACGGTCAGATCCGTCGGCACGGTCAAGTCGTACCCGCGATTCGGCGGTGTCGAATCCAGCCGACCGGTGTAACGGCATCGAAGAGCGGGGCCCGAAGAGCCGGGGGTGGACGCCTGGCTCGCCGACGGGAGCTTCCCCCTGCACTCCGACCACGTCCCCGGTTTGCTCCACACAACAGTGCCATCGTTGCGGTTGACGCCGACGGTGACGAGATTCGCCGCCAGGTCCAGAGACGGGTTGCCGGTACCGTCGCCCGACCAGCCGGTGCGGACCGACATCTCCAGCACGGGAGTGGTTCCGTTGTCCTCGCTCATATGCCAGCCGTAGTCCAGTGTTGCGCCGGGACCCGCGAGGTCGGTGAGCGGGCGCGACCAGACAACCGCGCCGTCGCGCACGATGCCGACGGTGTCGGTGGGCGCTCCGCTGATCTGCACCACGTCGTTCCACAACGTCGTGTACGGCGCGGAAGGGGCTGAGGGAGTTTCCGGTACGAGGGTGAGCGCGCCGGTGGCCCGGTCGACCCGGAAACGCCGAGACTGGAGGGTCGTGCTGGTGTCGTCCAGGTTGTAGGCGGACGCGCACAGGTAGGCAGGATCATCTGCGCAGACCCCTGGGAATCCCAGCCACCAGCGCGGTTCAGTGACAATTGTGTCGGCTCCGGTCGCCGGATCGATGAGCACGATCTGCGACATCCGGTCGTCCTGGACGGGTCGCAGGTAGGCAACCTTGTCGTCGATGGTCACGACCGCTACCTCCAGGTGGGGAGACAGAGCCGCCGCGGTGGCTGGGCGCCGCCACCGCTCTGCCCCGGTAGCGGGGTCGAGCCCGATGAGGAACAGCTGGGTGCCGACGGTGCCGTAGAGCACGGCCGTCCCGCTGACGATCACCGGGGAGGTCTTTGCCTCGAATCCCGTTGCCGCCCAAGCCTGTTCGACGGAATGCAGCGCCGGCTCGGCCGGCGTCGAATCCGCGGACGAACTGGATGCGGACGCCGAGGCTGCTGGCGCCGCGGAGTCGGACGAAGTGCCGGAACTGGGCGCCGAATCCGGCGTCGCGGTCTGTGTTGCCTCGCCGCCGGCCCCGCCTGCCGGCGGGACCAGGAATCCCGCGACTCCGTCGGAGAGCGCGATGACCCGTCGGTCGCCGTCGAACGAGGCAGACAACTTCGCAGGGATGGCGGCCGTCGGCAAGGGCGCGGCGGTCCCGTCCGATCGGCACGGATGCACCACACCGGACCGCTTCGCCGTCAAGATGGGAGTCGACTCCGCATAATAGGGCTCCGGCCTGTGGAAGGTGCCCTCGTCCGCGCACCACAGGACATCATCGGCCACGGACGGCCGCGATTGACCGGTCTGCAGATCGATCACCAGTCCTCCGGCGGAATTCGGCACGTAGAGGTGTGCGTCGTCCAGGAGGGCCGACTCGCCGCCGGTCGTGGTGTCGTCGGCGAGCGCCCGGGCATCACCGACATCGGTAGACCACCGCGCATCTCCGGTCGCCGGATCGAACCCCTCGACGGTCACCGAGAGGCCCGTCGTGGTGAGCTCCGACCCTCGCAGGGCGCTCCAATTCCGGACGGCGCTCCCGGTGTACCGGCACCGGTAGGCGAGCGCCTCTGCGGAATGCGTGGAAACATCCCACCCCAGATTCCGGTCACCACTGCAGCCGACCGAGGTGCCCGGGCTGACCCACCGGACAGCTCCGTCGGCCAAGGAGAACGACGCGCTGACAACATCTTTCGCCAGGTCGAGCTGCGTTCCGCCGGTCTGGTCGGTGCCTCGGCCCAGCGTCGTCATCACCGCAAAGTCGCGGCCGTTCGGATCCCAGAACGTGAAGAACGACGGGTGGGGCATCGTCGGGCCCCAGATGTCGGTAGACGGCTTCGACCACAGCACGGAACCGTCGACGTGGCGGCCGATCTGCACACTGCCGTCGCCCGGGTAGGAGTAGAAGAGATCGGCGACCGGCAGGGCGTGCGTGTTGTCGTTCGGGGCATCCGTCGGATCACCCGGTGCTGTGTCGCCGGTCTTCCGATTGACCCGGAACTCCCGCATATCCCAGTGCCCGTCGGACTGCTGGACATACGAGGTCAGGCAGACCCATGCGTCGTCATCACACCGCACCGGCAGGGTGTACCAGTACCGCGGGGCGGACACGGTGAGGTCCGCTCCGGTCTTGGGATCGGCCAGCACCAGTTGGGCCAGCCGCTGAGTGCCGGTCGGTCGGAAATAGGCCACAGCGCCGTCGATCTCGCTCACCTTGATCGAGTCGGATTCGTCGGTGAGCAGCGTTGCCGGCTTGCTCCAGAGTTGGGCGCCGGTGACGGGGTCGAGACCGTAGATCAGCAGATCGTCGCCCGACGTCCCGTACACCACCGCGACCCCGTCGACCTCCTCCACCGCGCTGACGGGGTCGATATCCGCTGCGGTCCAGATCTTCTCAATGGTCGTCCGCGCCTCCGGACCGGATGAGTCCGAGCCTGTGCAGGAAGCTGTGCCGATCACCGCGAATGCGGTCAGCAGCAACGCGAGCCATCGACGCGCGGACCTGCGCTGGAGCATGTGTCCTCCCGGCGACCGACCCCGATGGTCGGAACGCAGGAAGGTTAGACACAGTCCACATCGCCGCACGGGAGTTGTCCACAAAACGCAGACCAGCACTCGCGAGACGGATTCGAGCATACGGTCGCGGACCTCAGCCCAGCGACAGAATCCTCGGGCGCAGCCAGTCCAGCGCGTTGTCCACGTCGCCGATCAGGTGCCGGGTCATCAGGATGTGGTCGGGAGCCAGCGTCCACGCATGTTTCGTCTGGACGCCGATCACGGTGATCCGCATCGAGAACGGGTGGGGGCGCCGGCCGAGCATCTTCGGCAGGTCCCGCACCAGGGCATTCAGACCGGTGCCCGGTGCGCTGTGCGCGTGGCGTGTTCTGGGGTCGTCGTTGACCCCGTCGGACCAGAGGTTGGCATTGTGGAAGTGACGCTGCACCAGGGCCCGCAGATCGGGGACGCCCGAGAGCGCCAGGAACGCAGGTGCGCGGAAGTCGTCGATGGCGCCGGGCCCCACCTCCAGCGCGTGAGTCCACCAGCGGGCCCACTGTCCCGAGGCGACGATCAGGTCGACGTCGCGGCCACCGAGCAGGCGGACTCCTCCGGAGGTCGGCACATCGACCGGCCGGCGGGACCAGACGGGCCAAACGTCACACGGCGGATCAAGTGGTGGAATGGCAGGCTCGGTCAGCGACTCCAGGCCCGAGACGTCGCGGATGTACAGGCCGATGCGCAGCGCTTCAGGTTCGGCGATGGTGATTTTCCACCGCTCCGTCCCGGCGATGAACATGCCTCCATGGTGCCAGCGATCCGCCGGTTTCCGCTGGCCTGTCCGCTCACCGGTGCGGGTCAGCCGTACACGGCCAACCCGATCGTCAGCAACACGGCGTAGACGATCTCCACTCGGGCGGTGGCGCCGAGCACCGCGATCAGCGCCGGCCCGCGGGCGCCGCCCAGCACGGCCCGCACCGGCGCGACGGCCAGCGGAACCGCCAGCAGGGCAACCAGGCACCACGGGTGCCGTACCGCGATCACCGCCACCGCGAGGAATGCACCGGTAATCATCAGCACGAACACCCGCCGGCTCAACGGCTCGCCCAGTTGCACGGCCAAGGTGCGTTTACCCGCCGCCGCGTCGGTAGTCACGTCACGCAGGTTGTTGGCCATCAGCAACGCGCAGGCGAGCAGGCCGATCCCGATCGCGGCGGTGGCGGCGGTCAGCGAGATCCGGCCCGCCTGCACGTATGTCGTGCCGAGCACGGCGACCAGCCCGAAGAACACGAACACGAACACCTCGCCGAACCCGGCGTAGCCGTAGGGCCGCGGGCCGCCCGTGTAGAACCAGGCGGCAGCCACGCACGCCACTCCGACGGGCACCAGCCACCAGGAGGTCAGCGCGGCCAGGATCAGCCCGCACAACCCGGCCAGCCCGAAACAGGCGAACGCGGCCCGGCGCACGGTCCCCGACGCCGCCGAACCCGAACCGACCAGCCGCATCGGGCCCACCCGGTCGGTGTCGGTGCCGCGGATCCCGTCCGAGTAGTCGTTCGAGTAGTTGACACCCACCTGGAGAGCGAGCGAGACGATCAGCGCCAAGCCGCCCCGGAACCAGGAGAACCCGCCCAGCGCGATGCCGGCGCCGGTGCCGACCAGAACAGGCGCAACCGCGGCCGGCAGGGTGCGCGGACGGGCGGCGGAGAACCACTGCTGTGCGTTGGCCACGTGCACCGACCCTACTGATTCCATTCGGCGGGCTCGGTGACGACAGTCGGTCACGACGGGAGGTGGCGGCTCCGTCCGGTCCGCGCGGACCGCCTCCGGGGCTCCCATCGTCGCGTGTCATGAGCGCAGGATCCCCCGACAGGATCACGCGGGTTGCGGTGTGGCCGCCAGTTGGCCGCGCATCTCGGCGGCGTATTGGTCGGCGTTGGGTCTGGCGATGAGGTGCCAGGTCCGGTCGCCGACCGAGACCATGCCGGCGATCCCCGCGGCCTTGAGGGCGGCCTCGTCGATGGCGGTCGGGTCCTTGACGACGACGCGGAGCCTGGTCTCGGCTGCCGCCTCGACCTTCTTGACGTTGTCGTGGCCACCCAGCCCGGCGATGAGGTCCCTGGGCCTTCTCCGCGGCCATCGGGTCACGGAGCTTGGGCTCGACACCTGTTGCCTCGTAGACCACTTCGGCGACTGCGTCGGAGCTGAGCTCCGCCTCGTCCCCGGCGACCTTCGGCGGCCGGAGCAACATCGAGGACCTCGATGCCTGCATCACCCGCTTGCGAGTGGGCGTGAACGACATCGGCAAGGCCGACCAGAAGAGGCTCAA
>JADGOY010000144.1 GCA_017882715.1 Nakamurella sp. | reverse complement strand
AGCCGATGACCAGCCGATGAGCACAGCCGGCGCGGTGCGGGCTCCCGGCGGGATCACCGCCCACCGGGGCGACTCCGTAGGGTCCTTCGTTCGCCATTTCGCCGCCGATCCGAATTCGGTGCTGGAGCGGCAACTGTGCATGGTGAGCGTCTACCTGCTCTCGCAACTGTTGTTCCTGGTGCCAGGGATGACCGCGATCCACCAGGGCCCGGTACTGGCCGGCGCGGTGCTGATGGTCGGGGCGACGGCCGGCGCGTTCTTCTTGCACGCACCGGACGTGCCCTCCCGGGTAGCCATGCTGGTCCCGCTGGTGGACATCGTCGCGGTCGGTCTGCTGCGGGCCGGGACCGGCGGTGTCGCTTCGGTTTTCACCTTCATGCTGGTACTGCCGGTGCTCTCGCTCGGGGTGGAGCCAGGCCGGTTGCCGATGCTGATCGGCGGCCCCGTCACCATCCTGTCGTTGCTGCTGCCGGTGATCTACGACCCGGGTCAGCTCGGCGACGGGCAGTGGAGCCGGGTGATCTTCGGACCACTGATCCTGGGTCTGACCTGTCTGTCGGTCAACGAGCTGACCAGGCGATTGCGATCGCGGGTCCGCGCGGTGCAACGGCTACGGCGGGAGCAGGAACGGTTGCTGGGCGAGGCCAGGGACCACGCGGACGCCAGCGCCGCGGCGTCGGCTCTGCTCCGCGAATCGACCAACGAACTGGTGAGCGTGATCGACGCGGTCACCGAGCAGTCGATCGTCGGCACCGACCGGGCCGGACGGGTGGACGTTTTCAACTCCGGCGCGCAGAAGATGCTGGGGGTGGCGGCGCACGACGCGATCGGCCGTTCGATCAACCGGTTCAACGGTTTCGACGCGCTGACGGGTTCGCTGGAGGATTTCCTGAGCCGGGTGCGAGCCGGCGTCCCGCAGGTCCGGGACTGGACCTACCTGACCCGTGACGGTGGTGAGTTGACCATCAAGGTCTCGGTGACCGCCCGGCGGGACGCCGCCGGCGATGTCGACGGCTTCCTGTTCGTGGGCACGGACGTCACCGCGGATCGCGAGCAGGCGCGGCTCAAGGACCAGTTCGTCAACCTCATCTCCCATGAACTGCGAACCCCGCTGAGTTCGATCCTGGGCTATCTCGAACTCCTGGGCGACGACGAGGAGAACCCGTTGTCTGCAGAGCAGACCCAGTACATCGGAACCATCGAACGCAATGCCAACCGGTTGCTGCGACTGGTGTCCGATCTGTTGTTCACCGCGCAGGTCGAATCCGGCCGGTTCCAGGTGCAGGAGCAGTCGGTGGATCTGCACTCGGTGGTGAAGGCGGCCATCGACACGGCCGGCCCGGTGGCCGGCGCCCGCGGGGTCAAGCTCCGCTGTGCCTGCTGCGACGAACCGGTGATCGTCAGCGGCGACCCGGTGCGGCTCGGTCAGGCGGTGGACAACCTGTTGTCGAACGCGGTCAAGTTCACCCCGCCCGGCGGGCGGGTGGCGGTCACGCTCGGGACCGACAACGACGACGACGAGCCACGGGCGCTGATCTCCGTCAGCGATACCGGCGTGGGCATCCCCGCCGACGAACTGGGCCGGTTGTTCTCCCGGTTCTTCCGAGCGTCGACCGCCAGTCAGAACGCGATACCCGGTGTGGGACTCGGGTTGTCGATCACCCGGGCGATCGCGCTGGCCCACCGTGGCGAGGTCCGGGTGGCCAGCACCGTCGGCGAGGGCACCACGTTCACCCTGGATCTGCCGCGGGTGGCGGTACCGGCGGCGGTGCCGGCCGGCTCGCCCGGCTGACGGCTACCCGTCAGTCGATCCGGCGGTGAGCGTGTCCGCGTTTCCCGGATCTGTCCAACGGATCTGTCCAGCGGAACGAGCGGTCGACGAGTGCGCGCAGCGAGTCCGGGTCGGCATCCGCGACCTTCTTCAGGTACAGGCAGCCCTTGCCGACCGAGTGTTTGCCCATCCGCGGCAGCAGGTCGGCGTACGCATCGAAACCACCGCGCACATACACAACGCTCTGCGCTTTGCGGGGAGCAAAGGCCACCCTCGGGGAATCCCCTTCGCGCCCGGAGGCATAGCGGTAGTGGAGGGAACCGAAGCCGACGATGGCCGGGCCCCACAGGGTGGGCCGCTCGCCGGTGACGTCGGCCATCAGGTCGGACAGCAATAGTGCCTCGTCACGCCGGGTCGGGGAAGGGGATCGAGGCGATGAACGCCGCGACGTCGCCGTCGGTGGGGACGGTCTTGTTCTGGGACCGGGCCACCATGATCACCCCGTGCTCGGCGAGCGGGTCGGCCGCTCGCGAAGGTCCTTGACGTACTCGGCGGGGGCGTCGGCGGCCTCCGCCGCGTCGGCGATCACCCCGATGTACCGCGCGGAGGGCAGGCCGCCCTCGAAGGCCTGCAACGCGTACAGCCAGGCCAGCACGTCGCCGTCCAGCGTGTGCACCCGCAACCGGAGCTTGCTGTACAGACCGATGTCGGCACCCTCCCAGGAATCGAGCGTGCGCTCGTCCGAATCCGCCATGTCGTAGAGCACCACGAAGACCGCGGAATCCGGATCCTCCACCACCATGGCCAGCGCGCCGTCCCAACCGAGATCCTCACCGCCGAAGGTCAACCGCCAGCCGGCCAACCACCCGGTGCCGGCCACGGGTGAGGAGGGACAGCGCTGGAGCATATGGCTCGGGTCCATGTCGGACCCGTAGGCCGCGTACAACGCCATGGTTGCTGAGCCTAGTGGGCCGCCCCGGCTACGGTGGTGCCCGGCGGCACTACAGGGAGGGTGATCGGTGACCCGAATCGTGATCATGGGAGGCGGGCCGGCCGGCTACGAAGCAGCGCTGGTGGCCGCCCAGTACGGCGCGAGCGTGACGGTGATCGAGCGCGACGGGGTCGGCGGGGCGTGCGTGCTGACCGACTGTGTGCCCTCCAAGACGTTCATCGCATCCGCCGGTGGCCGGACCGCGGTGCGGGAGGCGCCCAGCCTGGGGGTGATGCTCGATGCCGACCAGGTCGACGTCGACGTCCCGGTGGTGCACGGCAGGGTCAACGGCCTCGCGCTGGCCCAATCCGTCGACGTCCGGGCCCGGCTGGAGGCCGACGGAATCGAGATCATCGAGGCCACAGCGGTGCTGGCTGATTCGACGCCCGGCCTGGCCTCGCATGTCGTCGCCGTGCAGACCCCGGACGGCACCGTCTCCGAACGGACCGCGGACGTCGTGCTGATCGCCACGGGTGCGTGTCCCAGGGTGCTGCCGGACGCCGTGCCCGACGGCGAACGGATCCTGACGTGGCGGCAGGTCTACGCGTTGACCGAGCTTCCCGAGCATCTCGTCGTGGTCGGCTCCGGCGTCACCGGCGCGGAGTTCGCCTCCGCGTACACCGAGCTCGGCGTTCCGGTGACCCTGGTGTCCAGCCGGGACCGGGTGCTGCCGAGCGAGGACGCCGACGCGGCCGCCGTCATCGAGGAGGTCTTCTCCTCCCGCGGCAGCGTGCTGGTCAGGCAGGCCAGGGCGACATCGGTGGTCCGCGAGGGTGACGGCGTGCTCGTCACCCTGCAAGACGGTCGAGTGGTGCGGGGCAGCCATGCGCTGATGACGGTCGGCGCGGTGCCCAACACCGTGCGGATCGGCCTGGAGGCGGTCGGAATCGACACCGACAAGGGCGGCTTCATCACCGTCGACAGGGTGTCCCGCACCTCGGTGCCGGGCATCTACGCGGCGGGGGACTGCACCGGCGTGCTCATGCTGGCGTCGGTCGCGGCCATGCAGGGCCGGATCGCGATGTGGCATGCGCTGGGCGAGGGCGTCCCGCCGCTGCGGCTCAAAACGGTGTCCTCCACGGTGTTCACCCATCCGGAGATCGCCACGGTCGGGTACTCGCAGGTGGAGGCCGAGGCGGAGACCACCCCGGCGATCGTGCTGATGATTCCGCTGGCCACCAACGCCAGGGCGAAGATGATGAACCTGCGCGAGGGCTTCGTCAAACTGATCGTCCGGCCCATGACGGGCATCGTGATCGGCGGTGTGGTGGTGGCCCCGTCGGCCGCCGAACTCATCCTGCCCATCGCGGTCGCGGTTCAGAACCGTCTCACCGCAAAGGATCTCGCCTACACGTTTAGTGTCTACCCGTCGCTGTCCGGGTCGATCACGGAGGTCGGGCGACGATTGATGCATTTCAGCGGTGACCGCGGCTGAGTCGCCCGGTTGCGGTGCCGCCCGGCGCAGGTAGCGTGAGGATCGCCGGTGCCTGAGGTTCGGGGCCGCTCCGGTTGCGCCGGAGGAGAAAGGACATGCCGAGATGACCGGAGACGGAATCGTCGGGGCCGCCCAATTGGGCCCGGCCGATCGGATCGCCAGCTTCACCAGGCTGGGCAACGAGATCTTCGACGTGGTGGTGATCGGCGGCGGTGTGGTGGGCGCCGGCACCGCGCTGGACGCGGCGACCAGAGGACTGTCGGTGGCGCTGGTCGAGGCCAGGGACCTGGCGTCGGGGACATCTTCCCGGTCGTCGAAGTTGTTCCACGGCGGGCTGCGCTACCTGGAGATGTTCGAGTTCGGTCTGGTCCGCGAGGCGTTGCACGAGCGCGAGCTGATGCTCACCAAGATCTGCCCGCACCTGGCCAAGCCGGTGTCGTTCCTCTATCCGTTGTCCAAGCACGCCATCGAGCGGCCGTACGTCGGCGCCGGTTTGATCATGTACGACACGATGGGTGGGGCGCGGTCGGTTCCCGGCCACAAGCACCTCACCCGGGCCGGTGCGCTGCGGCTCGTCCCGGGCCTGCGGCGGGATGCGCTGGTCGGCGGGATCCGTTACTACGACGGACAGGTCGACGATGCCCGGCACACCATGACGATCGCCAGGACCGCCGCGGCCTACGGTGCCGTGGTGCGGACCTCGACCCAGGTCGTGGGATTCATCAAGGAGTCCGACCGGGTGGCCGGGGTCCGGGTGCGGGACGTCGAAACGGGTGAGGAGACCGCCGTCCGCGCCCGAGTGGTGATCAACTCGACCGGGGTGTGGACCGACGAGCTGCAGCGGCTGTCCGGCGGGCGGGGCCGGTTCCGGGTGAGGGCCTCCAAGGGCGTGCACCTGGTGGTGCCGCGCGACCGGATCACCTCCGAGAGCGGCATCATCCTCAAGACCGAGAAATCGGTGCTGTTCGTCATCCCGTGGAAGTCGCACTGGATCATCGGAACCACCGACACCGACTGGCATCTCGATCTCGCGCACCCCGCCGCGACGAAGGCCGACATCGACTACATCCTCGAGCACGTCAACAAGGTGCTCGCCGTGCCGCTGACCCACGACGACATCGAGGGTGTCTACGCGGGCCTGCGGCCGTTGCTGGCAGGGGAGAGCGAGCAGTCGTCCAAGTTGTCCCGCGAGCACGCGGTGGCCCGTGTCGCGCCCGGCCTGATAGCCATCGCCGGCGGCAAGTACACGACGTACCGGGTGATGGGCGCGGACGCCGTGGAGGCCGCCGCCGAGGACCTGCCCGGTCGGATCAACCCGTCGTGCACCCAGGATGTGCCGCTGCTCGGCGCGATCGGGTACCAGGCACTGGTCAACCAGGCCGATCGGCTGGCCGCGCAGCACGGCGTGCATCCCTACCGGATCCGACACCTGCTGGACCGTTACGGCTCGGAGATCCACGAGTTGCTGGGGTTGACGGTCAACGATCCGACGCTCCTCCAGCCGATCCCGGGAGCCGACGATTATCTCCAGGTGGAGGCGCTGTACGCGGTCACCCACGAAGCAGCGTTGCACCTGGAGGACGTGCTGGCCCGCCGGACCAGGATCTCCATCGAATACGCCCATCGTGGCACCGAGTCGATGCACCGGGTCGCTGAAATCATGGCGCCGGTGCTCGGCTGGACCCCTGAGCAGACCGCGAAGGAGATCGATTCCTACCAGGCGAGGGTGGATGCGGAGCGGCGCTCGCAGACCGAGCCCGACGACGAGTCGGCCGAGAAGGCCCGGCTCGAAGCCCCGGACGTGCGGGATCTGGTCGAGTCGCCGGTGGCCTGAGCGCGTTACCGGGGTGCCCGGTCGGATGCTGGGGCGGCGGCGGGTTGGTGTGCACCCCGGGCGCCGGGCCCGGCCGGACGAGCAGGACCGGGCACGGCCCGTGGTCGACCACGAACCGGCCGGCGAAGGCGCCGCGCACGACTTCTGCGGCGTCACCCGTGACGTGCACCAGCACAACCTCGGCGTCCGGGCTCGCCATCGCGCCGGCCGCGTCGACTGCTGCGGGCCAGCCGGGCTCGGCGATCCACACCACCACGAGCACGGCCGGCCTGCGATCCATCCCCGGTGACGTTACGACCCTTGATCGATGCTGGACATGTCCAGATAGCGCTCACCCGCGACCGCATCGAGCGGGATCGCCTTCTCCAGTTCGGCGAGGTCGCTGTCGGTCAGCTCGATGGCCGCGGCGGCAACGTTCTCCTGCAGGTAGCTGACCCGTTTCGTCCCGGGTATCGGGACCACGTCAGCGCCCTGGGCGAGTACCCAGGCGAGCGCCAACTGGCCCGGCGTGGCACCTATGCGTTCCGCAAGCGCGCGGACCCGGTCGACCAGCGCAAGGTTGGCAGCCAGCGCGTCACCGGCGAACCGCGGGTTCTGCCGACGGAAGTCGTCGGGCGCCAGGGCATCGGTGGAGGCGATGGTGCCGGTCAAGAAGCCTCGGCCGAGGGGTGCATACGGGACAAGGCCGATGCCCAGATCCCTGATGGTGGGCAGGATCTCGTGCTCGATGTGCCTTGTCCACAAGGAGTATTCGGTCTGCAGCGCGGTGATCGGGTGCACCGCGTGTGCGCGCCGGATCGTCGTGACCGACGCCTCCGACAGACCCAACCGGCCGACCTTGCCGGCGGTGACCAGTTCGGCCATCGCACCCACGGTCTCCTCGATGGGCACGGACTGATCGACGCGGTGCTGGTAGTAGAGGTCGATGTGGTCGACGCCCAGCCGTCGCAGGCTTGCGTCGCAGGCCCGTCGGACGTACTCCGGTCTCCCGTCGATCCGGCGGCGGGTCGGGTCGTCGGGGTCCCGGACGTTGCCGAACTTGGTGGCCAGCACCACCCGATCGCGACGTCCGGCGATCGCGCCGCCCACCAGCTTCTCGTTGGTGAACGGGCCGTACATGTCGGCGGTGTCCAGCAGCGTGACCCCGAGGTCGAGGGCCCGGTGGATGGTGCGAACAGCCTGGGATTCGTCGACTCTGCCGTAGAACTCGGACATGCCCATGCAGCCGAGCCCGATGGTGGACACCTCGAGGTCGCTGCCGTGAGCGGCGGAGCCGAGAGTGCGGACGCCGAGTGATTGCGAATGGTTGATCGTCATGATGCCCACCCTGCACCGTGGACTGCACACTGAGTCAAGCGGTACCTGCCGTCACCGGCGTCGATCGCGCCCGCCGTTGTTCCAGCCCTTGCCCCACACAGCGCTGGTGGCCACCGCGATGAGCGCGGGGATCAGGAAGACCACCCAGATCTTGAGTGTGAAGAACAACACCAGGCTGAGGATCCCCGCCACGGCGATGGCAACGGCCGCCGCCCGCTGCGCCGGCGTCCGGTCATCGCCCGGGATCGCCGGTGCGGATGACTGGTACCGTGCCGCGGTCGTGGATGGTGGCGGCAACGCGGGCAGTGGCCCGGGAAGAGACGGGTGCGGCGGCGGCAGGTCGACGAAGAGCGCGCGGATATCCGCGACGGTCTTGGCCTGGGTGACCTGCGCGCTGCGAACCCCGTACTCGTCCAGATCCAAGCGTCCTGAGGACAGATGCTCGCCGAGGGCATCGAGCGCGGAGTTGCGCTCCGCGTCGCCGACCCGGATCCGCGACGGGTCGGATCCGGAGGTGGGATTGCCTGCGCTGGTCACGCCACGACTGTATGCCGGTCGTCACGACACACGCAGGTAGAGCCTGGCCGCAGCGGCCCGATTGGCCAGAGCGTGCCGGTCGTAGATCCGATGCGGGTGACGGGAAGGTGCCTGCCTGCCTCCCGGGTGAGCGTCACTGCATGAACGACCGACCCTCGGAAAGCCAAGGGCAGGCACATCTGGTCGGCGGTCTCCGGCATGGCCTTCCGGTGGATGGCCGTCTGCCGCCAGGCGCGCGGCGTGAGGACATCGGAGATCCGGATCGGCTCGACCGACTTGGTGCCGCTCGGGCCGAGCGTGCGAACCGGTGCGCGCAACGGATGGGTGTGCCCGATCGCGGGAAACGCGCTGACGGTCTGCGGGTCCGTGCGTGCCGACAGCCAGCGAACGGCGGCGCTTGGCGGTGCGCAACCCCACGGTGATTCTCCTGCCTGATCGATGTCGCACGTCCCTGCGGCGGCACGACAGATGACACTCCTGCTGCAGCCCGGCGTACTCCGTACCGATACGGAACTCGTGCCGCGGTCGGTACCCAGTCGCCGACTGTCCGGACGTTGGCCGTTGGCTGGTTCTGGGTAATCCGCGATACCCGGGGCCCGGACGTCGGCTCTTGCATTCCGGTCCGGCACTCGTCTGCATTCCGGTCCGGCACTCGTCGGATTCCGCATCTGCCCAACGCGCGGATGCGGTCGTAACGACTGACCCCGGAGGTCACGTCCTGATTCGCCATCGCCGCGCACTCACTGTGGTGGGGGCGGCAGCAGCCGCGCTCTTCGCCGCCGCCACCGCGACTGCAGCCCCGCCCACCGCGATCGCGGCTGCGCCGTCTCTGAATGCCTCGGCCGAGGTCGGCACCCACGGCCTGAAGTACACGGGCCTGGACGGGCCCAACAAGGTCACCGTCACGCTGTCCAACTCCGGTTCGTCATCAGCAACATCGCGCCCATCTCGGCCGGACCCGGCTGCGTCACCACCAAGGTCGGCGCCGGACTGTTCGGCGTGGAATGCCAGGCCCCGAAGACGACGAGCGGCGCCTTCCGGTCGTTCCAGGTCACCCAGGGAGGCGGCAACGATGTCGTCACCAATGACACTGCGATCGGCGTGCGGGCCAATGGGGCACCGGCGACGACGTGCTGAACGGCGGGACGGGATCCGACGCCCTGTCCGACGATTTCGGCTCGGACGTCCTTCAGGGCAACGGTCCCGATGCGTTGCTCACCGATCTCAGCCGGGCCGATGGGTCGAAGGACGCGCTGGACGGCGGCAGCGGTGACGCGAGTTGCGGGCAGCGGGAAGTCAACCAGACCACCAGCGAGGGCGACTTTGTCATGCCCACCATCGAGACCGTGGTGGGCAACTCCGGCAACGACGTGTTGTTCGGGAACTCAGCGGCCAACACCCCGATCGGCAACGGCGGCAACGACGCGCTGATCGGGCTGGGTGGGAAGGACACGCTGGAAGGCGGGCTCGGCGACGACCAGCTGGCCAGCAATGACCTGTTCGGCGTCCCGGTGCAGGACGGCGCCATCGACCACCTCGACGGCGGGCCGGTCAGGCACGACTACTGCCGCGTCCCGTTCATGAGTATGGGAGGCGGATACCACCGTGTCCTGCGAGACGGTCGACCAGGACCGGCCCCGCCCGGACCCATGTCGGTCGTGGTTCTATACGTCGGTCAGGTCTCGCGTGGTCGGGGAGCGGAGCAGTGATCATGAATGATCGTGAAAACAATGCGGTGCCAACGCTGCTCGAGTGGGCGGGTGGTCCGCCTGCGCTGCGTCGGCTGATCAACGCCTTCTACGACCGGGTCGAGTCCGACGACCTGTTGAGTCCGTTCTTTCCGGGCGGCGTCAGCGTCGAGCACCGCGACCACGTGAGCATCTGGTGGATCGAGGTTTTCGGCGGACCGCCGGAGTACACCGAAACCCTCGGTGGCTACGAGAACATGCTGGCCCACCATCGCGGACTGTCGATCACCGGGGAGCAACGATTCCGGTTCGCCGTCTTGATGAGCCTGGCCGCGGATGACGCCGACCTGCCCGACGATCCCGAGTTTCGCGCCGCATTGGTCGGTTATCTGGAGTGGGGTACGCGGCTGGCCGTGCACAATTCGCACACTGACGCCGATGTCGTGGCGCATGCTCCGGTGCCGCATTGGGGCTGGGGTGTCGCTCCGCCGTATCAGCCGTGATCTTCGGTGATTGTCCGGTGGCTATCCGGGCTTTGGTGGCTATCCGCGTCTTCGTGGCTACCCGGGCTTTGGTGGCTACCCGGCCGACCGACGAGGTCGGCGGGGCGCATCCGGTAAACCTGCAAGGTCAGGCCGAAGTACTTGTCGGTTTCGCCGACCCAGTCCATGCCGTTGCGGCGCGCCACCGCGGCGGCCCGGTGGTTGCCCGGTCTGACGACGGCGAACAGTTCGTCGAGTTCCTGGGTGAACGCCCAGCGGGCCACCCCGTGGGTCGACTCGGTGGCGTACCCTTGCCCCCAGAACTCCGGGATGAGCTGCCAGCCGATCTCCAGGTCGTCACCGCGCGGGGGCAACGGCAGCAGGACGACCCCGCCGATCACCCGGTTATCCGAACGCCTCTGGATCGCCCAACGTCCGGCCGGGGGCACCGCCTGGCTGTCCTCACCGATCCACTGCCGCAGCACCTGTTGCATCGCGTCCAGGTCGGCGACCTTGTCCATCGCCGGGCTGAGCCAGCGCGCGACGTCGGAGTCTCCGAAGATCTCCAGGGCCGCGGGGGCGTCGTCGACCTGCCATCCGCGCAGCACAAGACGCTCGGTGGTCAGCTGGGGCGCCACATGGATCTCCGTTCGACAGGGCCAATCGGGTGTACCGCTGCCACGATACTGCCGCCGACGCGCCGGCCCGGGCGGCCGGGCGGAACGTGGAAACGGCGACGACACCGAGAAACTGATCGACAAACCCGGCGCCCGGTGTCCACGGGAGGAAATCGCGTTCCACATGCGCACCCCGGCGCTGGTCGACACCGTCGTGTCGACCGACACCGATGTAGCGGCGCGGCGCGGCGCGGTGCCGCGCGGGCGCTGTGGGGCGCGGGCGTGCCGCGGGCGCGGCGCGGGT
>JADGOY010000143.1 GCA_017882715.1 Nakamurella sp. | reverse complement strand
GCGGTGTGACGTCATCGACCGTCATCGACCGAGTGGGAAAGACCACCATCCACCGGACGCGCTGGACCTGATTCCTCACGATACGTCCTATTCCTGCCAGATGCCCCATTTTATTATCCGTGCTCGCGTTTTCCTGAGATTCTGCTGAGATCAGCCATTCGCGCCGATATGGTGTGACCAATATCGGCGGACAGTGGGCGATCGGCAGGCCTGCGCCATCTCGGTGGCCTGACGCGAAAGCGCCTGTCGGCAAAGGGCTTATGCCCCGTTTTTTGGCCGTTGACGCGCACCGTGCGACGGCGGTGACCAAACCCCCCAGGGCAGGCTGTCCTGGGGGTACGCATTTTCCGGGAGCCTGCCGCGCGTTGAGCAGACTCCTCCTCGACCGCCCAGTTCGAGTATTACCGCACGAATCTCAGAACAATCTCAGTGGTGCTATCGAGTTCCTGTGAAAACAATAGGTATGCACCTGCTCGCGCTCGAACAATGGTTGACTCGTCGCATGACCAAACACCATCGGATCGCACGAAGGGACCACCTGCGCCGCCGGGTACGGGTGATGACGGCAAGCGTCGCCGGCGCGGCCGGCGCGGCATCCGTCGCCCTCACCGTTGCCATCGCCGGTGCCGCGCACGGTCAGGACGATGCGACCGCAACGTCCTCCAGCACCTCGGACGGATCCGCCGATAGCAGCACAGCATCCGCGAATTCCCCGGCGAAGACATCGACCGTGAAGCCGCAGTCGGTCGCCCCCTCCCCCAGGGTTCAGCCCACGGCTGCGGCACCGGTCGCGCCGACCTCGTCCGTACCGACATCATCGGTCTCGACGCCCGCCGCAGGACAACCAGCGACGACAGCGGCCGCAGCGGCACCCACCACCGCCGCCGGCACGCCGGCACCGAAAGTGCTGACGACGCCCGTTCAGACACCCCAGGCCAGCGGCGGGCGCGCCCAGGCCAACTCCGGCGGATCGTGATGACGTTATCCCGACTCGGCACGTCGCGGCGTGACCAGGCGCCAGGCCGGCGATGAACGCTTCGATCCTCTGGTACTCCAGCCGCGCGGTCGGTGTGGTCTCCCTGGTCCTGTTCACCGCTGTGCTGGTGTTGGGCATCGCCACCGCCGGCCGGGCGGCGTCGCCGGCGTTCCCGCGGGCCGCGGTGCTCCGCCTGCACCGGACGCTGTCCATCACCGCGACCGCCTTCATCGCGGTGCACATCCTGACCGCCGTCCTCGACGGTTACGTCGACATCTCCTTCTGGGACACCGTGGTTCCGTTCCGCTCGGCTTTCGATCCGTTCTGGATCGGTCTGGGCACGGTGGCGATCGACCTGTTGATCGCCATCGGTGTCACCAGCGCGTTCCGCCGGCGACTGTCGCTGCGGGCGTGGCGGGTGGTGCACCTGAGCGCCTACGCGATGTGGCCGATAGCGGTCATCCACGGCTTCGGGGTCTCCGGTGGCGACGGGCACCAGCGATGGATGATCGCCCTGGACGTGGTGTGCCTCGCCGCGGTGATCGGCGCGCTGGCGTTCCGGCTGCGGCCGGACCGGCATCCGGACACCGTCGCCCGGCGATCGGCCGAGCTGTCCCATCCGCGCGAACCCGTTCGGACGTCATCGTGAACGCGTCGTCCACGGCCCGCATGCACAGGCAGCCGGACATCTCGCACGCCAACGGCCCGAGCGGGGTCACCCGTCTCCTGCCGCCGGCCGGAACTGCCCGTTGGACTGATCACCAGCGCCATTACGGACCGGTGCTGCCCGCCTCCGCGTCGTCGCTGGTCGACATCGTCCGCTCGTCCGGGCTGCGTGGTCGCGGTGGGGCCGGCTTCCCCACCGCGACCAAGATCGCCGCGGTGGCCGCGGCAGCCGGACGCCTCCGGCGAGCGATCGTCATCGCCAACTGCTGCGAGGGCGACCCCACGGCGAAAAAGGACCGAGTCTTGATCGGCCGTGCACCGCACCTGGTGATCGACGGCGCGCTCGTCGCGGCGGCCGCGGTGGGTGCGGACCGGGTGATGCTCGCGGTCCACCAGGGCTCGCGGGCCGGAACGATCCTGCGGGAAGCGCTGGCCGAACGTGGCGCCGGCGCCGCCGCCGTGTCGGTGGTGCAGGTGCCGAACCGGTTCGTGGCCTCGGAGGCGTCGGCGTTGGTCAGGTTTGTGAGCACCGGTGACGCGCGGCCGCTCGGCCGGCTCGCGCCGGTGTGGGAGTCCGGGGTCGACGGCCGTCCCACGCTGGTCGACAACGCCGAAACTTTGGCGCAGCTGGCTCTGATTGCGCGCTTCGGCGATCACTGGTTCCGCTCGGTCGGCGACCAGGAGGAGCCGGGAACGGCTCTGGTGACCATCGGCGGTGCGGTACCGCGGCCCGGGGTGGTCGAGATCGCCACGGGCACACCCATCCGCACGATCATGGCTTCGGCCGGCGCGCCCACCACCGGATGGGCACTCATCGGAGGCCTCGCCGGGCGGTGGGTCGATCTCGCCGCGGTTGCCCAGACCCGCTTCACCACAGCACATCTCGCCTCCGCGCAGGCCGTCCGGGGAGTGGGGTCCATCATCGTGCTGCCGCCTCGGAGCTGCATCTTGACCGAAACAGCCCGGATGCTGGGCTATCTCGCCGATTCCAGTGCACGGCAGTGCGGTCCGTGCATGTTCGGCCTGCCTGCCATCGCCGCAGACATGGCGTCACTGGCATCCGGCGACCGCATGGCGTTGACCCGCCTGCGACGCCGGCTTCCGACGGTCGACAAGCGTGGCGCCTGCGCGCACCCAGACGGAGCGGTCGCACTGGCCGCCAGCGCTCTGAACGTGCTCAACGGCCCGGAGTCCGGTCACCTGCAACAGCATCTGGCTCACCACGGCTGCCGCGCGACGGCTCCGGTCGTACCGCTGGGTGTGGTCGACAGCACACGTCACGCATCGCGATGAGCGCAGGAACCGACAACGCTGTCGCCCTGACTGTCGATCCGATTGCGTGCCGCGCGCACGGGCTGTGCGCGGACGAACTACCGGAGGCCATCGGACTCGACGAGTGGGGCTATCCCTTCCTCTCCACGGGGTCGATTCCCCGAAAAATGCTACGCAGAGCGAAATCCGCCGCGGCGGCGTGCCCGGTGCTGGCGCTGCGACTCACGCACACCCGCGGCTGAGCCCTCCGCGGCAAAGGACCGGCGCCACTGCGGATCCCCAACCGCAGGCGGCGCACCATCGATGACCGGTCAGCGCGGTCGAAGGTGTTTCTCCGGCCTCCCATTGACCCTGAAGGGGAGGCCTTTCGGCACTGGTCGAAGGCGGCTACGGATAGCAAGGTGGGTACAGGCGGTTGTGCCGCCGCTGCTGACCGGAGCGCACGCGCATAGGCCTGCGAGCACCGGAGGGGAGCACCGGATGCCGACAGCAGACTCGGCACCTCATGACCGGCGAATCGCTGCACGACGATTCGTGTTCTCGGGTGCAGGCGCGATGGACGGCGGCGAACGGCACCGAGGAAACCGGCCTCATTCAGGCCAACGACGGCCTACAGGTCGGCGATCGTGTGGAGATCTGGCTCGACCGATCCGGCGGCGTCACCCGCGCGCCGGTCAGCAGCACGGCCGCGGCATGTGAAGCGGTCTTGGCAGCAACGGTCGGCTGGGTGGGTTTCGGCGTGTTGCTGGCCGGGATCTTCTGGATCTACCGGCGCCGGCTCAACAAGACCAGGATCTCCGACTGGGAAACAGAGTGGCGACGGATCGGCCCCCACTGGACGACGCTTTGATGTCGGCGGCCTGCTGACGCCCGACACGGTTCTGGCGGCGATGGCACTGCTCGCCGCCGACGGGTTGCCCGCCCTCGCCGAGCCCGGACCACGGCGTGGCCCGGAAGCACCACCAGCATGAGCTGACCCGCCGAGCCCGACTCGCCGGGCAATCCCGCGGATCTCCGATCACTCGTTCCGAACGGCGGGCTGGTGTTTGATTCTCGCGATCCGCGGGCTCGCCATTGGGGACAGGTGGAACCCGGTCGACTTGGGAGGGGTGGAACCCGGTCGACTCAAAACGTCGGATCGGGTTGCCGGATGGCAGCATGGTCGCAGCCTGGACCGAGGTGACCGCGGTCCAGGAAGGCACCAAGAAGGCGCTGTCAAGCTTCCCCCACTACGCCTTCCCGGATTGGGATGAGCTCGCGAGTACAGCCACCCTGCGCTTCCGGACCGAACAGGAAATCCGGTCCTCGCTGCAGGACGCGGGTTTCGGCATCGAGCAGATATTCGGAGGCTGTAACCGCGAACCCATCGGGGCGGAGACGGCGAGTTACTCGTACTGGCCCGAGCCCAGTCCAAGGCGACCTGAGCAACTATTCAGTACTCACGTGCGGCGTCGCACCAAATGTCACTGCGCTGGAGCTGAACTGAAAGAACTCCGCCAAAGCCGGAACAGGCATTAGCGGGGGCCTCTCACAGGCATAGAACGCGCCTGGAGGGTCCAGGATCAGAGTTCCGTCGCGGTGGTCGAAGTCGTGGATGTCAAGCACGATGGCCTCGGACCCGTCGGCCGCGCGGTTGGGATGAACTTCGCGGTCGGCTGGGGTACCAGCCGGGTCGACAGACGCGCGCGGCAGGATCCGTAGTCAGTACGGCGCGTGTAAGCCGGGGAACATCGGAAAGTGTCGGACATTGCGCGTGAGCAGCAGAGCGCCGGTGCGGATGGCAGTGGCGGCAATGGCGAGGTCGGCGCCGTCAATGGCGTGATGGCTGGGAAGCCAACGTCGGCCGAGGGCTCCAGCGTCCTCAGCCACGTCGGCGTCAACCGGATGCCAGACCAGGGTCGACAGCAACGAGCGAGTGGCGTCCTCCTCCGCCGGCCGCATTCCGGCGAGGACCTCCAGCCGGGTGATTTCACTGGCGTGCAACGGCGCGGCCGCACGCTCCTGCTCGAGAACCGCCGCGGCCCGCTCGTGGCCTCGCAGGTAGTCGATCAGCACCGACGTGTCGACCAGAACCGTCACGTGCCCGATAGACGTGACCCGGAACGCAGCTGGTCTACCCATGCGGCGCTGTCCAGATCGTGGCCCTTCCATGAGCCGAACGCCCGACGCATATCAGCGAGGTCATCATCACTAGACCGGCCCGTGCCGTACACGGCCTCCACCGCGTCCCGGATAAGGGCGGCGATCGATCGACCGGTGCGTGCCGACTCAGCATCGAGGACACGCCGTTCCTCGCTGGTCAGTGAGATCTGGGTCCGTCGCATGATGTAAGGCTACATCAATGGCATCGATAGCCGAGTGGTTCGCGGGCGCCGCGCAGCCTGGATTCCCAGCCAGGCCTACGCCGTCCCATCCTTTGCCGGCGGGGATGTGGCGCGTCGGTGATGGATCCGGGTGTCACCTTGTAGGTGTGGGGGTCGCCGTTGAGACGTCGTTGAGGGTGTTGAGGGTGTTGAGACGTCGTTGACGGTGAGGACTGTTGGGTCTGACACAGTTCCTCGCTCCCTTTCTTGGCGCTCGCCCTGCTTGCTGGCCCGAACTCCCGACCGACTCCCGCCCCCGGCCGACTGCCGGCGGCGCTGCCCGCTCCCGACCCCGGCCACCCATTCGCCGGCGCCGCACGCTCCCGACCCGGTTGCCCTGGCACCCCCGCGCCACCGACAACCCCGGCGCCGATTCAACCGCGTCTGGCCAGCACCGGTGGCTCGACGCACGCGAAGTTCGCGCGATCCTTACTGCGCCCGGCCAGACACGCCCGGCACGGCGCGCGACAGGAGCGAATCGCAGTCAAAGGGTTGACACGTGACCAAATGGTCACCTAATCTGCTCCTGTGACCGACGACGACTTGGTCTTCAAGGCACTCGCGGATCCGACCCGGCGACTTCTTCTCGACCGACTCTTCGAGCGTGACGGCCGCACGCTCACCGAACTCGAGTCCGACGTGGAGATGACCCGGTTCGGGGTCATGAAGCATTTGCGCCTGCTCGAAGACGCAGGCCTTGTCATCACCCGCAAATCAGGCCGGGAAAAGCTGCACTTTCTCAACCCGGTCCCCATTCGGCTGATCCACGACCGATGGATCGACAAGTACACCGAGCGCCGGATCACCGCCCTCGTAGATCTCAAGTCAGAATTGGAGAACAAGGCATGACGACTTCAACGCAAACCCTTACGACCACGCAGGTGTACCGGGTGTATATCAAGGCAACCCCGGAGGCGATCTGGAATGCCATCACCAAACCGGAATGGACCACGCGATACGGCTACACCGGCCTGGTCGACTACGACCTTCGGCCCGGCGGCGCTTACCGGGTCAAGGCCACCGAGGAATTCGCGGCGGCGTCGCGCGCACAGGGGCACGACATTCCCGACATCATCATCGACGGCGAGGTGCTGGAGGCCGATCCGCCGAACCGCCTGGTCACCACGTTCCGCATGCTGATGGATCCGGAGATTGCCGCGGAACCGTTCACCCGTATCACCCACGAGATCACCCAAGGCGCGAACGGCGTCTGCTCCTTGACCCTCACGCACGAACTCGACGGCGCCCCGAAACTGGCTGCGATCGTCGGAGGCGGCTTCGAATCCCAGGGCGCCGGAGGCGGCCACGCCTGGGTGCTCAGCGACCTCAAGACCCTGTTGGAGACCGGGCAGTCGTTCGCCGACTGACCCCGCTTCCTTCCGGAGGTTCCGCCCCGGCGGGACCTCCGGAAGGTGTTGGGGCCCTTCGGCAGTGACGTCGCACAAAGCACAGCCGTTGCCGGAACGGCTCGAACAGCGCATCGTGCCGGTGATCAGTCGTCATCTTGGGTCCATCGTCCCGGATTGGGGTGCTGACCATCAGGGAACCTTTCGCATCCACTCCGCTCCGCGGGCGCGCTCCATCGAGCATCAGCGGCATGTGACGAGCCAAGTTCATCACCACCACCGAACACACGGCGTGGCTCCACGCAGGATCCACGCCCGCGAAGCCGAAATCATCGCCGATGCCGAAACACCGCGGCTGTGAAATGCGAGGCGGAACGCCATCGCCGCACCCAACGACTACTCGCCGACTTCGGGCGGAATGAAACTCGTTCCCGCACTTAGTGTGCGAGCAATCGATGTCACGACCTTGACCTCGTCATCCGAGACTTCGAAGACCCGCTCAGGCCTATACTGCTGGTGTGATCATCGGATCGGCCCTCGGCCATAGACGGATTGGCTATCCGACAGCCGGGTGATCCAGGGTCGACCCCGGGGCCCACCACATCCGGTCGGACTGTCGCATCACCACGCGAAGTCTGAGCGGAAAGGAGGTGATCACATGACTCGCGAAAACCATGGCCCCTCCGAGCTAATCGCATACCGGTACAACCCCACCCGCCTGGTGAACGGCCTCCAGGACGAGACGTGCCGCCACTTTGAACGATATGGCAATGGGAATGTCGGCCATGCTCAACGCCGTCGAGACCGCGAGGATGCAGGGCGTCATCGTGTACGGGGTACGGGGAGCAGCAACCGCGGATTGTCGCGGCCACGGAACTGAACAGCGGATTCATCAACAGCGCGGCCATGGATGGTCGTAATCCACCTCCCGGGTGGACATGTTCGGGTACGGCGAACGTGACATCCGGCAACTGCAAACTGACCTGGGAGATCGGGTACAACCGGGTACAACCACTACGCCGTTCGTCAAGGCTTGCCGACGCCCAATACCAAGCGGCTGATCGATACCGTGGTGCGCCCCTCGTGGTGGTCCGCGAATCTCATGAAGGATTTCGAGACTCCGACCCACGCCGGCACTCCCTGAGCCGTGACGATGCTGGTTGCGTCGGCCTCGTCACCGTGATCGGCGCGGGCGCTGGTTCCGATTGTCCGGCGATGGGTCACCTTCCGCGCTGACAAGGTGCCTTGCGCAGCATGCCGGGCTCGGTGACGCGGCAGGCGAAGAAATGCTGAACACATGACAGGAAAATCTCCCGGACCGCCCGCCGGGTGGTGCCTGTTCGGCAGCGTGGGTCAGCTCAGGGTCGGGGATTCCGGCCGAGCACGGAGTTTCGCGACGCCGCGTCGTCGGCATCACACCGCCTGGATGTCCGGAACCGTCGGTGCGACCCCCCGGCGGCGGCCAGCATCGGAGTCTGTGATGCCCGGCAAATCGGGTGCCGGCGCCGGTTCGGGCGGCACCGCGGGGATCTTGGGCAGCGCCCAGGTGGCCGCCAATCCGAGTCCGATGATCACGGCGGCGACGGCGGTGGTCACCTTGCTGGCCTGGATCATCCCGGCCGCCGCCGCGTCACCCGCCGTCTGCGTCGCGGGCGTCGCCTGCAAGCTGGGTATCACGGCACCGGCGGACTGTTTGACCACATCCACCACCTGCTGCGCGGCTGGCGCGGGAACACCGCTGTCTGCGAGGTGGGCGCTGGTCGAGGCACCCAGGGTGCTGATCAGCAGGGTGCCCAGAATCGCCACCCCGAGCGCCGAGCCGAGTTGACGGAACGTGCTCTGCAAGCCGGACGCCTGGCCCGATTCGGCCACCGGGATCTCGGCGAGGATCACGCTGGTCAGCTGGGCGGTGGCCATCCCGACACCCAGGCCATACCCGAACAGCCACATCGCGATGAGCCAGCCGCTGATTCCAGCGGACAGGGTCACGGCCAGCCCTGCGACAGCGAATGCCTCCAGGGCCAACCCCATCCGCACGACGGCGCGTCCCCCGTAGCGAGTGGTCAGCTGCGGGGTCAGGCCGGACACCAGGAACGTGCCGACAGCCAGCGAGACGATGAGCCAGCCGGTACCCAGGGCGGAGAACCCCAGGGCGTTCTGCAGTAACAGCGGCAGGGTGAACAGCAACCCGAATTCGCCCAGTGCCACGATCAGCGCTGCGATCGAGCCGTACCGGAACGATCGGACGCCGAGCAACCCCAGGTCGACCAGGACCGGGCGCCCAGCCGCAATCCGCAGGCGTTGCGAGCGGACGAACGCGGCCATCAGCAGCAGGCCTCCCGCGAGCGCGATGGGCACCGGCGAGATGCCGCCCGACGATTGCAGCCACCATCCGTAATTCTGGCCCTCGATGAGGGCGAACACGATGCCGCCCATGCCGAGTGAGGACATCAGCACCCCGGTGACGTCCAGGCCCCGCTGGGTGGCGTCGTCGCGGGTCTCGGGCACGAACAGCAGGATGCCCACGATCACCAGCAGGCTGACCGGGACATTGAGCCAGAACGCCCAGCGCCAGCTCACGTCGGTCGTCAGCCAGCCGCCGACCAGCGGCCCGACCGCAGCCATCCCGCCGATGGTGGATCCCCACACGGCGAAGGCGATCGCCCGTTCCCGACCGGTGAACACGGCGTTCACCGTGGACAAGGTGGCCGGCAAGATCATCGCGGCGCCCACCCCCTGGAACAGCCGAGCACCGATCAGTTCCGCGCCATTCATGGAGAAACCGGCCACCACGCTGGCCAGCACGAAAACGATCATGCCCACCAGGAAGAGCCGCCGTCGGCCGTGCAGGTCGCCGACTCTTCCGAGGGTGAGCAGCAACGCGGCGAACATCAACGAATAGACCGCGTTCATCCATTCGGCCTGCGTCGCATCAAGTTTCAGGTCCTCGATGATGACCGGCAGGGCCACGTTGACGACCGTCGCGTCCATGATGATGAGCGAGACACCGAGCGCAACCGCCGCGAGCGCCCACCACCGATGCCGATGTACTGCGGCGGGACCGACGTCCCCAGCGCCGGCGCTCGGGGGTTTGTTATCGACAGTCATGTCGGTATCATACCGACGAGACTGTCGGGAAACCATTCGCCGACCACCTCGGAAGAACGGACCCCAATCCGGAGGTTGCCGTGCCCAAGATCGACGCCCCTACCGTGGCCGAACACCACAGCCGTCGGCGGGCCGCGCTGATCGACGCAGGGGTGGCCCTGCTCGCCGAGCAGGGGGTGGACGCACTCACGCTCGGTGCGGTCGGCGCTGCTACCGGTCTGGCCCGATCGAGCGTCTACCAGTACTTCGATTCCACGCCGGCTCTGATCGCCGCGGTGGTCGAGGGCGCATTCCCGGCTGCCAACGCCCGACTGCGGACCGCCGCCGGGCGCGCCTCCGGGCCCAGTGCGCAGGTCGACGCGTACGTGCGCACGGCGATCGACCTGGCCAGCGATCAGACCCACCGTTCACTTCATGCCCTGGCCACCGCTGATCTGCCGACCGAATGCCGCGCCAGGCTGGCCGAACTGCACCAGGAGCAGTACGCGCCGCTCCGCGCGGCCGTCCGCGGCCTGGGTGTCGCAGATGGGGACTTGACCACTCGACTGCTGGTCGGGTTCATCCGGGCCGCGGCCCAGGCGATCGTCGAAGGGGCGCCCCCGGCGCGAGTGAAGACGCGCACACTGGCGCTGATCCACCACGGACTGGACCCGAGTCATCAGCCGTAAGCCGGTGACGAGCCGGCGCTCACTCGACGTCACCCGCCTTCGGCGGCTCCACAGTCACCATGACCGAGACCACGCTGACCGGGGCTCCGTCACCGATCTTCGGCGAGACAGCCGTCACGTCCGCCGACCCGGTGAAGATCACCAGCCTGCTCTGTTCGCCTGGCGTTTGCTGTGCTATCGAGGGTCCGATGACCCAGAACTAGGAACCGCTGGGCCCCAACGGGTTTGGCATCGAACCGCGAGGAGCAGGTTCCTTCAACTCGACAAAGATCGAGTGCGTCTGCGTGTCGCCGATGTTCTCGCCTGCGTGCTCCTGCGCGCCCACCCACCTCACCTGTCCGGCGGGCAGGTCGACCTCGACCTGGCGTCCGCCCGACGAGATTCGACGCCGGAAGCCGCTCAGCGTGTACATCACGCTGTCCGGATGCCGGTGCATCGTGGTGCGCTCCCCCGGAAGATCGCGATATTCCAGCACCCGGACCCGGTCGTTCTCGAAGATCACCGAGTAGTGATCGGCGTCCGTCGTCGCAGGATCGAAGTCCATCACCGTTCCCACTTCCTTTCGGCGGCGGTTGGCCGGCTCAGCG
>JADGOY010000142.1 GCA_017882715.1 Nakamurella sp. | reverse complement strand
CACGCCGGCCCTGTTCCATCGCGGTGGCCGCCAGCGCCGGGAACCCGATGACGTCACCGACGGCGTAGATGTGCTCGACCTCGGTCTGGAAGTGCTCGTCGACTGCCACCCGACCGCGGTTGCTGGCGTTGATCCCGGCCGCGGCGACGTTCAGCTGGTCGGTGACGCCCTGCCGGCCCGTGGAGTACAGCACGGTGTCGGCGGGGATCTTCTTGCCCGATTCCAGGATGATCAGCGTCCCGGCGGGGTGTGTCTGCACCTCACGGACCGGTTCGGAGCGTAGGTGTCGATGGTGATCACTCCCTCACCCCGCTCGGATGGGCGTCGGTGGCTGTGTCTGCTGGTTGCCGGCCCTGTTGGGCGCCTGTGGTTCCTGTTGGGTGGCCCGTGTGGGGTAGTGCTGCTCGCAGGCGCCGCTCGCGTCATCCTGGCCCACCCGAGATCACCGTTTGGATCGTCCGTGTTGACTCTTTGCTGCACATGCTCGCGTTGCTGAGCCCGCGCCGCCTGCGCCAGATGCCGCTCACCTGCCGGGCGGTGGAAAGATGGGCCGGTGAGCACTCCTGAGATCCCGGAAGTGACCGTCGCCGATGTGCCGGCGGATGCGGTGTTGCTCGATGTCCGGGAAGACCACGAATGGACCGCCGGCCACGCGCCGGGCGCCGTCCATGTGCCGATGACCGCTCTCGCCGAGCGGTTGGACCAGGTACCCGACGGCGACCCTGTGTACGTCATCTGCCGGTCGGGCGGCCGTTCCGCACGCGTGACGTCCTATCTGAACTCCCAGGGCTGGGAGTCGGTGAATGTCGCGGGCGGGATGTCGGTGTGGGCAGCGAGCGGGCGGCCCCTGGTCGCGGAGCGCGACACTGCCCCCCAAGTCATCTGAGCGTTCCGTCGATGACGTGGTCGGGTGGGTGCGGGCAGGTCGATGACGTGGTCAGGGTCGGTGTGCGCAGGATGGGTATGACCCCGTGAGCAACCCCCTGGACCTCCAACCGTCCCCAGCCGCCCGGCGCACCCCGCTGAACGGTGTCCAGTGCCTGCGATGCCACCTCGTCCAGCCGCCCGTTCCGCAGGGGCATTTCACCTGCGTGTCCTGCGGCGCGGTGCTGCCGTTGCAGCGCTGGGTCGCCCATCCGCCGCCCGACTCGCCCGGCCCGGTCCGAAAGAAGCGGTCGGCCCCACCGACGACCGCACCGAGCGGTGCCGGCGGACCGCCGTCCTACCGCTTCGGCCATCCGGGGTGGGGGTTCCCGCCGGTGGTCTGGCGCCCCGCGCCGAGCGGCCCGGACCCCGCAGGTCCGCAACCTTCGCCGGCCCTGCTGCGCGCCGGGTGGTTGGCGTGGGTGACCGCGGCGGCAGCGCTGGTCGCCGCCGGAGCCGAGCTGTGGCGCTTCCTGCAGATGATCGACGGTCGGACGAAGGTGCTCTCCGCGACAGCCGTGTCGACCAGTGACGCGCTGGTCGCCGCCGGCGGGGTAGCGGTGTTGGCCGTCGCGGTGCTCACGGCGGCGATTGCCGTACCGGCGCTGATCCGCACCCATCGGTGGGCCGCCGTCACCTCCGGCCGGGCCCCTTCGCGCTCCGGCGCCGCGGTGGCGGCCAGGCTGTTGGTGCCGGGATGGAACGTCTATGGCGCCGGTCAGATCGCGGTCGAGATCGACACCATGCTGAGCCCCCGGGACGAGGCCCGGCCTCGGTCGGCGGCTTCCCGGTTGGTGGTCGTGTGGTGGATCAGCTGGATCGTCAACGCGGTGCTGCTACTGGTGACCCTGGGCCGCGGGTTCGGCGGAAGCGTGCAGGCGATCGCCGACACCGTCGAACTGCACGTCGCCGTCGATCTGTCGGCCGCGGTCGTGGCCGGCCTGGGCGCGCTGATGCTGCGCCGTATCGCCCGGCTGGCCAGCGGTCCGCAACCGCACCCGAGCCGCTGGGTGGTACAGCCGCCCGTCCCGACCCGACCGGTGGTCTCCGCGACAGCGGTGGTCTCCACGACAACGCGCTCGTCGACAACGGGCTCGTCGACGACGGATCACGGACCGGCCACGGACTGAGCGCGCACGCTGCGCCCCGGCCGGTCGGCTACCGTGACCCCGTGTCCAAGAAGACCCAACGACGGGCGTCCGGAACTCCGACCGCGGACGAGACGACCGACAACCCGCGCCGGCCATGCCCGTGCGGATCAGGCAAGCGTTACAAGGCGTGCCACGGCGCCGCCGACGCTGCCGACATGATCATTACCCGCCCGTTTGCCGGTCTGGCCGCGGAGACCGAGTTGATCGCACTGCGGGAGTTCCTCCCGTCCGCCTCGGCGCCCCTGACGGTGCTGCCCGAGACCGCCGACACCACGGATCGCTCGGTCACACTGGCCAGCGTGTTGCCGGGGGCCGCGGCCGCGCTGACCCGATCCGACGGATCGGTGCTCCTGGGCATGCAGGTGCAGACCCATTCGGGGGATCTTTCGCGCGATCTTGCTGCGGCTCTGGAGTGGGGTCTGGCGGCCGAGCCGTCGACCGTGCTCTCCGTGGTCGGGCGGGCGAGTGTCGGCCCTCGGTTCGACGACCTGATGGTCGACGAACCACTGGACGTCACTGTGCACCCCGACTTCTCGTGGTGGCTCGAGGAGGAGGCCGAACCCGGCAGCGAGGTTGCCTTGTCACTGGAGCGGGCGAACGCGGCCATCACGCCGACGTCCAGGGTCGCCGGGCTGGTCGGCGCGTACTGGGTGGATGCCCGGGACCGCGCTCACCTGCGGTGGGTGCGTCCCGAGGACGAGCAACCGTTGATGGCGGCATTGGCCCGGTTGGCCGTCGCCGACGACCTGGGCTTGGGTGAGGGTTCGCGGTACGTCGGGTCGTTCCGGGCGCACGGGCGGTTGGTCCCGGTCTGGGACCTCGACCGCGAGGCCCACCCGAGCGAATGGGATGCCCCGGCGCTGGCGTTTGCCGGCCGGCTCGAACGCGCTCTGCAGTCCGACGACCCGCTGACCGACGCCGAGCGCCGCGCCCGCGACGGCATCCTGGGCCGCCAGGTCACCCTGCGCTGACGAGACGAGTTGGTCGGTTGCGTCGGGGGTGTGTGCCGAGCGCGCTGTGATATCGAACTGGGCAAGGACCGCATCGAACTGGCGGATCAGGACAGCCAGCCGACGTGACCCTTGAGCAGCGCGTAACCGACAAAGGCCACGATGTCGAGTAGCGAGTGCGCGATCACCAGCGGCCAGAGTCGCCGGGTGCGTTGGAAGACCCAGGCGAAGACGACGCCCATCATCGCGTTGCCGAGGAAAGCGCCGAATCCCTGGTACAGGTGGTATGACCCGCGCAGCACCGCGCTGATCGCGATGGCCGCCCACGCCGGAACCCGGAGTTGCTCGAGCCTGGTCACCAGGTAGCCGACGACGAGCGCCTCCTCCAAGAAGCCGTTCTCGATCGCGGCCAGCACGAGCACCGGGATCCGCCACCAGACGTCGTTCAGGGTGGCGGGCGCGACGGTCAGGTTGACTCCCAGCCGAACGGCGACGACGTACAGAACCAGGCCGGGCACACCGATCAGCGCTGCCAGCCCGAGCCCGGTGGCCAGGTCCGCCCACGGCCGGCGCAGGTCGAGGCCGAGCCGGGTGCGCAGGTTCACCCCGCCGCGCCATAGCAGGTACAGCGCGAGGGCACCCCAGGCCAGCCCAGACATGATCGTCAGCAGCTGTTTGGCCAGGTCCAGCAGCGAGGCCTGGGCCTGCGGCACGATGATGGAGACCGTCTGCGAGGCCAGTGGGGCCGGTGCGAGCAGTGCGTCGATCAGGCTGACCAGGGAGCGGAGCCCGCTCGTCCCCAGCGTGACCAGGAAGAGCACGACGATCTCGACGCGGATCGATCGGTCGGTGTACGGGCGCGGGAGCGGGCTGTCGGCGCCCGGCTCGGTCGGCTCGGTGGGCTCGCTCGGCGGCACCGGGGCGCTGGTCATGACCCGCCAGCTTAGGGAGGGCACCTGGCTGTCCGGTGGGAAGCGCGTGTATGAGGCGATTTTCCCACCGCTTTCCCACACCGCGAACAGGCGCAGCGCCGCCGCGCGGGCTTCAGGTGGCCGCACGGCTCTTCGCGGACAGTAGGCTCGGAAGGAACCGAGGGTGGGCACAGAAAAGACAACGATGTCCGGCGACCAACTATTCTGCTCGCTGCGGCATGGCGGTGGGGGACAGATGCGGGTGGGACGGGACCGGAAACTGGCCGGTGCGGTGGGGCTGCTGGCGTTGTTGGGGGTGACTGCCTGCGCGAACTCCTCAGATGCCGCACTGGCGACGGTCACCAGTTTTATGACGGCCGGCCCCGCAACCTCGGCCGCCCCGAGTTCGGGGGCGGCGGCGTCCTCCAGTTCTGCTGCCGATTCGCCGACCCCGAGTCCCCCCGCAGCTGCGTCGAGTGCAGTTCCGCCGCCGGCAACGGGTGCTCAGGACGGTGTGGCGCTGCCCGACGGCTTCGTGCCGAAAAAGCTCGCGCCGGGGGAGAAGCCCCCGCAGTTCATCGTCGTGAGTTTCGACGGGGTGGGCTGGCACGAGAAATGGCAGCACTGGTTCGACGTGGCGACCAAGGTCCCCTTCCATTTCACCGGGTTCCTGTCCGGCACCTACATGCTGTCCGACGAGACGAAGACGGTGTACCAGGGGCCCGGTCACAGCCCGGGTAATTCGTCGATCAACTGGAACAGCGCCACCGACCTTCCCGTGGAGATCGCCGACCTCAACAAGGCGTACACCGGCGGAAACGAAATCGGCACCCATTTCAACGGGCATTTCTGTGCGGGCGCCGAACCAAGCGGGAACTCCTGGACCACCGCGGACTGGAACAACGAGCTGGATCAGTTCTTCGCGCTCGTCAAGAACATGAAGGCCAACAACCCGGGTGTGACGATGCCCGACCTGGTCTTCGACGGTTCGATGGTGAAGGGCGAGCGGACGCCCTGCCTGGAGGGTCACGCCGAGGACCTTCTCCCGGCGCTGATCGCGCACAACATGACGTACGACTCGTCGTTCACCAGACACGGAATTTCCTGGCCGAAGAAGTCGCCGCAGAACGGGATCTGGGCGCTGGGTATGGCAGAATTCCCGATTCATGGAACGGACCATTTCCAGATCACGATGGATTACAACTTCTATTACACCCAGCGCAACGCCGACAGCAAGGGTGTCACGCCGGAACAGTCCGCCGGTGACGCAGCGCAGGTGCAGGCCACCTACGACGACATGTACAACGCCACCTACAACGGCAATCGGGCCCCGCTCATTCTGGGCAACCACTTCAACGCCTGGAACAACGACGCCTACGAAACCGCGTTGACCAACTTCGTCCTCGCGACATGCGGGAACCCGGACACCTACTGCGTGCCCTTCCGGGACGTCATCGCCTGGATGGATGTGCAGGATCCGGCAGTGCTGGCCCAATTGCAGGACGCGGCTCCAGAGACCGGGACAGGCACCTGACGCCGACGGTGGCGGGTCCGGCTCTCCCGCACCAGGGACCGACCGGCCGCTCGCATCATTAGGGTGGCCGATGTGGAGCAACGCTGGGCATACCTAGGGCCGGAGGGCACCTTCACCGAGCAGGCCGCCCAAGTCCTTGCCCAGCGCACCGCCGACGCCGACGGCGCGGCAGGGCCGATCAGTCTGTATCCGGTGGCAGGCGTCTCGGTGGCCATCACGGCCGTGCGATCTGGCGCGGCCAGGGCCGCCGTGGTCCCGCTGGAGAGTTCTGTCGAGGGCGCGGTTCCGCTGACCCAGGACGAGCTGACCCACGGTGACCCATTGATGATCATCGCGGAGTCCTACGTGCCCGTCACGTTCGACCTGCTGGTGCGTCCGGGCACGACCCTGGACCAGATCCGGGCCGTCGGGGCGCACCCGCACGGCCACGCTCAGATCCGTCCGTGGCTGGCCGAGCACCTGCCCGACGCCGAGGTGGTGATGTCGGCGTCGAACGCTGCCGCGGCGGCGGCGGTGGCGGAGGGCGCCCTGGACGCGGCGGCGGCCGCGCCGGTCGCCGGCCCGCTGTACGGCCTGCTGTCGATGGCTACCGATATCGGCGAGGTGCGGGACGCGGTGACCCGTTTCGTGCTGCTGACCCGGCCGGGCGCGGCCCCGCCGCCGACCGGCAACGACCGCACCTCACTGGTGCTGTCGGTGGACAACCGTCCGGGTTCGCTGCTCGCTGCGCTCACCGAGTTCGCGTCACGGGGGATCAACCTGACCCGGCTCGAGTCCCGTCCGACCCGGAGCAAATTGGGCGAGTATGTCTTCCTGGTGGACGCCGACGGCCATCTTCAGGAGCAGGCGATGGCCGACGTGCTGACCGCGCTGATCCGCAGGTCGGTCCTGCACCGCTGGCTCGGGTCGTATCCGAGGATCGACGGGACGAACGATCCCGCGGCCCGATATGCCACCCCACAGGCCTACCTTCGGGCGCAGAACCAGGTGGATCGATGGCAACGGGGTGAATGGGCTTGATGCATCTGGTGCTCATCCGGCACGGCCAGACTCCGTCCAACGTGCTCGGCCTGCTCGATACCGGGGTACCCGGGCCGGGGCTGACCGCCCTCGGCATCGATCAGGCAGCCGCCCTGCCCGCGGCACTGGACGGCCGGCGAATCGACGTGGTGTACGCGTCGTCCCAGCGGCGTTCGCAACTCACGGCCGAACCGTTGGCGGCGGACCGTGGGCTGCCCATCCAGGTGCGCCATGGACTGCGTGAGGTCGCGGCCGGGGATCTGGAGATGCGCGGTGACGACGACGCGGTGCACACCTACCTGACAACCATCGCCGCGTGGATGCGCGGCCGGCTCGACGTTCGGATACCCGGCGGCCCGGATGGCGCCGAGGTACTCGCCAGGTTCGACGCCGTCGTCACCGAGATCGAGGACCACGTCCAGGCCATCGCCGGCCCCGAGGGTGGGGCGGCCGTGGTGACCCACGGCGCCATCTTGCGGCTGTGGGCATCGGTGCGCGCGCGGAATGTCGGGAACACCTACGGAATGCGCCGGCCGCTGCACAACACCGGGATGGTCATCCTGGAGGGTGGTTCCGCCGTCGGCTGGACCGCGCTCACCTGGACTGGCACCGCCATCGGCGGACCAGGACTGGATGCCGGTGTGGCTCGCGGTCCTGCGGGCGGGGACACCCTGGCGCGGCCGGACGGTCAAGCGCAGTCGGACGGTCAAGCGCAGTCGGGTGGTCAGGCGCAGTCGGGTGGTCAGGCGCGGTCGGACAGCCTGGCGCGGTCGGACACCGCGCCCGCACTTGGCGCCCGGCCCGACCGAGACAGTGCCCGCCGCACGTAGGGGCCGTGTGTCGGCGGCCCCGGCACATGCGTCTTCCCCCGCAGAACCGAGTAAACCGCCTGGGTTGGCGCTGGCCGCTGACTATCCTGGACGGCATGAGTGGCCCGCGCATCGATCCGAAGGATCTTCGGGTCTCCGACGACGAACGCTCGCACGTGCTGGCCCTACTGGAGAAGGCAACCGGCCGCGGCCTGATCGACCTGGGCGAGTACACCGAGCGCAGCGCGAAGGTCATCTCGGCCCGTACCAGGGGTGATCTGAACGCCGTCCTGCTCGACCTGCCTGGCCTGCAGATCGCCGGCCGATCCGTGCATGACGCTCATCTCGCCGCGGCTCCGCCGAGCCGGCCCCTGCCCGGCTTTTCCGGCGCGGTGGCCGCCGATCGTTCGGGCGGTGTCCTGGAGTTGACCGGCTGGGGGTCGCGAACCTTCAAGGGATATTGGACGGCACCGCCGCTCATCGTGATCGGCGGCACCGGTGCCAGTACTCGGCTGGATTTCACTGCGGCGCAACTGATCTCGCCGACGATAACCGTCGAGTTCCGCTCCAACTACGGGGGCGCCGCGGAATTCGTGGTGCCCAAAGGCAGCGTGGTACGAGTCGACGGTTTGCAGATGCGGGGCGGCCACATCAACAACAAGGTCCGGCCGGCTGCCGGTACCGGCACGATGACGCTGATCCTCACCGGCGTGAAGAAGAGTGGCTCGGTGACCGTCCGGCATCCGCGGCAGGGCATGTTCTCGCACTGGATGTGAAGCCCCCGCTGCCCGCGGGCAGTACTGGGACAACGATGTCAGATGACCGCGTCAGACCAGGAGTTCGTTGGCCCACGGCGGGTTTGCGCCCGGCCGGGAGCAGGTGATGGCCGACACCCTGGAGGCGAACGTCAGGGCCTGGAACAGCCCGTCCGCGGTCAGGGTGTCCAGCCGGCCACCCAGATATCCGTTCTCCGCCAGGTAGTGCAGCATCCCGCCGTGGAACGAGTCACCTGCGCCGACCGTGTCCACCAGCACGGTGGGAGCAATCGGCACCTTGACCTGCTCGCCGCGCAGCGAGGCGAACGCACCGGCGGCTCCGAGGCTGACGACGGCCAGCGGAACACCGCAGGTATGCAGGTGAGTAGCCGCCTGTTCCGGCGTCCATCCCGGCCACAACTGCTCGAGATCGTCTTCGGAGAGCCGCACGATGTCGGACAGCCTGGCCCACCGGTCGATCCAACGGCGATACGAGTTGACCGGCACCAGCAGCGTGCGCAGATTCGGGTCGATCGAAACGGTCATTTTGTCGCGTGCCCGGTCCAGCAGGCGCTCGATCAGCATGCCCGAGGGCTGCAGGGCCAGCGCCAGGGTTCCGGTGTGGATCGCCACCGGCGGGCTGTAGGACGGGAAAGGTCCGTCGATCAGTGGGGCCAGCGACTCGTCCGTCCAGGCCCAGTCGGCGGTGCCGTCCACGTAAAACTCGTACGAGGCGGCGCCGGTGGGGTCGAGCCGGGCGATCGCGAGGGTGGCCGGTTCGATCGCCGTCTCTGACGCGCTCAGGTCGACCTTGGATTCCTCCAGTTTGGCGCGGCACAGTGCCCCCAGCGCACCACCGGACAGCCGTCCGGCGAACCGCGCCGTGGTACCGAGCCGCGACAGCGTCACCGCCGTATTGGCCGGCCCACCACCGGGGTGCACGGTCAGATGCGCGGCGCCGTCGACGATCCCGTCGGGCGGCAGCACGGCATCGGCGACGACTTCCCCGACAACGGCGATGGTGGGCATGGTCGGCTCCTGGGTACTGACGGACGGATTCCGGCCCTAGGAGCGTAGTCGGGCGGACCGCGGGTCCGCCCTGACGGATGCTCTGGGCGACGGCGCGCCGGTCAGCCCCAGCCCAACTCCTCGAGCCGGTCGTCGTCGATGCCGAAGTGGTGGGCGATCTCGTGGATCACGGTGGTGGCCACCTGCTCGCGCGCGGACTCGACGTCGCGGGCGTGCGCCAGGATGGGATCCCGGTAGATGGTGATGGTGTCCGGCAGGTGGCCGGAGTACTGCGAGGTCCGTGACGTGAGCGCGACCCCGTGATAGAGGCCGTACAGGGATCGGGTGGGGTGGTGGTCCTCGACGAGTACGACGACGTTGTCCATCACGCTGGTGAACTCGCTCGGGATCAGGTCCAGCGCCTCGGAGACGAGATCCTCGAATTGGGGTCGGGACATCACGACGGGCATTGGCTCATTCTGCCCGGCCGGGTGCGCGCGGCCACAGGGCCGGACCAGCGGGCACCCGCGGATAGGCTCAGCCGGTGATCGACCTGCGCATCCTCCGAGAGGACCCCGACCTCGCGCGTGCCTCGCAATCCGCCCGTGGCGCCGACCCTGCGGTCGTCGACCGCCTGCTGTCCGCCGACGTGGCGCGGCGCGCCGCGGTGTCGACCGCTGACACTCTGCGCGCCGAGCAGAAGGCGTTCGGCCGCACGATCGGGCGCGCATCAGCCGCGGATCGCCCGGCGCTGCTGGAGCGGGGAAAGCAACTGTCCGCTGAGGTCAAGGCGGCCGAGGTGGCCGAAACCGAGGCCAATCAGGTGCTGGCCGCCGCCCATCTGGCGATTCCCAACCTGATCGAAGGTGCTCCGGCCGGCGGTGAGCAGGACTACATCGTCGTCAAGCACGTCGGCACCCCGGTCGAATTCGACTTCCCGGTCCGCGATCACCTGGCCTTGGGCGAGGGCCTCGGCGCGATCGACATGGAGCGCGGCGCCAAGGTCTCCGGGGCCCGGTTCTACTTCCTGCGCGGCGTGTGCGCCCAGTTGCAGTGGGCGCTACTCAATCTCGCGGTGACGACGGCGATCGGCCACGGGATGGTGCCCATGGTTCCGCCGGTCCTGGTGAAGCCGGAGGCAATGGAGGGCACCGGTTTCCTCGGCGAGCACGCGGACGAGGTGTACCGCCTCGCCGCCGACGACCTTTACTTGGTGGGCACCTCCGAGGTTCCGCTGGCCGCATACCACTCTGACGAGATCCTGGACCTGTCCAGCGGCCCGCTGCGCTACGTCGGGTGGTCCTCGTGCTTCCGCCGGGAGGCCGGCTCGTACGGCAAGGACACCCGCGGCATCATCCGGGTGCACCAGTTCGACAAGGTGGAGATGTTCTCCTACTGCCGTCCGGACGACGCGGCTGCCGAGCACCAGCGCTTGCTGGGTTTCGAGGAACAGATGCTGGCGGCCGTCGAGGTGCCGTACCGGGTCATCGACACCGCGGCGGGAGACCTCGGCACGTCGGCGGCGCGCAAGTTCGACTGTGAGGCGTGGCTGCCCAGCCAGCGGGCCTACCGGGAGCTGACCTCGACGTCCAACTGCACGACATTCCAGGCCAGGCGGCTGGGCGTGCGCTATCGCGACGAGGACGGAAAGCCGCGGGTCGCGGCCACCTTGAACGGAACGCTGGCCACCACCCGGTGGTTGGTCGCGATCCTGGAGAACCATCAGCAACCCGACGGTTCGGTGCGGGTGCCGGCGGCGCTGCGGCCCGGACTGGGCGGTCGCGAGGTGCTCGAACCGGTCCGCTGATCGCATCGCCGCTGATCGCATCGCCGATGACCGTCGCCGATGACCATTGCCGGTTACCGCTCGGCGGGCGGTTGGGCGTCCCCCCCCCGTTACCTTCTTCATGACCCCCGGTCAAGGGGTCGCTGACCTACCGGGATCGGTATGACTCTGACCCCCTGTCATTGATGATCTGGGGGGTGTT
>JADGOY010000141.1 GCA_017882715.1 Nakamurella sp. | reverse complement strand
GTCCTTGGACATCAGCATCCCGCCGAGCACCGACTGCTCAGCGGCCAGATCCTGCGGCGGCTGACGGTCGAACGTGGTCGGCTGTGCGGGACGCACAGCCGACCCGGACCATCGCTCGTCGACCACCGCCATCCCCGCGCCGCCTCCCCGTCGTGCCGCAAGTAGCGCCCCAGCGTCGCCCGACAACCATCTACTGGACATATGTTCTGTCTATCCGCCGGGTCCGACACTGCCGATCCTGTCACCTTCCGTGACGAAGTCGGCGAAGCCAGCCCGAAGGTTCGCGACCGGTTCCGGGGAGCGCCTCGCACGGTATGGCTCTGGGGTGAGCGCTGCCAACCCCAGGTGTGCACAACACCGGGATGGATTGGGGACTGCCGGGCCATCGACCCAGCAGACTCCCCTGATCCGTGTGGACAACTGTGGGGAAAACTTCCGGCCGCGGTCCCGTCAGCCCAGCTCAAGGGCACCGGGCGAGGGCCGTTGCTTGTGGACAACTATTCGCACGCGCGTTGCGGCGTGGCGCGCTCAGCGTGTCGCGCCCGGCGGCCCGTTCTCCCGTTGTGATGGTGGTGTGACCAGGTCGTGACCATCACCTGAGGGTGGCCGCGCATTCGCGCCGATTGTCGATACCTGTGGATACGTCCCGCAAGACGGCCAGGGCCGGTCGACCGCCCGCACTCTGATTACCCTTCGTAACATTCGGCTGGCCTCGGTCCACCACCGTGGCGCCCTTCGCAGGCCCACCGACCTCGCCAGCCCGGGACCGCGCCCTGCGGCAAGCGGTATGCGACGACAAATCTCGCGCATGTAACCAAGCGTGGCAATCTCGTGACGCTCAGACACCGAACGTGGTTGATCATCGCCCCGGCCGGAGGCCAATATTGCTTGTCGCCAAACGTGCCGCCGCAACAGCGTCGTCAGCGCGTCGGTCGCGGCTCACCCCGAGGTTGTGACGAGTGCCGGAGGATCCCCGCCCCCGAGAGTGTGATGCAACTGTTCCGCAAGTCGGTCTGCGGGCCCCTGCGGGTGGCGACCTTCGGCGTGCGGGGCCGCGCGATGCACCCGCCGGAGGTCGGACTTCACGCAGAGGATCAGGTCCTCAGCCAGCGGCAGGAGCAGATCGGAGGCGCTCTGGCGCAGGCGGTGGCCAAGCTTTCGGGAACTGCACCAGCTGCCCGAGCCCACGACCACCGAATTCAGCGCCGGATCGGGATGGAGTGAGGCATTGAACGCCCTGGAGTGCGAACCGGCGGGATCCTGGTGCTCGGATCCTCCCCGGTAGCGCGGCCGTCCAGGGGACTTCTCGGATCCCAGTCCATCAAGATCAAGATCATTCGGCGTTCGCCGATGCCTGTTGTGGTGCTTCCTGCAGCCCCTTGCACCAGACATCCCGCAGGAGGTTGACGAGGAGATCGGGGCTGAGCAGGGCCGAACGCTGAGCTCACACGTGGCCCGGGTCCGCCCTATCCGCAGCCCAGCCGGGTCCGTGGTCCGCGGGTCGGCGACGCCGCGACGCAGAACAGCTGCGCCGCATACTCAGCCGGGCATCCGGCGCCGCGCGGTCCGGGGTCGGTCACGCCCACTCAGCTCCGGTTTTCAGCACTCAGCGCCGACATATGTTGGCGCTCAGTCCCGGAAGGCGCCGAGTGGCGGCCGACGGCGTAACCGTGCCGAGGTTTCTCGTCAATCGCCCGGAGTCGCGGGTGCGGAGGGCTGCCTCAGCCGCCGACGACCTGCACGGTCAGCTGCACGGTCACGCCCGGATGCAGCTTGACCGACACCGGGTGCGACCCGACGGTCTTGATGTGGCCGCCGGTTTCGATGGTCCGACGGTCGAGTACCGGCCCGCCGGCGGCCTTGATCGCGGCGGCGACGTCGATCGCGGTGATCGAGCCGAACAGCTTGGCGCCGTCGGCGGTGGTCCGCGCGGTGATGGACAGTCTCGCGGACAGCTTTTCCAGGGCCTGCTTCACCTCGTTGGCGTGCTCGGTGCCGCGGATCTCCCGGGCCACCTGTGCGCGCTTGATCGTTGCGACCTGCTTCTCCGCGCCCTTGGTGGCGGCGATGGCCTTGCCCTGCGGCAGCAGGAAGTTGCGGCCGTAGCCGTCACGCACCTCGACGACGTCGCCGGGTGCGCCCAGACCGGGAACGTCAGTGGTCAGGATGAGCTTCATGTCGTCCGTCCTTTCCTGGTCCGGGCTCAGCGCGCGGTCGAGGTGTACGGCAGCAGGGCAACCTCACGGGCGTTCTTCACGGCCGTGGCGATGTCCCGCTGATGCTGGGTGCAGTTGCCGGTCACCCGGCGAGCGCGGATCTTTCCGCGATCGGAGATGAAGCGGCGCAGCAGGGTGATGTCCTTGTAATCGATGGGCTGCGCATTTTCCTTGCAGAACGCGCAGACCTTCTTCTTCGGTTTGCGTACAGGGGGTTTGGGCATGGGAATGTCTCCAGAAATCTGAGGCGTTCGCCGCCTGCCGCCGAGGTATTCAGTACTCCGGAATCAGGTCAGGTGAACAGGCCGAAAAGGGAATCAGGGCCGTGAATCACGGCGGTCGATCGACATGACAGGGTCAGCTCGATGACCAGAGATCAGAACGGTGGCTCGTCCGAAAAACCGCTGGAGCCGCCGGCCGGTTGGGCCGAACTCCACGGATCGTCGGCCGGTGCGCTGGGCCGGGAGCCGCCCGATCCACCGCCGTAGCCGCCGCCACCGGAGCTGGCGCCATCAGAACGCTGAGCGCGGTTGACCTTCGCGGTGGCATAGCGCAGCGAGGGGCCGATTTCCTCGACCTCGAGCTCGATGACCGTGCGCTTCTCGCCTTCCTTGGTCTCGAACGACCGCTGCTTGAGTCGCCCGGTCACGACGACCCGGGAACCGCGCGTCAGCGATTCGGCGACGTTCTCCGCCGCTTGGCGCCAGATGCTGCAGCGCAGGAACAGCGCCTCGCCGTCTTTCCACTCACCCGACGCACGGTCGAAGGTGCGCGGGGTCGAGGCGACGGTGAAGTTCGCGACGGCGGCGCCGGACGCGGTGAAACGCAGTTCGGGATCGGCGGTCAGGTTTCCGACCACGGTGATGTTGGTATCGCCAGCCATCAGCCCGGCCCCTTACTTCGCGTCCGGGCGGATGATCTTGGTGCGCAGCACTGATTCATTCAGATTCAGCTGTCGGTCGAGCTCGGAGACCACGGCCGATTCGCAGCGGACGTTGATGACGGCGTAGATGCCCTCGGCGCTCTTCCTGATCTCGAACGACAACCGGCGCTTGCCCCAGATGTCGACACTCTCGACGCTGCCGCCACCCTGGCGGATGACGTTGAGGAAGGTGTCTATCGACGGCGCGACCGTGCGTTCGTCGAGGCTGGGATCGAGGATGAGCAGCAGCTCATAGTGACGTGGAGCGGTCGAAACGCTCACGTGCACCTCCTATGGACTCGTCGGCCGCGGTCTTTCCGCGGCAGGAGGGTGTCGCTGTGCGGTGCCGGGCCGCACTAACAACGGTCACACTCACAACAGTCACACTCTAAATAGAGCCCGCCGGCGTTGGTCGGCGGGCCACAGACAACCATTCGATGCTACCAGCGTCTGAGCCTTCCCCTGGCCGCTCTGCCCTCCCGGTCGCTCTGTCGACCAGCGAGCCTCTCCCGTCACGCTGCCCTCCCGGCCGCACTGCCCTCCCGGACCGCGCTGCCCTCCCGGACCGCGCTGCCTTCCGCGGCCGCTCTGCCTTCCGCGGCCGCTCTGCCGATGCGAGCCTCGCGGCGCGGTCCGCCTGAGACGCGGTCGCGCCTGGTTGCGGCCGAGCTGATCAAAGTTCCCGGTCCTTTGGTGCGGCCGGCGATCCGAGAAGGCCACAACCTTTGATCATCACGCGCGTTGAGCGGCAGCCAGCGGAGTACGGAACTTCAGCACCGGTTGAGCCGAAAGTGGCCGCGGCGTCCGCCAAGGAATGGCAGCAATCTCAAGCCCCGCCACCCCAAACCCCAAACCCGCCACCCCAGATCCCGCAGACGAGTCGGAGCCACTCAGCCGCTCCGCCAGCCACCCAGCCCGTCCGCCAGCCACCCCGCGGGCCGCGCACTCCAGCTGCCCACCTGTCAACCCCTCGAATGGTGTGGTCAGACCACAGGCGGTAGAATTCTCAGACCGCCGACCCCGCGGAGGCACCGTGCGTATAGCCCTGTTCGCCACCTGCATCGCCGATGCCATGTTCCCGCAGGCTCCGCAGGCCACCGTGCGCTTGCTGGAGCGGCTCGGCCACGAGGTGGCGTTCCCGCCCGACCAGGTGTGTTGCGGTCAGATGCACGTCAACACCGGCTACCTGACCGAGGCGCTGCCCGTCGTCCGCGAGCACGTCCGCACCTTCTCACCGGTGCTCACCGGGGCCTGGGACGCGATCGTCGCACCCTCGGGCTCGTGCACCGGGTCGATTCGCCACCAGCAGGCCATGGTCGCCCGCCGGTACGGCGAGGACGCGCTGGCGGCCGACGCCGAGGCGGTCGGGGCCCGCACCTACGAGCTCTCCGAGCTGCTGGTCGATGTGCTCGGCGTCACCGACGTCGGCGCCTACTTCCCGCACCACGTCACCTACCACCCGACCTGTCACAGCCTGCGAATGCTGCATGTGGGGGACAAGCCGCTGCGCCTGCTCCGTGCGGTCGAGGGCATCCGGCTGACCGAGCTGCCGAATGCGGAGTCATGCTGCGGCTTCGGCGGCACGTTCGCGCTCAAGAACGCCGACACCTCCACCGCGATGTTGTCCGACAAGATGGCGGCGGTGAAGACGACCGGGGCGGAGGTGCTCACCGCCGGCGACTACTCCTGCTTGATGCACATCGGCGGCGGCCTGTCCCGGACCCGAGCCGGCGTGCGAACCATGCACCTCGCCGAGATCCTGGCCGCGGAGAAGTCCGCCGGTGCCGTCTCGGCCGAAGCGGTCGCCGACGCCGCGGCCGGCGAGGCCTTGCGATGACGACGTTCCTGGGCGTCCCGTTGCGCCGCAAGCCGGATCCGGAATTGCAGCACCCGAACCCGTTGCGCGGCAACGAGAGTTTCCCGAAAGCGGCCCGACACGAGCTGGCCAACACCCAGCTGCGCGCCAACCTCGCGCACGCCACCTCCGTCATCCGGGCCAAGCGAGCGGAGGTGGTCGACGAGGTTCCGGACTGGGAAGCGTTGCGCGACGCCGGTTCTGCCATCAAAGCTGACGTGATGGTCCGGCTGCCGGAGCTGCTGTTGCAGCTCGAGGAGTCGGTGACCGCTCGCGGCGGGGTGGTGCACTGGGCGCGCGATGCGGACGAGGCCAACCGCATCGTCACCGAGCTGGTGCGGGCCACCGGGCAGACCGAGGTCATCAAGGTCAAGTCGATGGCCACCCAGGAGATCGGGCTCAACGAAGCCCTCGCGGACGCCGGCATCGCCGCCTTCGAAACAGACCTCGCCGAGCTGATCGTGCAGCTGGGCCACGACCGGTCGTCGCACATCCTGGTGCCGGCGATCCACCGTAACCGCGCCGAGATCCGAGAGATTTTCCTTCGGGAGATGGGCGATGCGCCTGCGGGTCTCACCGACGAGCCGCGCGCGTTGGCGATGGCCGCCCGGGCGCACCTGAGGCGCAAATTCCTGCAGAGCAAGGTCGCCATCTCGGGTGCCAATTTCGCCATCGCGGACACCGGGACACTGGCCGTCGTGGAGTCCGAGGGCAACGGCCGCATGTGCCTCACGCTGCCCGAGACCCTCATCACCGTCATGGGTATCGAAAAGCTGGTGCCGACCTGGCAGGACCTCGAGGTCTTCATGCAGTTGTTGCCGCGGTCGTCGACCGGCGAGCGGATGAACCCGTACACCTCGATGTGGACCGGGGTGACGCCCGGGGACGGACCGCAGGAGTTCCACCTGATCCTGCTGGACAACGGCCGCACCCACGCGCTCGCGGACGAAGTGGGACGAGCGGCGCTGCATTGCATCCGGTGCAGTGCGTGCCTGAATGTCTGCCCGGTGTACGAGCGCACCGGCGGGCACGCCTACGGCTCGGTCTACCCCGGCCCGATCGGGGCGGTGCTCACCCCGCAGCTGACCGGGACGACCGGTCATGACGATCCGAACGCGTCCCTGCCCTACGCCTCGACACTGTGCGGCGCCTGCTACGAGGTCTGCCCGGTCAAGATCGACATCCCGTCGTTGCTGGTGATGTTGCGCGCCCGGATGGTCGACGAGGATCGCGGACGCACCGTGCCGGACGGCTGGAGCGTGACGATGAAGGCCGCGTCCTGGGTGATGTCGGATGCCGGGCGATTTGCCGCCGCCGAGAAGCTCACCGGTGTCGGGCGTCTCGTTGCCGGTAAGAAGGGGCTCATTTCGTCATTGCCGTTCCCGGCCTCGAAATGGACTGCGGCCCGGGATCTCCCGGCTCCGCCGGCGGAAACCTTCCGGACCTGGTGGGCGCGCGAGCGGGGCGATCAGGCGTGATGTCCACGAGTTCGTCGGGGGCCCGCGAACACGTCCTCGCTCGGATCCGCGGCGCCTTGACTCAATCGGGTACCGACCCGGTGGAGATTCCCCGCGACTACAGGGTTGTCGGACCGTGGAAACCGGGGGCCCTGGACACGATCGAATTGTTGATCGACCGACTGGTCGGCTACCGGGCCTTGGTCCATCGCGCAGCCGATGCGGGAGCTCTGACCGCCGCCATCGTCGAGTCGCTCGGCGCGCCAACACTCCTGGACGGCGGACCAGCTCCGACCGTCGTGGTTCCGGTCGGGTTGGATGCCGACTGGGTCAGCGCAATTCGTGACGTCGGGTTCGAGGTACTCACCGACAGCCGGACGGATCCAGTGCCGCTGGACCGGCTGGACGCCGCCGTTGCGGTCGTGACGTCCGCCCGGGTGGCCATTGCGGACACCGGCACCATCGTGCTGGACGGTTCGGACGATCAGGGCCGGCGAGCTATCACTCTCGTCCCCGACCATCACATCTGCGTGGTGAGAGCCGACCAGATCGTCGGCACGGTTCCGGAGGGGGTTGCGCTGCTGACCGCTGACCGGCCGCAGACCTGGATCAGCGGTCCGAGCGCGACCAGCGACATCGAACTGTCCCGGGTGGAGGGTGTGCACGGCCCGCGCACCCTAGAGGTGATCATCTTGGACGTCGCCGCGCAGTAGTCCGGCCCTGGCTGCCACCAGCAACGGGCAGTCGCTTCGCCCGCTGTTGCCCACCGGGCACGTGTCGGCTCTGACAGCGCGGTCGCGGCTGATCCGGGAGGAGTCCACCCACGGGTGGACGACCGGGATCAACCCGCGCGCCGACGCGGGCAACCGCCTGGCACCGGCATCGTTGTCCCGTCACGCACAACGGAACCACGGCCCATCAGGAGGTCATCATGCTGTCCGTCGTGCAATCGGCCAATCTCGCCCTGCGGTTCGGCCTGGAACTCGTCTCGCTGGTCGCCGTGGCGTGCTGGGCGTGGGTTGCTGCAGCCACCCTGGCCGGGAAGATCTGTGCCGCTCTGGCCGCTCCGCTGGCCGTCGCAGTGATCTGGACGGTCATCCAGGGTGAGTCGGTTCCGGGTGCGGTGCAGCTGCTGGCACAGGTCGCGGTCTTCGCGGCGGCAGCTGCCGCGATCCTCCGGCTGGGACGGCCCCGGCTGGCCGCCGCGTTCGTGGTCGTCAGTGATCGCGAATGCTGCCCTGATGACGTTCTGGGCGAAATGATCAGCCGACTCGATTATTCGGCGTCCAATGCCGCCTCACGGTAGAAGCCCTCGATGTGCGCTCGGACCCGCTCGGCCGCCTGACCGGGATCGCCGGTTGCGACGGCGTCCAGAATCGCGCGATGTTCCGCGCGCAGCCTGGCGGCGGTACCCTCCCAGTCGGGCAGTCCCCGCGTCCCGGTCATCACATAGTCGTGGATCGCACCGCGCAGGCCGGACATCACGGCCGCGACCAGCACGTTTCCGGACGACCCGACGAGGCCGGCGTGGAAGGCCGCATCCAGCCGGTGGAATTCCTCGATGGACAGCCCGGTTTCGTCCATCTGCGCCAGCACGGCGGCGGACGGCCCGAGATCCGTTGCCGAGAGACCATCGCGCGAACTGCGGACCCTGTCGGCGACTCGGGCGACGGACCACGTCTCCAACAACACCCGCAGTTCCACGATGTCGGCGACGGGCAGGTGGTGTGAAGCGAGGTGCAGGCGAATCCCGGCTGTCATCCCGGCTGCCGGGTTGTCGATCACGACAGCGCCCGCCTCCGGTCCGGAACCAACGTTCGTGCGGATGATCCCCATCGCCTCGAGCACCCGGATGGCCTCACGCACGGAGGCACGTGACACGCCCAGTTCGGCGGCCAGGGTTCGCTCGGCCGGAAGGCGACCACCGACCGTCAGCCGCCCTGCGGACAGGTCCCGCTCGATCCGGGCCAGGACCAGTTCGTGCGTGCGCACGAGCGACAGAGTAGGGCACCGTCCGCCGGTCTCCACCCGTTGACGTCATCGAAAGGCAGGTCGACGTCGAAGGGGTTCTCCTGGGGGAAACGTGCAGTGGAGCAGGTAGGTGCCGTTCCGCCCGCTGTGTGGTCCGGCCACACGCACGGCTGACCGCGACCCACACCCCACCTTGACCTGCTGGGTGCCGCGCGGCTGCTCGAACCGGCGAAACCATGAGTCGTTGGGCTGTGGTCAGCGGCCAACCTATCCGAGGGCGAGTCGGGCGAGTTCGCCGCGGGGGCTGATTCCGGTCTTGGCGAAGAGACTGCCCAGGTGGAAATCGACCGTTCGCGGACTGGAACAACTGCGCTGCCGCCTCACGGTTGGACAACCCGCCGGCGACGAACCCGGCGACCTGCAACTCCCGCGCGGTGAGGGCGACGCCGGTCGAAGCATCCCTTTTCCGGGCGGTCTCACCGGAGGCCCGCAGCTCTGCCCGGCCCGGTGCGCCCACGGGGCCGCGCCGAGATCGTCAAACGTCTGCAGCACGGTCCGCAACTGCTCGCGGGCGTCAACCCGGCGGCGGAATCGGCGCAGGAAATCGCCGTGGGCCAGGTGCCTGCGGGCCCGTTCGAAGGGCCGACCCGCACCAACCTGATAACGCAGCGCCGACTGGAAAGCTCTTCAGCTGTGCCGGAGGAATTCTTCCCCGAGGCCAGCAGAGCCCGGCTGTAGGCGACGACCGCTCGAGCGTGGGGCGTGTCGACGGCATCGGCGAAGCGTTCCAGGTCGGTCAGCCAACCGATGGCGGTGTCGCGCTGACCGGCTCGAATTGCGATGTCCAGCCGGTCGTAGGCGGCCAACCGGGTCAGGGTGCGTTGGGTCATCTGCTCGAAGTGATGCAGTGCGGCCGCCGGCCGCCCGGTGAGGGCGTCGTGAGATCCCAGCGCCCACCGTTTGGTGGCCTCGACGAGGACGCCGAGAATGCCGGAGGGCTGCCCGGTGGTGACCTGGTTCAGTTCGCCCAGCACCCGTTCGCAGTCGTCGTCGCCGCGCTACACCGCAGACAGGGCCAACTGGGCCAGCGGCATCGCGGTCAGGGGGCTGACCCGTGCTCCGCGCGAGTTGCAGTGCTTCGGTGGCGTTGGCCACAGCGCCGGCCCAGTTCCCGGCGGACAGGTCCGCGATCGCCAGCCGCGCCAACGGGAACAGGACGAGCCCGACGGCCCCGGTATCGCGGGATCGGCTGCCATATTCGTTGCAGCACTTGCCCGTCCAATGGCAGTCCGAGGATGACCAGGGACCGGAACTTCGCAAAGGCAGCGTCGCCCGCAACGACTGTCCCGGGGTACGGCCGGGGAGTACCGGCGGCTGCGCGCCAGTGGGCCTCGCGCGAGTCGACGCGACGCATTCAACACAGCATCATGCCTGCACTTTGCAGCAAAGAGTCCTCCTACGCGGCACCCGGTTCTCCGTCACACTGTCCGAATGACCGCCGGCTACTCGGGCACGCCGCTACCACGCAAGCTCGGAGTGACCTCGACCTCGCGCGTCCTGGTGATCAACCCACCGCCGGAATTCGACCCCGGCGCACCCTTTCACCGACGGGCAGGCCGCGAGCCGTATGACGTCGTGATGCTGTTCTGCCCCGACATCGCCACCCTGCATCGGCATTTCGATGCCGCAGCTGCCGGTCACACGCCGGCCGGGATGCTCTGGGTGTGCTGGCCCAAGCGGGCCTCCGGGGTATCCACCGATCTGAACGAGACCATTGTGCGCGACTACGGTCTGACCCACGGACAGGTGGACGTCAAGGTCGCCGCGCTCGACGCCACCTGGTCGGGCCTGAAGTTCGTCACCCGGCTGCGGGACCGGTGAGCAGTGCGGATCAACATCCTGTGCGCGTCTGAACTCGGTCTCTATGTGACCTCTGCTGTGGGGCTGGAGTCAACGACTTCATCAGCGCTCTTCCTCGCCCCAGCGAGCCGGATGCTTGACTGACCCGATGACGAGCGTGCTGGTCAACGGCCCAGCCAGCTGGAACATGCTGGTGGACCTCGACACCCTGCCCGAGGCGCGCCCGCACATGGAGATCGCCCGTGGTCACCGCTGGGGTCTGGGTGGGACGTCGGCCGGAAAGGCGCTGAACCTGGCGCGGCTCGGCGTCCCCACGACCCTGCGCACCGTGCTGGGCTCCGATCCGGACGCCGCCAACATCGCCTCGGCGCTTGCGCATCCGGGGTTGGAGTTGGTTCCGGATGTCGTCGAGGGAGCCTCCGAGCACCACCTGAATCTGATGTCGGCCACCGGTGAACGGGTGTCGATCTACCTCGACCTGACCGGCATCCCGCCCGAGTTCCCGACCGGGTTGCTCGACGCACTCGACCGGGCGCAGATCGCCGTCATCGACCTGACCACCTGGTCACTACCGGTGTTGGCCGTTGCGCGGGCGGCCGGTTGCCAGATCTGGTGCGACATCCACGACTACGACGGCCTTGCCGCCTTTCACCGGCCATTCGTCGAGGCGGCGGATGTGCTCGTGGTGAGCGCGGACCGACTCGCAGATCCGGCAGCATTTCTGACCGAGACCGTCGACAGGGGAGCAACTCTTGCCGTGTGCACCGGCGGAAGCCAGGGAGCGTGGGCGATCTCCCG